>NZ_JBIAMU010000001.1:666765-1011498 GCF_042874215.1 Streptomyces sp. NPDC004111
CGGGGGGGCGGGCGCCCCCCGGGGGGGGCGGGGGGGGGGGGGGGGGGGGGGGGGGGGGGGGGGGGGGGGGGGCCCCCCCCCCCCCGGCCCTTTTCCGGCTCGGCCGCCGAAGTCCCTCCGGCCGGCCGCTCGCGCGTCCTTCAGCCGCCGAAGCTCCAGGAGACCGTGTTGCTCAGGTCGACGACGGTCAGGAGCACCACCAGGTCGGCGACGCCGAGGCCCAGTCCGAGCCAGGCGCGGAAGCGGCGGGTGGTGCCCCGGCGCAGGGCGAGCACGGCCAGCACGAGGGCCGCCGGTCCCAGCAGGATGTTCATCACGAGCAGTCCGACCAGGCCGAGTACGAACGCGGCCACGGCCATGCCGTCGGCGTCGCGCACCGCCGCGGAGCCGCGGCCGGCGGGGCGGTCGGGCCCGGTGGCCGTGTCGCGGGCGGTCTCTGTCGGGGTGGGTGCGGTGAGCTGCACGGTCGTTTCCTCTCTCTGCGGTGGCGGCGTCTCAGCGGTGGCGGCGTTCCCGTACGGCGAAGATCAGCAGCCAGCAGCCGATGAAGGCGGCGGCGATCAGCGTGACGTGGACGGGTACGTGGGCGACCGGGCCGAGCAGGACGCCCAGGAGCAGCAGTACGGCGACGAGTGCGATCACGGCTGAACACCTCGCGAGGGAGTGGGAGTTGAAGGTTTCGGTGAACACTTGTAGTTACAGTTGTCCACTGAACCACATCCCCATGCTTTCCTTCTTCGGAGAACGACTGTTTACTGGATGACATGAGTCACACCGCACCGGCCGCACCGCCCCCCGGGGTCCGGCAGGCCCAGAAGTTGAAGACCCGTCAGGCCCTGATGGACGCGGCCCTCGGCCTGCTGGAGCACCAGAGTCTGAGCAGCCTCGGCCTGCGGGAGGTGACCCGGTCGGTCGGGCTCGCCCCGACCGCGTTCTACCGGCACTTCAAGGACACCGCCGAACTGGGTGTCGCCCTGGTGGAGGCGTCGCTCGGCGGTCTGCACGAGGCGATCCGCGCGAGCCTGGCGGCGCCCGACGCGGACGACAGCGAGGCGCGGATCGCGCTGACCGTCGAGCTGATCGCGGACCTGGTGCGGTCCGCCCCCGCCCATGTGCGGTTCGTCGCGCGCGAACGGCACGGCGGGGTGCGGCCGGTGCGCGAGGCGATCGGCGGCCAACTGAAGCTGTTCGCGGAGGAGGTGGCCGACTCGCTCGGCGCCCTGCCGGACTCCGCGGGCTGGTCGCGCGAGGACCTGGAGATGCTGGCCGGGGTCTATGTGGACCACATGGTGATGACCGCGTCCGCGTTCCTGGAGGCGGGCCCCGACGCGGAGGCGACCGCCGAACTGGCCCGCCGGCAGCTGCGCCTGGTCAGTCTCGGCAGCCGCCACTGGCTCGACGCACGGCGCTGAGGGCTCGGCGCACGGCGCAGGGGCTGGGCGCTCGGCGCTGGGGTCTCGGCGCAGGGGTCTCGGCGCACGGCGCAGGGGTCTCGGCGCACGGCGCAGGGAGGGGCCCCGGGTGGCCACCGGGTGGTCCCCGGATGGCCCCCCGGTCAGGCCGCCTTCGGCAGCGGCGGCAGTACCGAAGGCCCCTTTGGTGTCGTGCGGTCGATGCCCCTGCGGGTGGCCGTCCGGGCGATCAGCAGGCAGTAGGCCGGGGCGAAGAGGAGTTCCAGGACGAGCGCCTGCCAGGGGGCGTCGGCCGCCGTGCCGGTGTCGGCCAGTTCGCCGAGTACGGCGGCGACGGTGTACGTGAGGGCGTTGTTCGCGGTGTGCAGCGCGATGCTCGCCTCCAGTCCCCCGGTACGGACGGTCAGCCAGCCCCACCACATCGCGGAGTAGAGGAGCAGCGCGAACCCGGTCTTCTCGCCCAGCCCGTGGGCCAGGGCGAACAGCAGGGAGGCGACCACGATCCCGGGCCACGGCGTGCGCACCCAGGCGCCGAAGGCCTGCACGAGCCAGCCGCGGAAGACGTACTCCTCGGCCGCGGCCTGGAACGGCACCAGCGCCCACAGCACCAGGATGCTGAGCAGCAGCATCGGCCAGTCGTCGAACCCGGCCGCCCGGGGAGTGTCCGCGGCGCCGTCCGGGTCGTCGGCCAGGTACGACCACAGCATCAGCAGGCCCAGTTGAAGCGCCATCAGCGGGAACGCGACCAGGGCGCACCGGCCGAGCCAGCCCGCGCGCAGCCGTCCGGTGACGGAGGAGACCGTGCCCGGCGGGCGGTGGCCGAACCAGCGGACGGCGAGGAGCACGGCCGGGATCGCGACGGCGATGGAGAGCAGACCGGCCGCCTGGTCCGCCAGCGGGTCGGTGAACAGCTGCTC
The DNA here is from genome assembly GCF_042874215.1 of Streptomyces sp. NPDC004111. Classification (NCBI taxonomy): domain Bacteria; kingdom Bacillati; phylum Actinomycetota; class Actinomycetes; order Kitasatosporales; family Streptomycetaceae; genus Streptomyces; species Streptomyces sp. NPDC004111. The sequence continues at coordinate 669,095 of NZ_JBIAMU010000001.1, forward strand.
GCTGTCCGGGTCCGCGGACCCGATGCCGAACCCGAGCGCGACCACTTCGGACACGACGACGGCGACCACGGTGGCGCAGCCCACGAAGAGCAGCACCATCAGGACCTCGACGATCCGGCCGACCGGGTTCTGCCTGCCGTTCCTGGCCTGCTCGTCGTAGCGCGAGCCGGGCGGGGCGGCGGTCGGACCGGCGGCGGGACCGGCCCCGGGCGGGGGCGCCCAGGCGTGCGGGGGCGGCGGGGGCGGCCAGCCGGGAGGTGCGTCGGACATACGGGGTGCCTTCTCGTGGACTCGCAGGGGTGCGCGGTTGCGGGGAGGCGGGGAGTGCGGGCGGACGGGACACCGGTCCGGCCACGTGCGCCGCGGGGCGGCGGCACTGCCGCGCGGGCCGTCCGTCGTCCACGGCGGCATCCCCGCAGCCGTGCCCAGGCTATCCGCCGCCGGCCGACCGCCGTGGACCGTCGCCAGCGGGGGCTGCGAGAATGGCCGACTGTGACGATTCGTGTGCTGCTCGCCGACGACCAGGAGATGGTGCGCCGCGGTATGCGGCGGATCCTGGAGGCCCAGACGGACATCGAGGTGGTCGGCGAGGCCGTCGACGGGGTGGACGCGCTGGCGGCGGCCCGCCGGCTGCGGCCGGACGTCGCGCTCGTGGACGTACGGATGCCGCGGATGGACGGTCTGGAGGTCACCCGCACCTTGCAGGCGACCTCGGCCGAACTGCCCGTGAAGGTAGTCGTCGTCACCACCTTCGACCTCGACGAGTACGTCTATCCGGCGCTGCGGTACGGCGCGGTGGGCTTCCTCCTCAAGCGCTCGGGGCCCGCCCTGCTGGTGGAGGCGGTGCGCGCGGCGGTGGCGGGCGACAGCCTGATCAGCCCGTCGGTCACGGTACGGCTGCTGAAGCACGTCACCGGCGAACGGCGCACGGCCCCGCCCGCCACCGGGGCGCCCCGGCTGCCGAGTCCGTCCGCCGAACTCCCGCCCATGGTCGAGAAGCTGACCAAGCGGGAGATCGAGATCGCGGCGAAGGTCGCCGAGGGGCTGACCAACGTGGACATCGCGGACGCGATGTTCATCACGCCGGGCACGGTCAAGACCCATGTCGCGAGCGTCCAGCGCAAACTCGGCGTCCGCAACCGGGTCGGCATCGCCGTCCGCGCCTGGGAAATGGGCTACGCGACCGGAGCACTGGGCGGCCCGGCATGAGACTTCCCGGCACGGGACGGCGGAGTGCGGGACGGGTGGGTGCGGGGCGGCGGGGTGCGGCGTCGCCCGGGAGCGGAGGGCCCGGGAGCGGGCAGCTCGCCGACGAGCGGCTCGATGGCGGACGGCTCGATGGCGGACGGCTCGGGAACGGGCGGCCCGGTACCGGACAGCTCGACAACGGGCAACTGGATGGCGAGCGGCTCGGAAACGGATGGCCCGAGGCGGGTTCGGCAGGGGCGGGGCCTGGTGCCGGGGAGCCCACAGCGGGGCCAACCGGCGCGCGGCAGAAGGCACTCGGGCAGTCGGCACTCGGGCAGGCCGCGCTCGGGCAGGCCGCCGCGGACACGGCCGATGTGGCGTCCGGCAGTGCCGCGTCAGGCGATGACGTATCTGGCGATGACGTATCTGGCGGTACCGCGTTCGGCAAGCGTGTGGGTGCCGGGGCGGGGCGCGCGGTGGTTGGGCGCGGGCGGTGGGGCTCGTGGCGGGCGTGGTGCTGCGGGCTGAGCGCCGTACTGCTGCTGGGGCCCGCGATCCTGGGCCCGCCCCTGGGGCTGCTGCTGGCATTCAGTGCGCTGGCGGCCGTGTTCGCGGTGCTGGTGCCCCTGCCGGTGGGCCGGATCACCCTGCCGGTGGCGGCGTTCGCGGTCGCCGCGCTGTCCGTCGTCGCCGATGTCGGGTACCGCGGGGTACCCGGGATCACGCTGCTGTGGATGCCCTTCGAGTTCGCCGCGCTGCTGGTCCTCACCGGGCGGCTGACCCGTGGGACGTACCGCGGGGCCGTGCCGTTCGGGGTGGCGGCGGCGGTGACGGCGCTGGTGGCGCTCGCGCTTCCGCTGCGTTTCGCCCTGCGCAACCCGCAGTCGGCGGACGGCGGCCCGCTGCTGCTGGTGCTGGTCGCGTTGGTGCCGGTGGCGGGCGCGGTACTGACCGGCGGCAGGCTGCGCGCGGGGGACGTACGCCGCCGCCGGGCCGTGCTGCGGGCCCGGCGGGAGCAGCGGCTGCACATGGCCCGCCTCCTGCACGACTTCGTCGCCCACGAACTGACCGGCATGCTCCTCGAAGTGCAGGCGGCGCAGGCCACGCCCTACGAGCCCGAGGAGCACCGCGAGTTCCTCGGCAGACTGGAGGAGTCGGGGCTGCGGGCGCTGGACCAGATGGACCGCGCCCTGCACACCCTGCGCGCCCCGGACCCGGCGGAGTCCGCCGCGCCGGGCGAGGTCCCGGGCAACGTGCCGGACGTCGTACCGGGTACGGAACCGAACGGCGTACCGGGCGAACGACCCGACGGCTCAAGGCCCCACTCCTCGGAGGCACTCCCGGGGCCGGCCGCGCCGCAGCTGCTCGTCCACGGCCTCGCGGACCTGCCGGACCTCGTGGCCCGCTTCTCGTCGTCCGGCCGCGTCCCCACCGCCCTCGACCTGGACGGGGAACTGGTCGGCGTACTGCGGCGGGAGACGGACGAGACGGCGTACGGCATGGTCCTGGAGGCCCTGACCAATGTGCGCAGACACGCGCCCGGCGCGACCTCGGTGACGGTGTCCGCGCGGCGGGACGGCAAGGCGCGGCTGCGGATGGTCGTCACCGACGACGGAGGCGGCCCCGGCGACACGCTGCTCGCCCAACGACGGGGCGGCGGAACGGGGCTCGTGGGGATGCGCGAACGGTTCGCCGTACTGGGCGGAGAACTGACGGCGGGACGGCCCGAAACAGGTGGCTGGCAGGTCACCGGCACCCTGCCGATCTGACACACACCCCGCCGCTGGACAACGCACCGCCGCACGACCGCGACCGGCCCGCCGCGCACGCTTCTGCCACACCGGCCCGCCGCGCACATCCCTTCCACACCCAGTGCGCCGAAGCACAATCGCCGCCGACCCACCACGCACGGCCCTGCCCCGCACGGCTCGCCGCGCGGGGCCCTGCCACACACGGTGCTCGGGGATCACAACCGCCGGCGACCCACCAGCACGGCCCTCCCCCGCACAGCCAGCCCCACAGGGCCCCGCCACACGCAGCCCACCTGAACGCGGACGCCACCAATCCGCCGCACAGTGCGCCGAAGCACAATCGCCGCCGACCCACCACGCACGGCCCTGCCCCGCACAGCGCACCTCGCGGAGCCCTGCCACACACGGTGCTCGGGGATCACAATCACCGGCGACCCACCAGCACGTCCCTCCCCCGCACAGCCAACCCCACAGGGCCCCGCCACACGCAGCCCACCTGAACGCGGACGCCACCAATCCGCCGCACCGCGCACCCGCGTGCAATAGCCCGGAACACGATCACCACCGAGCCCGCCTCGCGCGGTTCCGCCAAGCACCGTCCCGCCCCGCGCAGTCCGCCGAAGAGCGGTCGCCGTCGGACCGCCCGCACGGTCCGCCACCGTGCGGGCGCCGGTCCGCCGCACAGCCCACCCCCGCACGCTGCCCGCGCACACCGCCCAACGCAGCGCAGCGCACCGCACCGCACCGCCCCAACCGATCTCTGCCAAACGGCAGATGTGCCCCCGTCACGCAGACGGAAATCTGGAGGTCGTCACCCACCCATACCCACCGACCCGCACCGGAGGCCCCCTCGTGCTGGAACTCATCGACATCACCAAGGTCTACCGCGGCGGCAAACGCGCCGTGGACCGCGTGACGCTGCGCATGGAGAGCGGCATGCTCGGTCTTCTCGGGCCGAACGGCGCCGGCAAGTCCTCGCTGATGCGGATCGCCTCGACGATCACCCGTCCGACCGAGGGCCGGGTCCTCTTCGACGGTACGGACGTGGTGGCCAGGCCCGACGTGCTGCGGCGCGCGCTCGGCTATCTCCCGCAGGACTTCGGGGTCTACCCGAACCTCAGCGCGCGCGAGTTCCTCGCGTACCTGGCCGCCGCCAAAGGGCTCTCCGCCCGCTCGGCGCGCAACCGGATCGACGAACTCCTCGAACTGGTCAACCTGACGGAGGCGGCCGGGCGCCCCCTCGGCAAGTACTCCGGCGGCATGCTGCGGCGGGTGGGCATCGCGCAGGCGCTGCTCGCCGATCCGCGGGTGATCGTCGTGGACGAGCCGACCGCGGGCCTCGACCCCGAGGAGCGCGTCCGCTTCCGCAATCTGCTGAGCGAACTGGCCGCGGACCGGGTGGTGATGCTCTCCACCCACATCGTCTCCGACGTCGAGTCCGTCGCCACCGACATCGCCGTGGTGGCAGGGGGCAGGCTGCTGCACCGGGGCTCCCCCGAGCAGTTGATCGCCGCCGCCGAAGGCCGGGTCTGGGAGGTCGTCGCGGACCCGGCCGACCTGCCGGTGCTGCAACGGAGCCACGTGGTCAGCCGGTTGGTGCGGACGAGCAGCGGCGTCCGCGTACGGCTGCTGGCCGACCGGGCGCCGTACGCGGACGCCCGGCAGGTGGCGCCGGACCTGGAGGACGCCTACCTGGCGACCGTCCACCACGGCGGCGCCCCGCCGACACCGCACCACGCCTCCAGTCCCGCGACACCGCACCACGCCCCCTCCCCCGCGCCACCGAACCATCCGCCTCACCCGCATCCCCATCCACACCCCCACGCGCACCCGCGCCCCCACCGTGCGGAAGGGCGATAGCCGTGCGGAATCTCCTTGCCCTCGCCGTCGGTGACTTCCGGGACCGGGTGCGCCGTCCCGCCTACTTCGTGATCCTCCTCGCGGCCGTCGGCCTCGGCTGGCTCGCCACCCCTGCTGGGGAGGCGGGCTGGGTGGTGGTGCAGGTGGGCGAGTACCGGGGCCGGTACAACAGCGCCTACACCGGCACGATCGTCGCGCTCGCCGGGGCCGTCTGGCTCTCCCTCGGCGGCTTCTACGTCGTCCGCAACGCCCTCTCCCGGGACGAGAGCACGGGGGTCGGCCGGCTCCTCGCCTCGACCCCGCTGTCCGCCCCCCGCTATCTCGCGTCGAAGTTCCTCAGCAGCGTCCTGGTCCTGGCCTCGATGCTCGGGGTGCTGGTGGTGACCGCCATGGTCATGCAGCTCGCCCGGGGCGAGGTGACGGCCGTCGACCCCGTCGCGCTGCTGACGCCGTTCGTGCTGGTCGCGCTGCCGCTGATGGTGTTCACCGCGGCCGCCGCCCTCCTCTTCGAAGCGATTCCGGTGCTGCGGGCGGGGTTCGGCAACGTCGTCTGGTTCTTCGTCTGGTCGGTGCTGGCGATCGGCGGGCAGTCGCCGGACGCCCCGCTCGGCGGCATCGGTGTGCACCCGGTGGTGCGGTCGCTCGGTACGGCGCTGGAGGCGCAGGGCATCGACCCGTCCCGGGTGGGCGAGTTCAGCCTGGGGCTGACCCTCATCGACGAGCCGCTGAAGACCTTCGCCTGGGACGGCTTCGCGCCGAGCGGCGGCTACCTGCTGACCCGGCTCGCCCTCGTACTGCTCGCAGTGCTGCTGGCGCTGCTGCCGCTCGCGTGGTTCCCGCGCTTCGATACGGCGCGGGGGCACGCCGCACGGGGACACGCCGCACGGGCTGCCGCGACCACACGGGGGCGCACCACACGGGCAGCCGCGACCGCACAGAGTGCCGCGACCGTACCCCCGGCCGTCGCGAGCGGCCCGCAGCCGCCCGCCGGGATCTTCCCCGGCGCGGTCGGCGAGGCGGTTCCCAGCGCGGTCGGCGAGACGGTTCCCAGCGCGGTCGGCGAGACGGTTCCCAGCGCGGTCGGAGAGGCGGTTCCCGCCGCGCACCCCGCGGTCTTCGGCGGCGCGCCCCGCTCCCCCGTCGAGCGGCGGAACCCGGCGCTGCGGCTGTTCGCCGGCGAGGTGCGGATCCTGGTCCAGGGGGTCGCCCTCTGGTGGTGGGCCGGTGCGGTCCTGCTGGCGGTGGTCTCCCAGCTGGTCACCCCGGCCACCGCGGTCGCCCGCGTGCTGCTCCCGATGGCCTGGCTGTGGCCGGTGCTGATCTGGTCCCGGCTGGGCACGCAGCGGTACGAGACCGGGGTCGACGCCCTGCTCGGCGCCTGCCCCTCGGCGCACCGGCGGATCCTCGCCGAGTGGGGTGCGGGGTTCCTGCTCACCGCGGTGGCCGGTGCCGGGCCAGCGCTGCGGATGGCGACCGGCGGGGACACGGCGGGGCTGCTGCACTGGTTCCTCGGAGCGCTGTTCGTTCCGTCGCTCGCGCTGGCCCTCGGCTCGCTGAGCCGTACGCACCGGCTGTTCCAGGCCGTGTACCTGCCCCTGTGGTACGCGGCGGTCAACGGCATCGCGCCCCTCGACTTCATGGGCGCCCTGCGCGGTCCGGACGGTCTGCCCGTGGGCATGGCGCCGGGGGTGGTGCTCGGCGCGGCGGTGGTCATGCTCGGCGTCGTCCTCACCACGAGCGGAATGCGCCGCGCGGCGAGGTAATAGGCCCACGCCCTTATGCCGCGCTTGCATTAGCCCGCGCATGCAATTATTGTTTTCGCTCGTAAGGCGCTACCGCAATGCATCCCGGAAGGGTGTCCCCATGCCCCTCGCACTCCTCGCCCTCGCCATCGGGGCCTTCGGAATCGGCACCACCGAGTTCGTGATCATGGGACTGCTCCCCGAAGTCGCCGCCGACTTCGGTGTCTCGGTCCCCACCGCAGGATTCCTGGTCACCGGGTACGCCCTCGGGGTCATGTTCGGCGCACCGCTGATGACCGTCCTGGGCACCAGGATCTCCCGCAAGAACATGCTGATGCTCCTGATGGGGCTGTTCATCGCGGGCAACGTCGTCTCGGCCCTCGCCCCCACCTTCTCGGTGATGGTGGTCGGCCGGGTGGTCGCCTCGCTCGCCCACGGCGCGTTCTTCGGCATCGGCTCGGTGGTCGCCGCCGAACTGGTCGCACCCGAGAAGAAGGCCGGCGCCATCTCGATGATGTTCACCGGACTGACCGTCGCCAACGTCGTCGGCGTACCGCTGGGCACCTTCGTCGGGCAGAGCGCGGGCTGGCGGGTCACCTTCTTCATCGTGGCGGCGCTCGGCGTCGTCGGCCTGGCGGGCATCGCCAAGCTGGTGCCCGACGTGCCCAAGGCCGAGGGCGTACGGCTGCGGCACGAAGTGGCCGCCTTCACGAACGTGCAGGTCCTGCTGGCCATGGCGATGACCGTGCTCGGCTTCGGCGGAGTCTTCGCCGCCATCACCTACATCGCCCCGATGATGACCGAGGTCACCGGCTACGCGCCGTCCTCCGTCACCTGGCTCCTGGTCCTGTTCGGCCTGGGCATGGTCGCCGGAAACCTGACCGGCGGAAAGTTCGCCGACCGCAAGCTCATGCCGATGCTCTTCACGGCGCTCGGCGGGCTGGCGGTGGTCCTGGCCCTGTTCACCGTCGGCGCGCAGAACAAGGTCACGGCAGCCGTCGCGGTCTTCCTCGTCGGAGCCCTCGGCTTCGCCACCGTCCCGCCGCTCCAGAAGCGGGTGCTGGACTACGCCCACGGGGCGCCCACCCTGGCCTCCGCGGTCAACATCGGCGCCTTCAACCTGGGCAACGCACTGGCCGCCTGGCTCGGCGGACTCGTCATCGCCGCCGGGTTCGGCTACACCTCGCCGAACTGGGTGGGCGCGGCCCTGGCCGCCGCGGCACTCGCCCTCGCCCTGGTCTCCGGATTCCTGGAGCGCCGGGAGCCCGCCCGCGCCGCGGAAACCGCCTCCCCGGTGATCGCCGCTTCGACCGGCAGTACGACGACCGGCGGTACGACGCCGCAGACCGGCGGCACCGGGCCGGACCGGACACCGGCCGCCCAGCCCCTGGCCGCCCGGCACTGACCGCCCGGCACTGACCGCCGCGGACGGCGCCCTCACCCCCGTAACCCCTCCGAACCCCTCCCCCTCCAGCCCTCGTGGCACTAAGGAAAAGCGCAACCATGACTTCCCTCCCCCAGGTCCCCACCGTCACCCTGAACAACGGCGTCACGATGCCTCAGCTCGGCTTCGGCGTCTTCCAGGTGCCGGACGACGAGACCACCGCCGCCGTCGCCGCCGCCCTCCGCGCCGGGTACCGCAGCATCGACACCGCCGCGATCTACGGCAACGAGCGGGGCGTCGGCCGGGCCGTCGCCGACTCGGGCATCGCCCGCGACGAGCTGTTCGTCACCACCAAGCTCTGGAACGCCGACCAGGGGTACGACACCACGCTGACCGCCTTCGACGCCTCGCTCGACAAGCTGGGCCTCGACCACGTCGACCTGTACCTGATCCACTGGCCCACCCCGGCCCGCGACCTGTACACCGACACCTGGCGCGCCCTGGAGAAGCTGCTCGCGGACGGCCGCACCCGCGCCATCGGCGTCTCCAACTTCCAGCCCGCCCACCTGGAGCGGCTGATCGACGCGTCCTCGGTCGTCCCGGCCGTCAACCAGGTGGAGCTGCACCCGGGCCTCCAGCAGCGGGAACTGCGCGAGTTCCACGCCCGGCACGGCATCGTCACCGAGGCCTGGAGCCCGCTGGCACAGGGCGCGGTGCTCAAGGACGAGGCGATCACCTCGGTGGCGGCGGCACACGGCAAGAGCCCGGCCCAGGTCGTGCTGCGCTGGCACCTGCAGACCGGCAACGTCGTCATCCCCAAGTCGGTCACCGAGTCCCGCATCCGCGAGAACCTCGACGTCTTCGACTTCGCCCTGAGCGAGCGGGAGATCGACGCCATCGGCGCCCTGGACCGAGGCATGCGCACCGGCCCGGACCCCGACACCCTCAACTGATCCGCCCCGGTCGGGGGCGGAGCCACCGCGGCCCCGCCCCGGCCGTCGTTCCGCGCGGGCGCCCCGGCCTACGGGCCGGCCGCCCCGCGCAGTCGCCCGCCCAGTCGCTCGGCCAGTCGCTCGACGAAGACGCGCTGGCCCGTAACGAGCAGTTCGGCGGCCCGCTCCGGCGTGCACCAGCAGAACCGGTCCATCTCCGGGAACTCCTGGTGCACGCCGGATCCGCGCGGCCACTCCATGACGAAGGTGCCCGGCACCGCGTCCGCCGGGTCGAGGTCCGCCTCCAGCGCCCACACGGTGACCGTCTTGCCGCTGTTCTGCCGGGCCTCGCCGAGCGGCAGCCACGTCCCGTCGGGGACGGGCAGCCCGAGTTCCTCCTCGAACTCGCGGCGGGCCGCCGCCGCGGGCTCCTCCTTTGGGCCGTACTCCCCCTTGGGGACCGACCAGGCGGCGGCCTCCTTCCGCGCCCAGAACGGGCCGCCCATGTGCCCGATGAGCACCTCGAAGTCCGCCGTGCCCGCCGGACCCCCGGCCCCGGCACCCGTGATCCGGAAGAGGAGCAGTCCGGCACTGCGCTTTCCCGTCGCCATGCGGTCAAGTCTGCGCCCCGCGGCACGGCCGCGCCCCGCCTCTCCCGTACGAGGAGGCGGGGCGCAGCCGTGCGGAGTCCCCCTGAGGGGGCGGGATCAGACCAGTTCGCCCGCGCGGGCGACGACGCGTCCCGCGTGCACGACCATGTCGCGCTGCGGCATGTCCACCACGACCTGCGGGGTGCACTCGGCGCGCAGGAGCATGAAGTCGGCCGGGTCGCCGGGCTTGAAGGAGGACCGGTCCAGGCCCATCACGTCGGCGCCGCCGTGCGAGCCGACCGTGAAGCAGTCGTCGAGCTCCGCGTCGAGGCGCACGTCGGTGATCCAGCCGAGGATGTGCGTGCGGTGCAGCATGTCGGCGTTGCCGAACGGGCTCCAGGAGTCGCGCACGCCGTCGGAGCCGAGGCCGACGCGGACGCCGTGCTCACGCAGCTTGGCGATCGGCAGGACGAGGGACTCGTTGGGCGCCACCGTGGTCAGCGCGATGTCCAGTGCGCCGAGGTCGGCGGCCATCGTCTCCAGGTCGCCCGCCGACATCTTCGGCAGGCAGAAGACGTGGCTGACGGTGACCTTGCCCTGCAGGGACAGGGCCCGGGTGCGCTCGATGATGCCGCGCAGGACCTTGACGCCCTTCTCGTCACGGTCGTGCAGGTGGATGTCGACGCCCACGCCGTAGCGGTCGGCCAGCCGGAAGACGAGGTCGAGCTGCTCGTCGAGGGCGTGGTCGAAGCTGATCGGGTCGATGCCGCCGATCATGTCGACGAGACCGCTGCGCGCGGCGTCCTCCAGGAGCTTGGCGGTGCCCGGGGTGCGGATCACACCGTGCTGCGGGAAGCCGACGATCTGCACGTCCAGCGCGTGCGCCAGCCGCTCGCGCGCCTCGGCGACGCCTTCGAGGCCCTTCAGGCCGTAGGCCGGGGCGACGTCGGCGTGGGCGCGCATGGCTCGGGTGCCGCGGGTGACGGCGTGCGCCATCAGCCCGTACGCCCGCTCCCCTACCGAGCGGCGCTCGCTGCGGAACACCTCGACGTCCTGGGCGCAGTAGTCCGCGATCCCGCCGGCCGGCTTGCGCGACAGCCAGTCGCCGCCCCAGGTGGTCTTGTCCGGGTGGATGTGCGCGTCGACGAGGGAGGGCAGCGCGATGCGCCCGCCGCCGTCGATGATCCGGGCGTTCCTGGGGGCGGGGCGGTCGCTGATCCGGCCGTCGATCACCGTCAGGTCGACGGACTTCTTCGCACCGTAGGGGCGTACGTCGCGGAAGACCGCGGTGGCGCCGCGGCGGCGCTCGTCGCCGCCCCGGCCGGCCGGGTCGTCCGCCGCTGCCGCGCGGGCGGTCGCCGCCGTACCGAGGGCGGCGCCGGTGCCCGCGAGGGACGCGGCACCCGCGAGAACACCACGCCGGGAGAGGGGAGGGGGAACCATGGGGGGACTCCTTACGGTCTGCGGACGGCTTGCGGTCCTGGGGGAGACTCCCGCTTTTGTATACCAACCACTGAGTGCGGACAAGATTCCGCCCGCACTTCACCGTATCTTCGCGCCCCGCGGGGCCACCCGGCTACTTCTTGGTATACAAATCATCGCCGAAGAGCGAGTGCAGGGCCACCGCGCGGCTGTCGCGCACGTGCAGGAAGGTCGCGGCTGCCGCCGCCTCCTCGTCGCCTGCCGCGATGTGGCGCAGCATCTCGGCGTGCTGGGCCCGCATGTGCGCGGGCTCCTCCCGCATCCCGAAGAGCAGCTGGAGCTGCCAGCTCAGCTGCTCCATGGTCCGTACGAGCAGCGGATTGCCGGCCAGCGCCACGACCTCCTCGTGGAACGCGGTGTGCGCGGCCACCTCGCGCTCCCCCTGCCCCACCGCCGCCGCCTGCTCGGCGCGGGCCAGCAGGGCGCGCAGCGCCTCGACGCCCCGCGGTTCGCCCGCCACGGACGCCACCCGGCGCGCCGCCAGCCGGGACGCCTGGACGGCGAGCGGCTCCCAGACCTCGTACAGGTACCGCACGTCGGCCCGCTCCAGACTGCGCACCCGGACCCCGCTGTGCGGCAGCAGTTCCAGGAGCCCCTCGGAGACCAGGGCGCGCAGCGCCTCGCGCACCGGCACCCGGGACATCCGCAGTTCCTCGGCGACCTCGCGCTCCACCAGGCGCGAGCCCATCGGGTAGCGCCGGTCGACGATCCGTTGCCGGACCGCCTCGCGCGCCCGCGCGCTCAGCGACTGCCGCGAGCCCCCGGCCGCCGACCGTCCCCGCACGCCCTCGTCCGTACCCGCGTCCGCCGCGCCGTCCGCCACCGGGATCCGCCTCCGCTCACCTCACCGCAGGCCGTCGTACGGGCCGCGCCCCGGCGAGAATACGCGCCCGGCCCGGCCCCGAGCCGCTGCCCGGGGACCCGTGCGCCCCGGTCCCGCCCCAGCCCCGAGCCGTGCCCGGGGGACGTCGGCACGCCTCGCGCACGCAATGAACAGGTCAAGGATCCCGTTGGTACGGCGTTCCTCGGAATAGTCGCCCCGGGAAACAGGTTCGGCCTACACGCAACCCGACCGAAGCACTACCGACGCACCACCGCGAGAAGCTGAACTACGCACAGCCGCACCGAAGTCCATCACGCACCGCCACCGTTCCCGAGACCCGCCCCCGGAGGCCCTCCGCAATGTCCCAGTCGACGACCAGCTCCACACGCCGAACAGGCGGCGTCGTCCCTGTCCTCGCCTTCACCGGCATCGTCGTCGCTGTCATGCAGACCCTGCTCGTGCCCGTCATCAAGGACCTGCCCGAGCTGCTCAACACCTCGCCGTCCAACGCCACTTGGGTGATGACGGCGACCCTGCTGGCCGGAGCCGTGGCCACCCCGATCATGGGCCGGCTCGGCGATCTCGGGGGCAAGCGGCGGATGCTGCTGACCAGCCTCGCGATCATGGTGGTGGGCTCGTTGGTCTGCGCCTTCACCGACCAGCTCCTCGTGATGATCGCGGGCCGGGTGCTGCAGGGCTTCGCGATGGGCGCCATTCCGCTCGGCATCGGCCTGATGCGCGACATGCTGCCCGCCGAGAAGCTCGGCTCCGCCATGGCCCTGATGTCCTCCTCCATAGGCGTCGGCGGCGGCCTCGCCCTGCCGCTGGCCGCGCTCGTCGCCCAGCACGCCGACTGGCACACCCTGTTCTTCGGCGCGGCCGGCCTCGGCGTCCTCGCCATCGCCCTGACGCTGGCCGTCGTACCGGAGTCGCCGCTGCGCGCCCCGGGCAGGTTCGACGTCGCGGGCGCCCTCGGCCTCACCCTCGGGCTGGTCCTGCTCCTGCTGCCCGTCACCAAGGGCAGCGACTGGGGCTGGGGCAGCGGCACCACGCTGGGACTGTTCGGCGCGGCGCTCGTCGTGCTGGCCGGCTGGGGCGTGATGGAACTGCGCGTCAAGGCCCCGCTGGTGGACCTGCGCACCACCGCCCGGCGCGAGGTGCTGCTCACCAACCTCGCGTCCATCATGGTCGGGGTCGCCTTCTACGCGATCTCGCTGGTCCTCCCCCAGCTGCTCCAGCTGCCCTCCGCCACCGGCTACGGTCTCGGCCAGTCGATGGTCGTCGCGGGGCTGTGCGTCGCACCGCTGGGCCTGACGATGATGTTCACCGCGCCCGTCTACGCCCGTCTCTCGGCACGGTTCGGCCCGAAGGTCACCCTGATCCTCGGCATGCTGATCATCGCGATCGGTTACGGCGCCGGGCTCGGGCTCATGAGCGCCGCCTGGCAGACGATCGTGATCTCGGTGGTCGTGGGCGCCGGCATAGGCCTGGCGTACTCGTCGCTGCCCGCGCTCATCATCGGCGCGGTCGACCCGTCCGAGACGGGTGCGGCCAACGGTCTGAACACCCTGATGCGCTCGATCGGCACCTCGGTGTCCTCGGCGGTCATCGGGATGGTGCTGGCCAACTCCGCGCAGCACGTGGGCGGCGTCGCGATTCCCACGATGGAGGGCTTCCGCACCGCCTTCCTCATCGCGACCGCAGCGGTCGCGGTGGGCGTACTGCTCGCCCTGGGCCTGCCGAAGCGCCGGACGGCCACCGCCGCGCAGCACGTACAGCTGCGGGCCAGCAGCGAGGAGGACGCGCGTCTGGCGCGGGCCGCCGCCGCCACGCGGCACGGCGCGGAGCCCTCCGTACCGCAGGAGGCGGCGCGCGCGGAGCGGGCGGCACGGGGCTGACCCCGGCCGCGGGGGGCGGGGTCAGTCCCCGCCCCTCGCGCGCCTGCTGTGCCGGGCCACCCGGGCCCGGTTGCCGCAGGCCGTCGTGCACCACTCGCGCCGTGCCGGGTTCTTCAGGAAGTACAGGACGCAGCCGGGCGCGGGGCAGGCGCGCACCTTGCCGGCGTCCGGGCCGCTGAACAGCCCGACGCCCCGCGCGGCCACCTCGCCGAGTGCCACCAGCAGCGGATCGGGCTCCGGCCAGCGCGGTACGGCCGTGAAGCCGGAGCCCGGGAGAAGCTCCTCCCACCGCGAGGCGAGCCGGGCCGCCGCGTTGACCACCTGGACGTCACTGGTCTCGGGCGGACGCGGCCGGGTCGCGGTCGCGGCACCGGCGAGACCGCGCAGCGCGTGCCGCAGTTCCAGGAAACGCGCGAGGTGGGCCTCGCCCGCGGGCACCGGGTCGTCGAGGAACCCGCCGAGCCCCTCGCTGAACGCGTCGCGGTGCAGGGCCAGCCACCGGTCCAGGTCACCGGCCCCGCCGAGGGCGTCGACGACACGGCCGCGCACACCGCCCCGGATGAAGGTGGTGTTGACGAGTTCGAGGGGCAGCGGCTCGCCGCGCAGCGGGAGTCGGTCCACCTCGGAGGTGACCGGCGGCGACGGTCGGGACGGCTGGTGTTCGGCGCGGGGGCCCATGCATGCATCTTGCCCGTTGGACCGGGGGTCGTGGAAGCTAATGCCTGTCTATATATTGAACCGTTAGCTCTCCCGCAGGAGCTTCAGCACCGGCCCCCGCCCCGACCGGTGGGACACCACGGAAGGAACCTTCGTGCCCGACACCTCCACCCTGCCGAGTTCCGCCCCCGTGGTGTCGCCACCGGACCGTGCCGTTCCCGACCGTGCCGCCACCGACCAGGCAGAGCAGGCAGAGCAGGCAGACCAGGACAACTCCGCGCCGCAGCGGACCCGTTGGCAGCGCTGCGCGGCCGTACTCGCCGGAAAGGCGCCGTCCCGCGCTCCGATACCCGCCGTTGCCGCCATGACCGCCTACGGGGTCGCGGTCATGCTCCTGCTCGTCTGCATCGGCGTACTGCTGCACGAGCCGCTGCTCATCCCCTCGCTGGCCGCCAGCGCCGCCCTCGTCTTCGGCGCCCCCGGCCTGCCGCTGGCCCAGCCCCGCAGCGTCGTCGGCGGCCAGCTGATCTCGACCACGATCGGTCTGGCCGCGGTCGCGGTGGGCGGCAGTTCGCTGTGGACGGCGGCGGTCGCGGGCGGTCTCACCATCGGCGCGATGGCGTGGGCCCGCACCCCGCACTCCCCCGCGACGGCCAGCGCCGTCATCGTGGTCCTCACCGACCCGGCCCCGCTGACCTTCCTCGCCCTGCTGACCCTGGGCACGCTGGTGATCGTGGCGGCGGGCGCACTCCTGGGCCGCGTCGACCGCGTGAGCCACAGTTACCCCGCCTACTGGTGGTAGACCGGCCCCGCCACCTTTCCTGACCCCGGCGCCCGGGACTTCCCTGACCCCGGCGCCCCGGACCTTCCTGACCCCGGCGCCCCGGCCCCGTGAAGAGGGCGCCGTCGGCACGCCCCATCAGGCCTCCGGGACCAGCCGCCAGAGCGACGTGGTCTCGGCGCCGCGGGCCGCGTGGAACGGGTCGGTGGCGTCCGCGGCGCGCGGGTGCCGCGGCACGGTGCCGGTGCGCTCCACGACGCGCAGCCCCGACTCCGCGATCGCGGTGAGCAGTTGCCCGCGCGTCCTCAGCCCGAGCAGTTCCGCCAGGTCCGACAGTACGAGCCAGCCCTCGCCGCCCGGCCGCAGGTGGGCGGTCAGTCCGGCGAGGAACCCGTGCAGCATGGCGCCGCCCGGGTCGTAGACACCCTGCTCGACGGCGCCCGCCGGACGGCCGGGCAGCCAGGGCGGATTGCACACGACGAGGTCCGCCCGGCCCTCGGGGAACAGGCACGGCCCCGTCACCTCGACGCACCCGTCCAGGGCCAGCCGCCGGACGTTGTCCTGTGCGCAGGCCAGGGCGCGCACGCTGCTGTCGGTGGCCACGACACGGCGGACGCCCCGCCTGGCCAGCACCGCCGCCAGCACCCCCGTACCCGTCCCCAGGTCGAACGCCGTACCTCCGGCCGGACCCCCCTGGACGGCCGCCCGGGGCAGCGGGGCATCCGCGACCAGGCCGACGTACTCGCCCCGCACGGGTGCGAACACCCCGTAGTGGGGGTGCACCCGGTCGCCGAGCGCCGGTACCTCCACACCTCGGGCACGCCACTGGTGCGCGCCGATCACCCCCAGCAGTTCCCTGAGAGAGACCACCACGGGACCCTCCTGCCGACCGTACGCCTCGCGGCACGCCCGCCGTACGTCGGGGGCCCGGCGCAGTGCCAGGGTGTAGTCCTCCTCCAGCAGCACCAGCAACTTGCCGAGAACGAGCGCCCGGTGGCCGCTCGCCCGCCGGTGCAGCCGGTAGGCCTCGCCCGGAGCGAGCCCGGAAGCCTCGGCGGCGGCCCCTGCGGAGGCCCGGGTTCCTGGTTTCGGGGCGGCTCCGGGCGCGGTGCGGTCGACGCGCCGGCCCATGGCCGTGAGCAGCTGCCGGGCGTTGTGGAAGTCGCCCCGCCAGAGCAGACCCGTCCCCTCGCAGGCCAGACGGTGGGCGTCGGCGGCCTTCGTACGGTCGTCGGCGACGACGACGCGGCGGGGCAACGGGCTGCCGTTCTCGGAATGCCAGCGGGCGGAACGGGTGATGCGGTCGTCCTGCGTCCAGTGGATCGTGGACACCATGTACTCCTCGTGATCGAACGTGCGGGACACGACGAGCACTTCGACGAGGAGCGGAGCGGGAGGGGAGGGCAGACCGGGCCGCCGCCCGGCCGCTGCGGGCGGCGGGGCGGACGGGTACGGCGGGGTGGCCGGTCGGCGGCTACCGCTCTCGCGTCGAAGCGCGGGAGCGGACGTCCCAGACAACCATGCCGAGCATGTCGATCAGCCCTTTCGGAACTTCCGGAATCCGGAGGCGAGGAAGCAGACTCGCACAGCCCCGGCCGGGCCGCCAAGTGCGTTTACGGATGCGGCCGTTGACGGGAGCCGCACGCCCCCTCAGCCGGCCCCCAGCCGGGCCGCCGGCTCGCGCGGCAGCGGATAGATCCGCTCCGCGGGCAGCAGCCGCCTGGCCTTCGCCGCCTGTCCGGCCTGCACCAGCGCCGCCGCCCTGCGGATCCGCGGCGTGAGGTCGGTGAGCCCGACGGTCCACTCGTCGGTGAAGGTACGGATCAGGCCGCGCCCGATGCCGACCTGAATGCTGTAGTGGTTCAGCGCGGCCCCGCGCGGCGACCGTTCCGGGTCCCACTGCACATGTACGGGCGCCTGCGCCACCTCCGCCGGGTCGGACGTGGTGAGCACCGCCAGGGACAGGGCCTCCTCCCAGCCCTCCCGCGTCATCCGCACCGCCAGTACGCGCTCCTGGCCCGGCTTGCGGGCCCAGTTGCTGCGGTGCATCAGCCACATCAGGGACGGCTTGATCCACGTCATCCGGTGGAACGAGAACGGCGCGACGAAGCGGCCCGCCCGCAGTGCCGCGTCGGCGATGGCCGGCGGGTACGCCTGGTACACCACGACGGTGCGGGCGTCGAAGTCGGCGCGGATCTCGTACGGGGCTGCCATGCGCCGCACCCTGCCACCGCGCCCGCACGGCCCGCGAGCCGTTTTCCCCGACGCCGGGCACCGGCCGCGCGTCCCCCGGAAGCCCCCGCGCATCCCATTCCCCCGCACCTCACTCCCCCGCGGAGCGCACCCCGCCCACCGCGCCGAGCCCGGACTCGTACAGGACCCGGTCGACCGTCTCCCGCAGGGAGCTGGCGGCCGGAACCACCGTCTCGGCGCCACCGGGCAGCAGGTCGCGGGGCCGGTACCACTCGCGCAGCACCTCGACGCCCACCTCGTCGGCGATCGGCTTGGTGGCGTGCCGGGCGACGGTCTCCTCGAACGGCACGTCCAGGTAGTACCAGTGGCTGCGGGCACGGTAGTCGGCGTGCAGCCCGGCGAGCATCCCGCCGTAGCGGTCGGCGTACAGGATGCCTTCGAGGACCGTGTGGAAGCCGTGTTCCAGGGCGTACCGGACGGTGAGGTCGATGAGGCCGATGTTCGCGCCGCCGGGTCTGTCGTGCTCGCGGAGCACCACCCGGCGCAGGTTGTCCTGGCCGACCAGGGCGATGCCCCGCCCGTACCGTTCGCGCAGCCCGGCGGCGACGGAACTCTTGCCGGAGGCGCTGTTGCCGCGCAGCACCACGAGCCGGGTCGGGGGAGCGGTTGTCACCCGAGGAGGCTATCGGGACCGGCGGCCGAGCAGGTGCGCCCGGCCGCCTCCGGGCCACCGCAAACTCCTTTGCCGACCCCTCGCCCGCTGTGCCAGGGTCGCCCGGTGACTTCTCCCCGATGCGACGTGCCGCGCTGGCAGTTCGAGCTGACCTGGTCGTTGTTCGAGTACCACTTGGAGCGTCTGGAGCCCGCCGACCTCCTGTGGGAGCCGGCCGCCCTGTGCTGGAACGTCCGCCGGGACGCTACGGGCGGCTGGGTCCCCGACTGGGCGGACGCTGAGCCCGATCCGGTGCCGGTCCCCACGGCCGGCTGGGTGAGCTGGCACCTGGGATGGTGGCTGAGCGTGGCCACCGACCACGTGCACGGCCGGACGCCCCGCGCCCGCGAGGAGATCGTCTGGCCGGGGACGCGGGACGGGGCGGTGGCCGACTGGCTGCGCGGCCTGCGTACGGACTGGCTGGCCGGACTGGACCGGCTCACCGACGCCGACCTCGACCGCACGGCGGCCTTCCCGTGGAACGACGACCCCGGGCGCACCGTCGCGCACACGGTCGCCTGGGTGAACGCGGAACTCATGAAGAACGTCGCGGAGATCGGCCAACTGCGCCTGCTGCGCGCGGCATCACCCGGCGGACCCGGCACGGAGGACCCGGCAGCTCCCTGAGCGCGGCCGGCGCCGAAGCCTCGGGCCCCGGAGCCCTGCGAGGTCCTAGAGCTCTTCGAGGTCTTCGAGGTGGCGGGTGTCGCCGAGACGTACGACCTGGCGGTTGTGGAAGAAGTCGTCCTCGTGCAGCGTGGTGATGCTGCCGGACGGCGCCCGGAAGCTGACGTAGTCCGCCGACTCGACCGGCATCCTGATCCACGCGGCCACCACGAACGTCAGGGACCCGCCGTGCGTCACCACGATCTGGTGCCAGCACGGGCGCCGCAGGATGTCGTCCGTGGCCGCGTAGAGACGCCGCGCCCACTCCGCCTTGGTCTCGCCGCCCGGCACCCCCTCGTCGTGCTCCATCCGCTCCCCTACGGCGGGCGGCGGCACGAACCGCCGGTCCAGCCACTCCTGCGGCCGTCCCCCCGCCTCGCCGTACGACTTCTCCCGCAGCCTGCGGTCCAGCACCGGCTCCGTGCCGAACAGCCCGGCCACCTCCTGCGCCGTGCGCCGGGTGCGCTCGAGGTCGGAGGAGAACAGCTCCACCTCCTCGCCCCGCGGAATCGCCGCCCGCAGCGCGCGGGCGACGGCCGCCGCCGCACGGACACCGGCGGGCGTCAGGTGCGAGTCGTGCCAGCCGCCGACGACCCCTTCGACGTGATGCGTCGCCTCGGGGTGGGTGACGACGTGGAGCGTGCGCATGGGTGCCTGCCTTTCCGGCCGGGTACGGAGGTACGGGATCGGACGTTACGCGGCCGGGCCCGCGCCCGGCGGGGTCACGTACGGCAGGGCCCGCGCCCGGCGGGGTCGCGTGCGGCCGGTCCCCCCTCCTCACCGTCTCGGTGGACGCCGTCAACCGCGCCCACGAAAGCCACCCCCATGGGACGGCGATCTCGAAGACCCGACCACCGCCGCCCTTCCGTCGGCGGCCCACCCCCGCGGAGCCCGCCGGTGAGCACTGGGCACTGCTCGGCCCGCACGGTGCGGGCAGGAGCACCCCCTGCTACTTCGCAGGTGCTGCCGCGTGCGGGGCGGGCGACGGCGGGCGGGCCCGCGGACAACTGCACGTCTTGCGGCGAGAGTTCGGCGATTTCGGGCATGGTAGAACAAAGCCGCCACACCCGAGGGAGTCCCGGACCTCCGGGAGCTCCGCGAGAAGGAGTCGCCAGTGACCACCACCTCAGCGGGCCTGCGGATCGACGCCGTCCGGATCTCCCAGGACGTAGCGGGCGCGGGACGCGTCCTGCGGGACATCTCGCTGGACCTGCCGCCCGGCCGGGTCACGATGATCGCGGGGAGCAGCGGCGCGGGCAAGACCGTACTGCTGCACACCCTCGCCGGGCTGCACCTCCCCTCCGCGGGAGACGTGCTGCACGACGGTTCGCGGCCGGGCCCCCCGGGCCGCGAGTTCGGCTTCGTGCCGCAGGAGGACATCGTCCACCAGGAGCTGCCGCTCGCCCGCACCCTCGGCTACACGGCCGGCCTGCGGATGGCCCCGGGCACCCCGGCGGCCGAGCTGACCGCCGCGGTGCACCGGGTCCTGGCGGAGCTGGGCCTCGCCCACCGGGCCGACACCCCGGTACGGGCGCTCAGCGGCGGCGAGCGCAAACGCGCGTGCATCGCGGCCGAGCTGCTCACCCGGCCCCGGGTGCTGTTCCTGGACGAGCCGACCTCCGGCCTAGACCCGGTCACCGGAGCCGAACTTCTCTCCACACTGCGGGAGTTGGCCGCCTCCGGCACCACGGTCGTGCTCACCACCCACACGCTCGCCGACCTCGCGCGCGCCGACCGGGTCGTCTTCCTGTCCCCCGACGGGGAGGTCGCCTACGCGGGCCCGCCGCAGGACCTGTGCCCCGCGTTCGGGGTGTCGGGCCCCGAGGAGGTGTACGGGGCGGTGGCGTCCGGCGCACGGGCGACGCCCGCCCCCGGACCCGGCGGCCCGGCACCCGGCGGGGCCGCCCCGGACCCCGCCCCCACGGCAGGCCCGCCCGCACCGGGGGTCGGCGCGGTCCGCCAGTGGGCGCTGCTCACCCGGCGCGGCACCGCGCTGCTGCTGCACAACCGGCTGTCGGTGGCGGTCCTGGCCGGTTCACCGCTGATGATCATCGCGATGTTCGCGGTCCTCTTCCGCGCGGGCGCCTTCACCCCCGCGACGGCGGACCCCGGATCCACCGCGATGATCATGTTCTGGATCGCCTTCGGCGCCTTCTTCTTCGGGCTGACCTACGGACTGCTCCAGATCTGCACCGAGTTGCCGGTACTGCGCCGCGAATGGCTGGCGGGCCTGCGGATCGGCCCGTACGTGGCGTCCAAGCTGACCACCGTGCTGCCGGTGCTGGCGGTCGCCGACGCGGCGCTGCTCGCCGTGCTGCGGGCGCTGGACCGGCTGCCGGCGGCGAGCTGGGGAACGTACCTCTCGCTCTTCGTCACGAGTGTGCTGGCCTCGGCGGCGGCGCTGGCGCTCGGGCTGCTGGCGTCGGCGGCGGTGACGGACCCGGGGCAGGCCACGCTGATGCTGCCGCTGCTGTGCTTCCCGCAGGTGCTGTTCTCGGGCGCGTTCGTCCCGGTGCCGCGCATGACGGTGGCGGGGGAGGCGCTCAGCCTGGCGATGACCAACAGGTGGGCGTTCGAGGCGCTGGGCAGCGGCATCGGCCTGGAGACCCTGTGGCGCACCGGCGGCTCGCCGCTCGGCCCGCCGCTGCTCCAGTCGTACGGCGACTCCTTCGCGCACCCGGCGAGCCGGGGGTGGCTGCTGCTCGCCGGGTTCGCGGTGGTGTTCCTGGCGCTGACGTGGTGGGTGCTGGTGCGCAAGTGCCGCCAGGGAATGGCGCGGGGGCGCGCCGGGAAGTGACCCCGGGCGCCCCCGCGCGCGTGTCCCCCGCTCCTCCGCGCCCGGCTGCCGCGCCCGGTCAGCAGCCCTCGCGCGGTGCCAGCCCGCTCGTGTCGGGGGTCCGGTCGCGGTAGGTCTCGGTGACGAAGGACAGGAAGACGTCGAGGTCCCGGGGCTGGGTGGCGATGCCCAGCGACAGCCGGATCGCCCCGGCCGACGGCAGCCCGAGGAGGTGCAGGTACTCCTCCAGCGAGGCGAGCCGGGCGCGGGCGGCGGAGCGCAGCCGGCGCTGCGGCAGCCGCAGGGCCGCCTCGCCCGCCCCGGGGTTGCAGAAGCAGCCCGTGCGCAGGGATATCCCGCGCCGGGCGCTGTCGTGGGCGACCCGGCGCTCGTCGACGATGTCGCCCGCCGCGTCGAGGACGTTGAGCGCGACGGTCGCGCCCCGCGGCGCCCCCGGCCGGTCGGGCCCGGGACCGTACACCCTGATCAGGGGTGAGCCGTCGCTGTGCCGCAGCTCGCCGAGGGCGCCCAGGAGCCGGGTGGTGAGGGCGGTGACGTGGCGGTGGACGCGGTCGAGGCCGAGCGAGTCGATCCAGGCGAGGCCCGCCGTCACGTCGGGCAGCGCGAGGAAGTTGACGGTGCCGTCCTCGAAGGCGGCCACGCCGTCGCTCAGCACGTGCCACTGCGCCCCCGCGCTGACCGCGTGCACGGTGCCGCCGGAGAACCACGGCCTGCGCAGCCGGGCCAGGGCCTCGCGGCGCACGACGAGGCTGCCGACGCCGGTCGGGTGGCCGAAGACCTTGTACCAGCTGACCACCGTGAAGTCGGGGTGGACCCGGCCTAGGTCCAGCGGATTGGTCGGTACGAAGGCGGCGGCGTCGAGCAGGACGTCGTACCCCCGCTCCCTGATCCGGCCGATCCACTCCAGCGGGTGCTGCACGCCGGTGAAGTTGCTCTGCGCCGGGTACGCGAAGAGCCCGCGGCCGGAGGCGGGCAGCGTGGCGCGCAGCCGTCGGACGTCGATCCGCAGGTCCGGCCCGGCCAGCGGCACGTACGCCGTCCTGGCGCCCTTCGCGCGGGCGTACTCGCGCAGCCCGTTCACCGAGTTGTGGTTGTCGAGCGACATCACCAGCCTGCTGCCCGGGGCGAACGGGTACGCCTCGCCAATCAGCCGCAGCGCCCCGGTGGCGTTCGGGGTGAAGACGACGGCGTACTCGTCGGGGTCGGCGTGGAAGTGGCGCAGCACGGCTGCCCTGGCCTCCTCGACGAGGTCGCCGGAGGCGCGCGAGGTGGGGTTCTCGGAGTGCGGGTTGCCGAAGCAGCCCTCGGTGATGCGGTCCGCCGAGGCGCGGACCAGCGAGCGCGGCGGGAGCCCGGCACCGGTGTGGTCGAGGTAGCTGTGCCCGCCCTCGGCGAGGTAGCCGAACTCGGTGGCGCGCAGATCGGCGAAATCGGCCGCGCGGGCGTCCGGGGAGCCGGGGGACTGGCCGGCGGCGGAGCCGGGCCGCGGTGCGTCGGCGAATCGGGGGGACTGGGTGAATGGGGCGGACTGGGCGTCGACGGTAGGGGGCGGCTGCCCGGTCGAGCGTGCGGTGCTGTCCACTGCTCCTCCTTCGCGCGGGCCGTGCGCGGCCCCTTCCATCATGGGGCGGTTCGGTGATCCGGGGGCGGTCGAACGGGAACTGCCGCCGGAACATCCGCCGGGCACTCGCCGAACCTCGCCCCGGCCCGGAACGCCCGCCGGGCACTCGCCGAACCTCGCCCCGGCCCGCCCGCGCCGGAACTACGCTGCCCGGATGACCTCCGCCGAGGAATCCTTAGCGCCCCACGGCCCCGCGCCGGGCGACCGGGGGCGCGCCTGGTACCGGGGCGACTGCCATGTGCACTCGACGGCGTCGAGCGGCGGCGAGCTGTCGCCGCGGCAGCTGGCGGCGGACGCCCGCGCGGCCGGACTGGACTTCCTCGCCGTCACCGAGCACAACACCGCCGGGACCCACGGCGCCTGGGCCGCGCACACCGCCGAGGGCCCGCTCGTCGTCCTGGGCCAGGAGGCCACCACCCGCACCGGTCACTGGCTGGCCCTGGGCATTCCCCCGGGCCACGTCGTCGACTGGGAGTACGGGGTCCGGGACGGCGTGATCGGCCGCCACCTGGACGAGGTCCACCGTGCGGGCGGACTCTGCGTGGCGGCCCACCCGCACGCCCCGTACCCCTCGGGCACCTTCATGTACCCGTTCGAGGGCTTCGACCTGGTGGAGGTGTGGAACGGGCCGTGGCGGTCGGACGTCCCCTGGCAGGCGGACAACGAGGCGGCGCTGGCGGAGTGGGGGCGCGGCCCGGCCGCGGACCTCCGGCGCGGGCGGTGGCGCCCGGCGATCGGCAGCAGCGACACCCATCTGCCCGGTCAGCTCGCCCTCCCGCACACCGTGGTGCTGGCCGACGGGCTGCGCACCGGTGCGCTGCTGGCCGCACTCCGCGCGGGCCGCAGCTGGATCGCCGGGTCGACCGGCACCGGGCTGTCCCTCACCGCCGCCGCGGGCCACCGCACCGCGGGGATCGGCGACCGGCTGGCGACCGGCGGCGCCACCGTGACGGTACGGGCCGAGGTGCGCGGCGTGCCCTCGGGCGTCCTGAGCCTGCACACCGAGCGGGGCCGGGCGCACACCGTGCCGCTGCCCGGGTCGGGGACGGGCACCGTGGAGTGGGAGACCGGCGCGGCGGACGCGGGGTTCGTCCGTGCGGAGGTCCGCGCCTCCGACGGCGGCATGGCGGCCCTCAGCAACCCGATCGTCCTGTCCGCCTGAGCCGTCCGCCTGCGCTGTCCCCGCGAGCCGCCCCGGCGCACCCTCCGCGCGGACACGCGCCCCCTCGACTTGATAGGCAAGTCGCCACTTGCCTATGGTGGTGAGCATGGCGGAGGACATATTCAAGGCGCTGGCCGACCCCACCCGTCGGCACATCCTCGACGAGCTGGTGGAACGGGACGGCCAGACCCTCTTCGAGATCTGCACCCGGCTGGTCACCAGACACGGCCTGGGACTGTCCCGCCAGGCGGTCAGCCAGCACCTGGCCGTACTGGAGGCCGCGGACCTGGTCCGCACCCGGCGCCGGGGCCGCTACAAGTTCCACGACCTGAACACCGGCCCCCTCGAAGCCGTCGCCACCCGCTGGCTCAGGCCGGCACAGCGCACCGCCCCCGCACCCGCACCCGAAAAGACGGAGGAAACCCCATGAGGATCCACATGACCAGCGTCTTCGTCGACGACCAGGCCAAGGCGCTGAGCTTCTACACGGACGTCCTGGGATTCGTGAAGAAGGACGACGTCCCCGTCGGCGAGGACCGGTGGCTGACCGTGGTCTCCCCGGAGGCCCCCGACGGAACGGCACTGCTTCTGGAACCCGCCGGGCACCCCGCGGTGGCGACCTACAAGAACGCGCTGGCCGAGGACGGCATCCCGGCCGCCTCCTTCGCCGTGGACGACGTTCCCGCGGAATGCGAGCGGCTGCGCGCGCTCGGCGTGGAATTCACCCAGGAACCGGTGGAGACGGCCGAGTACGCCACCGCCGTACTGGACGACACCTGCGGCAACCTGATCCAGATCATCCACATGAAATAGCCGTCGGCGCAGGCCGGAGCAGGGGCGGCAAGGGCAAAAAAGAAAGGCAAGGGGAGAAACCTTTCCCTTGCCACTCTTAACTTATAGCGCACAGGGGGGCTTGCGGCAAGGCCCCGGTGATACCGCACAATCTCGTTCCTGAGCCAGAAATTGCGGAATGAGGAGATTCACCAGGTGCGTCAGCCTTTGTCGGATTCGAATGCAGTGATCACCCGGGCCTTCGACCTGCCCGGCCACTCCCCCAAGGCCGACCCGGCGCTGATCGCCGCCGACGAGAAGCACTTCGCGGACCTCGCGGAGAGCCTGGAGAAGTCGGTCGCCGAGCTGTCCGACCGCCTGGACACCCTGCGCAGGGCACCCGGCGGCGCGGGCCGCGAGGCGATGGACCGGGACACCGAGATCCACCGCCTGACCTCCCGGCTGCGCACCCTGAGCCGCTTCGGGATGGACCTGTGCCTCGGCCGGATCGTCGCCGACGACGGCTCGGGGCCGGTGTACGTCGGGCGGCTCGGCCTCACCGACGACGAGGGCCGGCGGCTGCTGATCGACTGGCGCTCCCCGGCCGCCGAACCGTTCTTCGCCGCCACGCACGCCCACCCGATGGGCCTGGCGAGCCGCCGCAGGTACCGCTGGACCCGGGGCCGGATCGGCGACTACTGGGACGAGGTGTTCACCGAGGACGGCTTCGAGGGGAACGCCGCGCTCGACGACCAGTCCGCGTTCATCGCCAGCCTCGGCGGCGACCGCTCCGACCGGATGCGCGACGTCCTCGGCACCATCCAGGCCGACCAGGACGCCATCATCCGCGCCGGTTCGCGCGGCGCCCTCGTCGTCGACGGCGGACCCGGCACCGGCAAGACGGTCGTCGCGCTGCACCGCTCCGCCCACCTGCTGTACTCCGACCCCCGGCTCGGCCACCGCCGCGGCGGCGTACTGTTCGTCGGCCCGCACCGCCCCTACCTGGCGTACGTCTCCGACGTACTGCCCAGCCTCGGCGAGGAAGGCGTGCAGACCTGCGTCCTGCGGGACCTGGTCGCCGAGGGCGCCACCGCGACGGCGGAGAGCGACCCGGAGGTGGCACGGCTCAAGTCGTCCGCGGACATGGTGCGGGCGATCGAGAAGGCCGTCGCGCTCTACGAGGAACCGCCCACCGCGGGCATGACCGTGTCGACCCACTGGGACGAGGTCCCGCTCACCGCCGCCGACTGGGCGCAGGCCTTCGACGCACCGGAGCCCGGCACCCCGCACAACGAGGCCCGCGAACAGATCTGGGCGGAACTCGCCACGATCCTCCTCGACAAGCACGACCAGCGGGACGAGGACCAGGAGATCCCGCCGGAGCTGTTCCTGCGCTCGCTGCGGACGGACAAGGAACTGGTCACCACCCTGAACCGGGCATGGCCGCTGCTGGAGGCCGCCGACCTCGTCGGTGACCTGTGGTCGGTGCCCGCCTACCTGCGCATGTGCGCCCCCTGGCTCACCAAGGACGAGGTGCGCACGCTCCAGCGCAAGCACGCCCCGCACGCCTGGACGGTGTCCGACCTGCCGCTGCTCGACGCGGCCCGGCAGCGCCTGGGCGACCCGGAGACGGCCGTGCGCAGGCGCCGGCAGGAGGCGGCGCTCGCGGCGGAACGCGCACGCATGGCCGACGTCATCGACAACATCCTCGCCGCCGACGACGACGGCGAGGGCGCGGTGACCATGCTGCACGGCCGCGACCTGCGGGACAGCCTGGTCGACGAGTCGGCGGTGGCCACCGCCGACCCCGACCTGCTGGCCGGGCCGTTCGCGCACATCGTGGTCGACGAGGCCCAGGAGCTGACGGACGCGGAGTGGCAGATGCTGCTGCTGCGCTGCCCGTCCCGGAGCTTCACCGTCGTCGGGGACCGCGCCCAGGCCAGGCACGGGTTCACCGAGTCGTGGCAGGAGCGGCTGGAGCGGGTGGGCCTGGACCGGATCACCATGGCCGCGCTGAGCGTCAACTACCGGACGCCGCAGGAGATCATGACGGAGGCCGAGCCGGTGGTCCGGGCCGCACTGCCCGACGCCAACGTGCCGACCTCCGTCCGCAGCAGCGGCATCCCCGTCGTCCACGGCTCGCGCGCGGACCTCCACGCGGTCCTCGACGGCTGGCTCGCCGAGCACCCCGAGGGGATCGCGTGCGTCATCGGCGACCCCACGTTCCGGGCGACGCCCCGCGTCCGCTCGCTGACCCCCCAGCTGTCGAAGGGCCTGGAGTTCGACCTGGTCGTACTCGTCGACCCGGAGGACTTCGGCACGGGCGTCGAGGGCGCGGTCGACCGCTACGTCGCGATGACCCGGGCGACCCAGCGGCTCGTCGTCCTCACCGGTTCCTGAACCGGACCGGCCGCCGGAACCAGGACCGGGGACCGGCGGCCGTACAGGGGGCTCCCAGGAGGAGAAACGGGATCCCCCCTCCCCCCTTATAGGACACAAACTGTCCTAAACGCTCCGTAGTGTGCTTCTTGTCCGAAGGAACGGAAACACCGGAAGGCGGAGACCATGACCTCCCAGGAGATGGCCCCCCAGGACCTGCCCACGACACCGGCCGCGACCGGTGAACGCGCCGACTGGCTGGAGACGCTGGCCAAGCACCGGCACTTCCTGCGCTTCACCACCCGTGACCTCACCGACGAGCAGGCCGCTCTGCGCACCACCGCGAGCGCCCTGTGCCTGGGCGGGCTGATCAAGCACGTCACGGCGGTCGAGCGGGGCTGGGCGGCGTTCATCCGCCACGGCGCGGCGGCGATGGAACAGTCCTGGGGCACCGAAGAGGCCGGTCAGGACGACCGGGACGAGCAGACCGGAAAGGGCGGGCAGAGCGACCGGGGCGCGTGGGACGACGGGTTCCGGATGCTGCCCGGCGAGACGCTGGCCGGGGTGCTGGCCGACTACGAGAAGGCCGCCGCGGATACGGACGAACTGGTCGCCACCCTGGCCGACCTGGGCGCCGCGCAGCCGTTGCCCACGGCACCGTGGTTCGAGCCCGGCGCCCAGTGGTCGGCCCGCCGGGTGCTGATGCACATCGTCACCGAGACCGCCCAGCACTCCGGTCACGCCGACATCATCCGCGAGTCGCTGGACGGCGCGCAGAGCATGGCCTGACCGGAAGAGGCCCGGCCCGCCACGCCCGGCTGGTGGGGCACGGCCGATGCCGTGAGGCCCGCCCCGGACACCTCACCGGTCCGCTCCGCGACCACCGCCGCGTCCAGGACCGCCCGCGCGAGCAGCGGCGGATCACCCAGCGGGGAGAGGTGTCCGTGGCCCGGCCAGACGGTCAGCCTGCCGTCGCGGCAGGCGGCCAGGAAGGTCCGTTCGTCGCTGCGCAGGAGGTCGCGGGAGCCGTTGGCCAGCCAGACCGGGCCGGGGTAGGCGACGAGCGCGGCGGGCGCGTCCAGACCGGCGAGGGCGTCCATGACGTCGGCCCAGACCTCGCTGGAGAGACCGCCCGCGCCCATCGCCGCCGCCGCGGGCGCGGGGAGCGTGCGACGGAAGGCCCGGCGGCTGAGCCGGTCGGCCGCCTCCGGGTACCGGGCGGCCAGTGCGGCCTGCCGCCGGTAGAGCGCCCCGACCGCCCCGCGCACCAGCGCCGTACAGCCGATGGCCAGGACTCCGGCGGTCCGCTCCGGGTGCCGGGCGGCGGTGGCGACGGCGACATACCCGCCGAGGGAGAGCCCGGCCAGCAGGGCCCGCCCGCCGAGTTCGTCGACGGCTCCCGCGGCGGCGTCCACGGCGCCCTCCAGGGTGAACCGCTCACCGCGCCGTGCGCCGTGTCCCGGCAGGTCGGGGGCGCCGACCGGCCGGTGTGCGCCGACGATGTCCATGACCGGCTCCCACATGGTGCGGCTGACGCGGGTGCCGTGCAGGAAGACGACGGGCAGGGGCGAGGAGGGCACGGAGTCCCGAGGCTGTGTCATGCCGGGACCGTAACACCAAATGCAACGCAACGTTGTGTTTCTTTTTGGGCTCGTACGGGGGCTACCCTTGCCCACCATGAGCGACGAAACCTCCCCCGGAGAACGCGCCTCCGCCCCGGCCGCGGAGACCTCCGCCACCCGCCGGATCTCCGGCCCCCGCAAGTCCCGCGAGATCTTCGAGGCCACGCTCGCCCTCCTCCAGGACAAGGGGTACGAGGGCCT
This sequence comes from Streptomyces sp. NPDC004111, assembly GCF_042874215.1. Lineage (NCBI taxonomy): Bacteria > Bacillati > Actinomycetota > Actinomycetes > Kitasatosporales > Streptomycetaceae > Streptomyces > Streptomyces sp. NPDC004111. Next base: position 698,307 of record NZ_JBIAMU010000001.1, read on the forward strand.
CACCGTCGAGGGTGTCGCGGAACTCTCCGGCGTCAACAAGACGACCCTCTACCGCTGGTGGCCGTCCAAGGGGGCCCTGCTCGGGGCGGCACTGCTGCACGGCGCGCCGCTCGCCCTGGACTTCCCCGACACCGGCACCCTCCAAGGCGACCTGGAGGCACTGCTGGACGGGATCGTCACGCTGCTCACCGCGCCGCCCGCCTCGGCCATCGCCGTCGCGTCGTTCGGCGCGGCCACCCACTCCCCGGAACTCGCGGTGCACACACGCGAGTTCTTCGCCGACCGGCTGGCCGGCGAACAGCCGATCTTCACCCGCGCGGTGGACCGCGGGGAACTGCCCCCGGACGCCGACCCGATGCTCTTGGTCGACCTGCTGGCGGGCGCGGCCTGGCTGCGGGTCGTCTTCCGCCAGCAGCCGGTGGAGGACGACTTCACCGCCCGCGCCGTCCGCACGGTCCTGCGGGGCGCCGCGGACACCGCGCCCGTACGGCGCGGTCAGCCGGACGGGACCTGACCGGGCGGGGCGCGGCGCACGGAATCAGGGTCGCGGACAGCGGGGCGGGCGCGGCCCGCCCCCTTCGGCTCGTGGGCCGTTCAGGGCATCGCTATGGCGGCGGCCGAGCCCAGCTGGGAGCGCGGGGTCTTCTCGCCGACCTTCTGCGGGTCGATGGTGCGCGGGTCGACCGCCTCGCCGGGGGCGCCCTCGGCGTAGTAGCCGGACGGGGCGGTGTCGCGGTCGTGCGGCAGCAGGAAGAAGACGCGGCGCTTGTGCAGGCCGCTGTCCGGGTCGGCCTCGGCGTGCTCGTCGAGCTCGGTGTAGCCGACCAGACGGCCGTCCCTGGCGTAGCGGGGCTTGCCCCGGCGGCGCGGGGTCTTGTCCAGGGCCTGACGCACGTAGTCGAGGTCGTCAGGGCTCTCCAGCCACACCACCGCATTCTCGTGGGCGAGATCGCTCTCGTTCAGTAGCGAGCTCATGGCTGAAGCCCCTCCTCGTTGTTTCCGGCCACGCTCAGGCCTTGGAATTCTGCCCTCTGGCCGGGTCCTGTTGTCGGGCCCCGTCGGTGCGCCTGCCCGGAGGCTTGGTACCCATCGTAAGGCTGCCCCGTGTTGCGGCACAGTGCACGCATGGGCGTCATGTGATTGCCGGACCGTTCGAAGCGACCAGAACTGCCGGATCGTCCTCGTCGGAGAGCAGGCCCAGACCCGGGTAGTACTTCTTTCCGCTCGACTTCATCATGTCGTTCGGCGACGCGAGACCGAGCTCCTGACGGATGCGGCTGGCGAAGGAACGCGAGGTCGCGGGCCTGATTCCCTCGCTGGCGTTGCACCAGGTGCCGTACGCGGCGTACAGCACGCCCTGCTCGACGCGGAGGTCGGAGGGGCGGTCGTGGGCGTTCGCGGAGGGCGGGCTCTTGACACAGCATTCCTTGAGGAAGCGGCCGATGTGGTCCTCCGTGGATTCGTACGCTTCGGTGGCCATTCGTACGGAATCCGGACCGGTGAGCGGATCCCGAGTCTCCAGATAGTTCATCGCGCCTTCGATGAGCCAGTGGAGGATTCCGGGGCCTTCGTCCCGTACGAGCTCGAAGGCCAGGTTGTCGATCTTGTGCTTGTTCGGGACCACCCGTTCGAAGGGGATCAGGCGGATGCGGCGCCAGAAGGCGTGCCCGCCGGTGCCGACCTCGGGGCGGTGGTTGCCCAGCAGCCAGAGCTTGTGGGTGGGCGCGAACGAGAAGTAGTCCTGGCGCATCCGGCGGGCCTTGATCCGGTCGCCGCCGGTCAGCAGCTTGACCCGGGACTCGTCGAACTTGTCGTTGGGCTTGAGCTCGGAGCACACCATGATGCGCCGGCCGTGCAGTTCGGTCAGCTCGGTGGAGTGCTCGGAGAACTTGCCCTTCTCCATCAGGAAGCCCGGCGGGGCCGCGTCGGCGTAGTCGCCCAGGATCTGGATCATCACGTCCAGCAGAACGGATTTTCCGTTGGCGCCCGCGCCGAAGAGGAACGGCAGGACCTGCGCGCCGACGTCGCCGGTGATCGAGTAGCCCAGCAGCAGGTGCAGGAACCCGATCGTCTCCAGGCCCTTCTCGTCGTCCCCGAAGGTGTCCCGCAGGAACTTGTGCCAGCGCGGCGTCGGCATGTTCTCGGGCGCCACGCTGGTGGCCCGGGAGTGCCGGTCGGTGATCGGGCTGGGCTTGCGCATGTCGCCGGTGTGCAGGTCGACGACGCCCTCGGGGGTGCACAGCGCGTACGCGTCGCCGTCCAGCACGTCCGGGTCCAGGGTCAGCGCCGGGGACGCCTTGGCCTGGGTGAGCAGCGCCTTCATGCCGGGGGTCGACATGGTGCGCTTGCGGTGGGCGTACAGCTCGCGGTCGCTGAAGAAGCCGCGCGGGTCCTGCGCGGGCATCTGCTCGGCCATGTCGCCGGCGGCCCACAGGGCGGCCTTCTCGCCGCCGGTGCGCTTCCACCGGTACTGGTCCCAGGAGTACCAGCCCAGTCCCTCCACGTGGCGGAACTGGTCCCCGTAGAGCTGCGCGAACAGCTTGGCGTTGCCCCGGTCGGTGAGCATGCTCGGGAGCATGCCGAGGTCGTCGTTGTAGGGCTCGTGCACGGCCGGCGCACCGGGCGCGGCCGTCTGGGCGGACGGCTGTCCGGGCCCGGTGACCTGCTGGGCGGGAAGTGCCGTGCCGGTGCCCGCAGTGTCCGGATCCGGTTCGGGGACCGGGAATTCGAGCATCTGCTGAGCGGCGGCAGTGGCGTCGAAGCTCGTGCTCTCGGCGCTGCTCATGGGCGTCCTTGGGGGTGAAGCGGTCGGGTGGCACCTGCGGCAAGGGCGGATTCGATGATCGTGGTGCTGCGCTGCGACTGGTGCGGACGGGCCGCCTGCGCGGACTGTGCCAGGAGTTCGCGCACGAACGAGTCGGCGAGGTGGCCGCCGGCCACCAGACCTCCCGCGGTGTACGCGGCCCTGTTGAGTTTCTCGGTGAAGCTCGCGCCCTCCTGCACGGCCGCACAGGCCGCGACCTCGGCCAGCAGAGGCTCCAGGAGGCGTTCTGCGGCCCTGGGAGCACGTCGGGGGCGCAGGCGGGGGGCGGGCACCCCGAAGGGCGCTGACGGGGCTCCTGTGGCTTTCTGGGCGTCGGTGGTGCCCGTGGGGTCCCCGCCGGTGTGTCCAGTGCGGGCCAGTTCGGCGGCCAGCCAGTCGGGCAGCGGGGCGGGCAGCCTGGTCTCCCCCACCGGGACGTAACTGCCCTGGGGGGTGCGGTTGGTGGGCGCGACGATGTACCCGTTGTCGGCCCGGACGTCGACCTGCCAGGCGAGGGCGACCTTGGGGCTCGACCCGGTGGAGGAGCGGTAGCGGGTCGTGGGGCGGGTGTTGCGGTACCAGATGTGCAGACCTCCCGAGGGGGTGCGGACGCGGAGGGTCGTGGTGTCCGCGGCCGGGTCGGGCTGCTTGCGGTAGGCGGCCAGCAGGGCGAGCGTGTCGAACCCCGAGCCGAGACCGGTCAGGTCCACCCGGGGGTGGATCGGGATTCCCGGCAGCAGCCGGGCCCGGTCGGGGACCTCGGCGCTGTGCGCGTCGACGTCGAGGACGACGAGGTCCGCGGGGCCGCAGGCGACGCCCACGCCCATCGCGGGGTGGGTGCCCCACCAGTCGTCGATCCGGGCCGTGTCGGTGGTCGCGGCCCGGAAGCCGTGGCACCAGCGTCCCGCCCGGATGCAGGCGCAGTCCTGGGCGCAGCGCACGGCTTCGCGGCACACGGTGCAGTTGGCGGCGGGCGTCTTCCGGCCGGGCGCCAGGGGGTGGACCGGCCAGCCGTTGCCCGCGCACCAGCGTGCGACGGCGTGCGCCTTCACGGTCCCTGAAGGGACTGGGCTACTGGTCTCACCGTGGCGCGGCACGCGGTCGTCCTTGTCGGGGTCAGAGGTCGTGCGTTCTGGTGCGTTCAGTCCCTGTTGGTAAAAGCGCTGGTCAGCGACCTTTGGACGCCCGCATGAGGGACTGAAGGGACTGAACTTTCCTATGAGGTCCTGAGCCTAGCGCAAGGGTCGGCAATCTCTGCGGGGAACTGCCGTTGTATCAGTTCTTCAGTCCCTTGAGTCCCTTTGGGCCGTCGGCGGGCGTGCGGCCCTCCTCACGGCGGCCTCCCGAGCGCGTCGGCCCTTGTCCTGCCCGGGGCAACGGTGGCCCGGGGCGTCAGATTTCGTACAGGTGCCCGAGAGTCGGGCGATTCTTCGTATTTCTGGACCGAGGGACGGAACGGCCGGGGACCGTGCGGTTCAGTCCCTCGCCTTCAGTCCCTCGGTAAACCCGCAGGTCAACGGGTTGCGGGCGGCTGGGACGGGGACTGAAAGGGACTGAAGGGACTGAAATTCCTAGTTATCAGCGCTTCAGGCTTATACCTGTCTACTACACGCGTCCGCATACACACGCGCACACAATTGGGATGGATACTGCAAAGTTGAGTCCCTTCAGTCCCTCAGTCCCTTGATCAGAACCACCCTCACTGCTCTGACCTGCAGTTTTGTCGAGGGACTGAACGGAGGGACCGAAACGCTCAGTCCAGTCCCTCCGTCCCGGGCCGGCCTCGGAGCCGCCCGAAAAAAGGCACGCGTGACCGGATCTCGCGCACTTGTTCTGCTGGGTCCCTTCAGTCCCTCCCGGTCCCCGCAGGCACGCGTGTTCGCCCTCGGGTCAGCCGAGCAGGGACCCGGGATCCACCGGATGGACCTCCAGACCCGGTGCGGCGAGCAGCGCGGCGACACAGGCCGCCGAGCCGCCGACGTAGGTGCTCTTCAGGTCCGTGTCCCCGCCGACGCACCAGGCGCGGTCCTCGGGCCACCACCGGTCCGGCAGCTCCACGAAGGCGGACCCGTACCCTCCCCAGCCGGGCGCGGCGGGCGAGGTGACCTCCGCGAGGGTCCCGGAGAGCAGCACGTGCTCCCGGTGCGGGGTGGCGAAGACCGGTACCGCCGCGTCCCACTCGTAGGTCCCGTAGCCGTCCCACAGGCCGTACCAGCAGCGTTCCGGGGTTCTGGTGTGTCCGGCGAGCACGGCGGCCAGCAGCGCGGCCACAGGGGCCGGGGCTGGTCCCTCCCAGGGCATCTCGTCCCAGACCCCGGCCTGTCCGGCCTGCTCCTGGGGACCGTAGGGCGCGGGCGCACCGAGCAGTTCGTACCACCAGGTTAGGCCGTCGACATGCTGCTGCTCCGGGCGGGAGCGGGCCACCTCGTCCCAGCGGACGGGCCGGCCGTCGAGCCCCGCGGGGTGGAGCACCCGTGCGTACGCGGGAAAACCCGGTGTGCACAGCCCGGCCACCGTCCCGAAGAGGCTGCTGTCGGGGAACGCGTCGACGAGCCACCGTGCGGGCGCGAGATCCCGCTCCACCCGCAGCTTCCCGTAGCGCGCCGGTGCGGGTTCACGGTCCACGGGTTCCAGATGTGCGAAGTCCATGTCTCCAGGATCACGCCCGGGACCGCACGCAAATGCCGCTAGCCGTCCTGTCGGCAGTACGGCAGATCGCGCGGCGCCACCCGGTCCGCCGGTCCGCCCGCCCGCAGCACCACGTCCAGGACTTGTTCCGGATCGGCTGCGTAGCAGCTGCTGAACCACGCCATGTTCGCCTCCACCACCGCCCACTCCCCCGTCGCCAGCAGCCCGACGTCCAGCACCACCGCACTCGGCAGCGTCCCCGCGCACGCGGCGAGCACATCGCCCGCGAAGGCCAGCACCGCGTCGTGGTGGCGGTGGGCGGAGGTCAGCGGCTCGGAGTCCAGCAGCCCGTACGTCGCGTACTGCGAACCGGTGCGGACCGCCCCGTCCAGGACGTACAGCCGGAACTCGGCCGCCCACATCACCACCTCGCTGATCTGCACCGAAAGCCCCGGCGGAAGCCGCGGTCCCGAGGGCAGCCGCCCGCCGTCCGCGTAGACCGCGGCCGGAAAGCTCTTGTCGGTGGGCGGCTTCACGAACAGCGGCCCCGGCAGTTCCCGCGCGGCCCCCAGCGTCGACAGGGTCAGCCGCCGCCGGGTGAACTCGTGGGGCAGCGCGGCCAGCCAGCCGCCGTCGGGCGCCAGCAGAGCGACCGGAAGCCCGTCACCCGCCTCGGCGGCGTACTTCGGCCCGCCGTAGTAGTGCACCCCCTCCCGGCCCCGCAGATCGACCGTGCCGGGCAGCGCGGGGAGCACCTCCACCTCCATGCCGCGCCGTCGCGCCGCATCCGCGAGCAGACCGCGGGTCGGGCTGTACTGGGGCGCCACTACAAGGAAGTTCCGGTCCGTCACGAGCGCCGACGATGCCACCGCGGGGCTGCCCGGTCCATAGCTTTCAGTCCTGGCTGAAAGATCAAGGCAGCGCCGGGTCAGGGACCGAAGAGGGACGGAGGGACCGAAGGACCGGGAAACTCAAGTACGTTCGGAATCGGCGCGGCACCGGACCTACCGTGCGCGGCACCTCCCCAAGCGGCGCTGACCAGCCCTTTGCGGTGTGCGCCACGTGCGAACGGGCCCCTGCGCGCAGTTCCGGTGAGTGTCCGCGGCGCTTCGGTCCCTCGGCGGGTCACCCTCCGGCCGGTCCCTCGGGAGCGGGCCTGCTCAGTTCCTCGTTGCGTCGCAACGCCTCTTCGAGCTGGTCCTCCAGCACGACGATGCGGCACGCCGCACCGACCGGAGTCCCCTGGTCCACCAGCTCCCGGGCCCGCGCGGCGATGCGCAACTGGTAGCGCGAGTACCGCCGGTGGCCGCCCTCCGAACGCAGCGGCGTGATCAGCCGCGCTTCTCCTATGGCCCGCAGGAAGGCGGGAGTCGCCCCGATCATCTCGGCGGCCCGCCCCATCGTGTAGGCGGGATAGTCGTCGTCGTCGAAACGGTCCTTGTTCTGGGGTGGGGCGGGGGGCGGGGACTGCTGGTCGTCCACTGTCACTGGCACCTCACTGCCTTCGCGGCCTGCTCTTCACGTGTCAAGGAATCTGTCCTGAAGCAACGCGTAGAGGGGCCCCAGTGCCGTACGGCACCAGGGCCCCAAGGAAATCAACACCATCTCCACCGGCTTATTGCTGCGCCGGTTCTGAGTTTCCGCAGTCCGTCCCTGGCGGACCCGACTGCGGGGATCGCGGATGAGTGACCGTGTGACCACCTTCCGTTCCGGGGCCTGCGGTACCCGGGCCGGCTCCGCCCGCCCGGGCGATCCTGATGGCGCGAACCTCTTTCTCTCGGGTGCAACCTCTCGGTACTGCGAGTACCGCGTACTGCTGTGATGCGTACTGCTCGTCGTGCCGGTCGTCCTGCGAACTGCTCGCGGTCCCTGGGACGCGCACGGCCCGGCAACCAACCACGGGACCCTCGAACTGCCCGGCCCCGCCGTTCCACTGCCGTGCCACAACCTGCTTCGAACCGGCACGCGCGGCGATCAGTCCCTGCCGCGCCTCACTCGACTTCGTGGTTACACCAGGGAATGTAGTCCTGGCACACTCCAATGTCTACCCTCGCCACAACAGATTTTCTCCATGCAGCGAAACCGGAAATCTACAGGCTGCCCAGCCGGAGACCGTTCAATCCCTGAGTGCTCCCGGGTTGCGCCATGGCCGTCACTCGTACGAGCTGAATTTCGCATCCGCAATGTGCTGAGGGCGTCTGAACGCCGATGCATCGGGCATACGCCTGCCTCAGGGCGGTACAACCGATCACGGATTGGGGCGTACGCGCATGAACAGCAAGCAGCTGACCACGTACATGACCGAACAGCCGACCGCACCGACACCACTGACGGACCCCGCGTCCCGGGCACACGCAGGGCCGTACCCCGGGACGATCCGAGGCCGGGGCGCGGCGGGAGTACTTCGCGCCCGCAAGGCGGCACGTGCCTTCGCCGACCACCTCTCCCCCGCCCCGGGCCCCGACGCGGCCGACTCTCTGGTCCTCGTCGTGTCCGAACTCGTCACCAACGCGGTACGGCACGGCGGCGGCCGGTACACCCTCGCGCTGTCCGCGTCCCCGGACACCCTCACCGTCGCCGTCGCCGACCGCAGTTCGGTGCGCCCCAGTCCCCGCGCCCCCGATACGACCGGTGGCACGGGCGGCTTCGGCTGGCACCTGGTCGAACTCCTCGCCGACGAGGTGACGGTCATGCCGGGCAGGGTGGGCGGCCCGAGCACGGGCCGCCGCAGCGCGCTGCGCGGCAAGACGGTGCGGGCGGTCCTGCCGCGCTAGGGGTTTTGTCCCCGACGGGACTTGGCGGGATCCGGCCCGCCCGCGCCCGGTGACGTCTACCGTGAGCGCATGACCGCGCCCGAGGAACCCCAGAAGGCCGCCCAGGAAGCATCGGAGCCGAAGACCCCCGGGGAGCCCTGGGAGCCCACCGCGGCCGGAGTGCTCCGGCTGCCCTCGGGGCGCCTGGTCCGGGGCCGTGGACTGAGCCGCCCGCTGCCCGAGGGGCAGTTGCCCACGTACGCCGTGTACCTGCTCGGCAAGCAGCCGCCCGAGGTCCCCTGGGAGGCCCGGTGGCTGCGCTGGCCGGACTTCCGGCTGCCCGCCGACGACGAGCAGGCCCGCGCACTGCTGACCGAGGCGTGGGAACGTACGGCCACCGCACGCGTCGAGCTCGCCTGCGCCGGTGGCCGCGGGAGGACGGGCACCGCCCTGGCCTGCCTCGCCGTACTGGACGGCGTGCCGCCGGAGGACGCGGTGGCCTTCGTACGGGAGAACTACAGCCGCCACGCGGTGGAGACACCGGGGCAGAAGCGGTACGTGCGGCGGTTCCGGGCCTGAGGGGCGGGAGCTGGGCGGGCCGGGTGCTCGGCCTCCAGGCCCGGGTGAGCCCGGCCTCGCGGTCCGGGTGAAGGGACGCGGGGCCCGTGTCCGGCGTGGGGCGGTCGCCTCGGCGTGAATCAGCTGGGCGTGAATCAGCCCGAAGGAATCAGTTGCGCCGCCGCCGTCGCGACCACCGCGCCCGCGACGGCGGCCAGCGCGGGCGAGTCCAGCTTCCACTGCTGCCAGAACAGCGGGACGTCCACGGTCCGGTCGGTCGCGAGCAGCGACAGCGCCCCGGCGCGCAGCAGCGGCACCGCCTGCGACTCCGGTACGAGGCCCCAGCCGAGCCCGGCGACGATCGCGTCGCAGAATCCCTCGGAGGTGGGCACGTAGTGCCGGACGGGACCGGCGCCCGGTGGTGTCCCGCCCTCGGAGTCCGCCGCCAGCGCCCGTACGAAACCGTCCTGGATCTCGTCCCTGCGGTCGAAGACCATTACCGGCGCCTCCCGCAGCCGCTCCACCAACCTTCCCTCCCCCAGGTACCTTGTCTCGAACTCCGGGTTCGCCACTGGCAGGTACCGGGCCTTGCCCAGCGCCCGTACCGTGCAGCCGGCAACCGGATCGGGCGACGAGGTAACCGCAGCCATCACCTGCCCCTCGCGCAACAGTGCCGTGGTGTGCGCCTCGTCCTCGCGGTACAGCTCGAAGCAGATCGGCGGGTCCTGGGGTACCCGGGTCAGGGCGGGCAGGAACCAGGTGGCGAGGGAATCGGCGTTCACGGCGATGGCCAGCCGCGCCGGAACCGGACCCCTCGCTTCGTCCGAGCTCTCCTCGCCGGGGAGACCCAGCTCGGCCCTGGCATCCCGCTCCAGCAGGGCGAGCTGACGGGCGAAACGCGCCACGACCTGCCCCGATTCCGTCGGCCGCACCGGTTTCGTACGCATCAGCAGCACCCGGCCGGTGCGCTTCTCCAGGGCCTTGATGCGCTGGCTGACGGCGGACGGGGTGACGTGCAGAGCGGCTGCGGCGGCGTCGAAAGTGCCCTCGTCGACGACGGCGAGCAACGTGGATACCTGGTCCAGGGGAAGTTCTTCCATCACGAACGCTAAGGGTACGTAAGAATCTTTAGCTGTACTGAAGACGCGACCGTCCTTAGCGTCGAGGGCATGACACACAGCACCTCAGGCATCGTCGCGGCCGTACTCGCCGGCTTCGGCACCGGACTCTCCCTCATCGTCGCCATCGGCGCACAGAACGCCTTCGTCCTGCGCCAGGGAGCGCACCGGCACGCGGTGCTCGCGGTGGTCGCCATCTGCGCACTGTCCGACGCGCTGCTCATCGGACTCGGGGTGGCGGGAGTGGGCGCGGTGGTCACCGCCTGGCCCGCCGCGCTGACGGCGGTCGGCCTCGCGGGCGGCGGCTTCCTGATCTGCTACGGACTGCTGGCCGCCCGGCGGGTGCTGCGCCCCTCCCCCGACGCGGCCCTCACCACCGGCGGCGGCGCGGCGACCGGCTCCGCCCGCGCCGCCGTACTGACCTGCCTGGCGATGACCTGGCTCAACCCGCACGTCTACCTCGACACGGTGCTGCTCCTCGGGTCGGTGGCCACCGATCACGGCTCGCTGCGCTGGGCGTTCGGCGCGGGTGCGGTCCTGGCGAGCCTCACGTGGTTTGCCACCCTCGGCTACGGGGCCCGGCTGCTGAGCGGACTGCTGGCACGGCCGGGCGCGTGGCGGGTGCTTGATGGAGTGGTCGCGGCAACGATGGTGACCATGGGCGGGATGCTGGTGCTCGGGGCGTAGGCATCCGCCGGACCCGGGACCCGGGACTCTGGCTGGGGTGCTGGGGGCGTGGGGGCGTGAGCGGCTCCTCACGCCCCGTCAATTTGCCCCGCTCTCACCCGACACGCGGCACTTGGCTTTCCCCAATGTCACCAAAACACCCACGGAGGTGAGTAAGGTAACCGCATGACCGTCCCATACGCCCCGGACGACCGGGAAAAGGTAGTAGCAAAACTCCCCGCCTCGCTGCGCCAGGAACTCAAAGTCAGAGCCGCCGAGTTGGGCGTCGACATCAAGGACGCCGTCACCGAGGGCGTCCAGGCGTGGCGCTCGGACACCTCCGAGCAGCCCCTGGTCGACACCACCGGCGGCAGCTCCTTCTCGACGTACCTTCCCGCCGGGTTGTACGGGGAGTTCAAGGACGACTGCAAGCAGCGCGGCCTCCCCTTCAACCAGGGCCTCGCGCAGGCGATCCGGCTCTGGCTCGGCGCCCACCCCTCCCCCCGCAGGGCCGCCCGCCGCAGCGGCGCCCGCCGCATCATCTTCGGCAACCAGAAGGGCGGCGTCGGCAAGACCGCCACGTCCTCCGGGGTCGCCCAGGCCCTCGCCGAGGCCGGAAACCGGGTCCTGCTCATTGACTTCGACCCGCAGGGCCACCTCACCAAGCAGCTCGGCTACCAGCTCTTCGACATCGAGGAGCCGAGCTTGGCCAAGCACATGCTCGGCGAGGCCAAGGGAGAACTGCGCGAACTCCTCGTCTCAATAGAGGAGAACGGCTTCGCGGGCCGGCTGTTCCTGATGCCCGCGTGCAAGGACGCGTTCCTGCTCGACGCGAAGCTGGCGACCAGCCGCTTCGTCCGGGTCAAGGAGACGGCCCTGGAGAAGGCGATGGAGCCGCTGGAGAAGGACTTCGACTACATCGTGGTCGACTGCCCGCCGAGCCTCGGCTACTCCATGGACACCGCGCTCTACTACTGCCGCACCCGTGAGGAGGACGAGCCGGAGACCTCCGGCGTCTTCGTGCCGGTCCTCGCCGAGGACTCCTCCGCCGACGCGTACGACATGCTCTACGACCAGATCCAGGACCTGACGGCGGACATGGAGGTCGAGATCACCATGCTCGGCTTCATCGTCAACATGTACGACAGCCGCAAGGGCTACATCGCCACCTCCTCGCTGGACAGCTGGAAGGCGATCGGCGACCCGCCGGTCATCGGCATCATGCCCGAGCGCAAGGAACAGCGTGAGGCGGTCCGCCTCAAGCAGCCGCTGCTCACCTACGCCCCGGACTGCGAGCAGTCCGAGATCATGCGCACCATCGCACGGAGGATCACCTCATGAGCGTCGCCGACCGGCTCGGAACCGGCTCCTCCTTCGGCGGCGTACCGCGCGGCCGAAGCGCCCGAGGACGGGCCAAGGCCCTCGTCCAGGGCGACGTACCGGCCTACGAGCTCTCCCGCATCCGCCTCGAAGAAGTCGCCCCGACCCCCCTCAACCCCCGTCGCAACTTCGGCTCGGACGAGGAACTCACCCGCTTCGGCGAGGAACTCCGCAACACCCAGCTCGCCGCCTGCGTAGCCATCTCGCGCGCCGCCTACCTCAAGGTGTGGCCGCAGCACGAAGCACAGATCGGCAACGCCCAGTACGTCCTCATCAACGGCGAGCGGCGCTACCGCAGTGCCTCCCACGTCGGCCTGGAGTCCCTGGACTTCGTCGTACGGGACGATCTCGCGGCCTCCCGCGAGGCGTTCATAGACCATCTGCTGAAGGAGAACCTGGAGCGGGAGGACTTCGACGTCGTCGAGCGCGCCAGAGGCGTGCAGCAGCTGGTGCTGGTGTGCAGCGAGGAGTCCGCGACCGGTGCACGGGCACGGGCGGCCAAACGCCTCGGCCGCGACCGTTCCTGGGTCACCAACCAGCTCTCCCTCCTCGAACTCCCCGAAGGCCTCCAGCTGATGCTCAGCGCGGGCACGCTCGCCGAGCGGGACGGACGGATGCTGGCCCGCCGGCTCAAGGACCAGCCGGGCCTGGACACCGTGGAACTCCTGGAATACCTCAAGGAGCAGCGGGAGCGGGAAGCCCGGACCCGCGAAGAGACCAAGGCACTCGCCCAGCAGGCAAAGCAGAAGCTGGCCGAGGAAGTACCGCAGCAGCACAACGCCGAACCGGCAGCGCCCGAAGAAGCCCACGAGGACACGGGTTCGTTGTCCGCGGACAACAACACGGCGCCTGGAACGGGTGCTGCTGCTGCCCCTGACCTGAGCAGCACCCCGGGCAACAGCCAGGACAGCGACCCGGAACAGCCGCAGCCCACCCCCCAAGTGCCGCAAGCCGCAGCACCCGCACCGGTACGGGAAACACCCCCGGCGCCGCGAGCCGCAGAGCCCGAACCAGCACCGGCCCCGGCGCCTGCCGCAGCTCCCCCGGCCGCTGCTCCGGCCGAAACCCCCGCGCCCTCCCCCGCCCCGGCACCCTCGCGTATCCCTGCGGTCTCACCCGTCGCAACCACCGTGCCGGGGCTGGTCGCCGCCGAGGAACAGCCGGACGACGAAGAGGAGTTGTTGTCCGCGGACAACAACTCGGGTGTACGCACTACCCATGACATCGCCCGTGGGCTCGTACACCAACTCGGCGCCACCCCCAAAGACCAGGCCCGCGCCCTCGCAGCCGGCCTGAACCACGACGAACTGGTCGCGCTGATCGCGGAATTGCGCACCCACATGTAAGCGAGGGCAACGAGGAGCACACCCCGCACAGCGGACCCGCTCCCGCCGCCGACCCCGAAGGGGCGCACCCCGGCAACCGCCGTAGGTGCGCCCCTTCGGCGTTCCCACAACCACCGGATACTTGCCCGATGAATACACAGACCGCGGCGACCCACGAACACCCCACCACCCTCGTTCTGCCACCCCGGCTCACCGCCTCCGCCCAAACCATGCGCGCCACCGCACAGGCGCGAGGCCTGGTGACAGTGCAACTTCCCACCTTCGACATCCCCGCCGAGTTGCGAGCCGGCCATCTTCATGCTGGGCCCGATTTCGCGGACCGAGTAGCCCCACCCCTGGGCATCGGACTCCTGCAAGCACCCGAGGACTGGCTGGCCCGACTCCCCCACACCTGGACCGGCCGTCACATCGCGGCCATGCCGATCCGCGAAGCCTACGAACTCCGCAGACCCGCCTTCATCAAGTCACCCAACGACAAACAGATCCGCGCCATGGTCTACAGCGACGGATCCCGCCTCCCGGGCCCGGACGAAGTCGACGCGGAAACGACGGTGGTCTTGGTCAGCGACGTGGTGGAGTTCTCCGCCGAATACCGGCTGTACCTGCTCGACGGAACGGTCCACACCGGCAGCCGGTACGCAGAACACGGCAGGCTGAGCCTCGGCCCGCTGAGCGCGGAAGCCACGTCCTTCGGGACGGACCTGCTGGCGGAGTGCGGGCAGGCACTGCCCTCGGCGATCGTGGTGGACGTGGGGAAGATCGACGGCCGCTGGGCGGTGATCGAGGCCAACGCCGCCTGGGCCAGCGGCATGTACACCTCCGACCCGCAACGAGCCCTGGACGTCCTCCTCCGAGCCGCCGCACCCGCCCACACCTGCACCGCCAGGGACCGCCCCTTCCTCCGCTCCCCTGGCACGCAGGTGCACGGACAACCCATGGACCCCTCCCACGGCCGCACGTAGATTCACCGCCATGGAACGAGGTCAGTTGTTGGGATCAGGGCGCAGCGCAGAGGTGTTCGCGCTCGACGGGGCATGGGTGCTGAGACGCCTGCACAGCGAAGGCGACGCAACCCACGAAGCAACCGTGATGGGGCACCTCTCGGCCCACGGTTACCCGGTACCTGCGATCAAGTCGGTCGACGCATCAGCAGGACTGGTGATGCAGCGGCTGTACGGAAAGACGATGCTGCGAGCCTGGGCGGACGGCGAGATCTCGGTACCGGACGCGGCAGCGACACTCGCGAAGCTCCTGCACCAACTGCACGCCGTGCCCGCCCGGTCCGCCGCCCACCCGGAAGACCGCATCCTGCACCTCGACCTCCACCCGGACAACGTGATGCTCACGCCCCACGGACCGATGGTGATCGACTGGTGCACAACGGCGGAGGGCCCGCCCGGACTGGACTGGGCCATGTCGGCCCTCCTCCTCGCCGAAGCGGCGACCGACCCGGCACACGCGGAAACAGGAGTCGCGGCAGGAGCCCGGTCAATGCTGACCGAACTGCTAGGGCACCTCCACAACGCCCGGGAACTCGTTGCCGAACAGCCCAACCTCCTCGCCCGCGCCACAGCGAGACGCGCAGCCGACCCCCACCTCTCCCCCGCAGAACGCGCCCGCCTCCAGGACGCGGCAGCCCTCGTGAACACCCTGGCGAGCTGAAAACCAGCCCAATGTGTTGTCCGCGGACAACGTGCGAGGTGTTGTCCGCGGACAACACTCAGAGGACAGCGCCCCCACCATCACCCGCTCTCCCTGAGTAACCCGGCGCATCTGGGGCCACGGATCTGTTGTCCGCGGACAACACCAGCACGACAAGGCATCCAGCCCTCGCCCACTGTGCCGGCCGCTTCACTGCCACCTCGCGCAGGAAATCTGTTGTCCGCGGACAGCACCAAGAGATGCCCGCTGGGCGTCCGGCCGCCTGGCGAGGAAGGCAGAGGGCGGAGAACCTGCGTGGATTTGTTGTCCGCGGACAACAACTTCGCGTGTACGGGGTGGCGGCGTCAGGCCGACATCGGGGCGGGTGCAGATCGGCCGAAGCGTTGTCCGCGGACAACACGGGGGAGCAACACGGGGGAGTCGGAGCGGTTCCGGCGCCTGGTGGGTAGTGCCCGCTGAGGGGTCAGAATTCGCTGAGGCCGGTCAGCTCGCTGGAGAGCTCCCAGAGACGAGCCGCTGACGCGGGGTCGGTGGCCCAGGGCTTGACGCCGCCTAGGAGCATGTCGTCAGTGGTGGCCGGCTCGGCGATGTCGCAGTCCTGGCAGTAGGCGCCGCCGTGTTCATCGAGGAGCGGCGAGGTGGCCGCCCAGAGAGTTGTTGCCGCGCCCTGCTGGGAAGTCTTGAACCCGGCGGCGGGACGGCCGTCATCGGTGACCCAGCCGTGAGCCTGCCACTCCTCGCGCGGGATGTGGCGCTGCAGAGGGGTGAGGATGCTGCCGGGGTGGACGGCGAAGGCACGTACGTTGCTGTCCGCGCCGAGCAGGTCGAGATGCCGGGCGAAGAGTGCGTTGGCGGTCTTCGACTGGGCGTAGGCCAACCACCTGTCGTAGCCGGTACGGAAGTGGAGGTCGTCCCACCGGATATCGGAGAGGAAGTGTCCGGAGGAGGCCACCGATACGACACGGGCACCTGCTTCGGCCAGAGCCGGGCGGAGCCGGTGAATGAGCGCGAAGTGGCCGAGGTGGTTGAGAGCGAAGTGAGCCTCCCAGCCGGAGGGGCCCACGCGTGTTTCCGGGCAGGCCATGATGCCCGCGTTGTTGATGACCAGATCGAGGGTGCGGCCCGAATCCAGGAAGTCCTCGGCGAATGCTCGGACGCTCTCCAGGTCCGCCAGGTCGAGAGGGCGAACCTCGGTCCGGGGGACACTGAGGAGTGCGGCCTCGGCGGTCTCGGGTCGGCGTGCCGGAACCACGACGCGGGCCCCGGCGTTGGAGAGCGCGCGTGTGGTTTCCAGACCGAGCCCCGAGTATCCGCCGGTGACCAGAGCGGTCCTGCCCGTCAGATCGATTCCGGAGAGAACCTCGTCGGCCGTGCTGAGCGCTCCGAATCCGGAGCCGATCTTCTGTTGCCGGGAGAGCCCGGTCTGTTTGTTGATCATGCGAATGACGTTAAAACCTAGAGTGCAAGCGAGGTCAAGCTATTGTCACCTTCATGATCAAAGATGCGAAGGCGGCGAACGACGGCGGGTGGCCGATCGGCAAGGTCGCCGAGATGACGGGTCTGGGTATCCACGCTCTCCGGTTCTTCGAGCGTGAAGGCCTGCTCCTGCGGGAGATCCCGCGCTCAGGCGGTGGCCAACGTATTTACGAGCAGGCGGATGTCGACTGGCTCATCCTGTGCTGTCGTCTCCGGGAATCAGGCATGCCGATCGCGACCATCCAACGGTTCGCCGAACTCGTCCGCTCAGGTCCGGGCAATGAACCCGACCGCCTCGCTCTGCTTCAGGAGCATGAGCGGAACGTGCTCGCCAAGATCGCGGATCTGACGGCGAACCTTGAGGTCATCCAGAACAAGGTGGCCGTCTACGCGCAGCACGTACGTGAAGGGACGGCCGCTGGAGTCTGGGCACCGACGTCCAGCCAGTGAGGAATGTGTTGTCCGCGGACAACACATGCGGAGCGCGCGGTGCTGGCCCGGTGCGGCTCGGAGGTTCGGTTCGGGGCCTTGAGCCGAGCGCTGAGCGACGATTCGTTGTCCGCGGACAACACCAGAGGTCCGGACTGCCCGGACAGCAGCTTGGGGAATGTCGGCGGAAGTGTTGTCCGCGGACAACACCGAAGAGCCCGTCAGAGAGGTCCGGGGCCCGCAGGGAACCGGGGTGGAGTGCTGGATCTGTTGTCCGCGGACAACAGATCCGACTCTCTTGGGCGATAGAGCGCGCACTCAGCGGGCGTCGGAGGGGGCGAGATGCTTGATCTTCTCGAAGGGGTAGCCGCCGACCACGACCACGACGAAGCCGTATGCGGCAAAGGCCAGCAGGCCCCAGGTGGAGATGTCTGCTGTGCCGTCGCTCGCGATGATCATGCCGAGGGGAGCCAGCGGGGCGAGGCTGAGGATCGCTGCTCCGGTGCACCAGTGGGCGATCAGGGTGTTGGCCTGTCGCCGGAGTTCAGGGTCTGTGCGGACCTGGGCGGGAACCGAGTAGCCGATGTTGCGGTCGCACGCCTGGCCTCGGCGGCCCACCCGGGCGGCGAGAGTGCTGACGACTGCGGACACGGTGAAACAGGCGAAGAGGAGGAGGTAGGCCATGGGCGGTTCTTTCGTGGGCCGGTGTTGTCCGCGGACAACACATCAGGGGGACGGTGAGGGCGCGGAGTAACCGGCGTCGGGCAGGATGAGCTGTCGTGACGGGCATAACGGAGGGGTCGGGCAGGGGACGAGCCGCGCTGGAGGAGGTGCTTCAGCGGGCCGGCCTGGAGGTGGTGGGGGAGTGGCGGACGGAGAACGTGGTGCCGCCTTGGGTTGCTTGGCGGCCCATGGCTGCGGCTTCGACCGAGCCTACGGTGGCCGTGCCGGAGAGCCGCCCCGACCAGGTCGAGGAGCTCAACGCGCAGTGGTACCGGCTAGCTGTGGAGCACGGGATCCTTGGCGAAGGGGGAGCGGGCGTCTTCCTCATCAATGTGCCGGGGAGTTGGAACGGGCCGGGGGCGGGGGAGTGGACCCGGGTGCGTCTCGCTTCGGCGGGGTGGGATCTCGCCGGTGTGCTGGGGGAGCGGGCCGGACGGCCGGAGTTCGTCACGCTGTCTCTGGACGGCGAGGTGCTGTTGGGGGCCACGGCCGAGGAGTACGAGACCTGGCTCGTCCTCGTTGACGGGATCCCCGCCCGTCAGGAGGCGGCCGCGGTGGCCGCGGCCAAGGAGAGCCCGGAGGAACAGGAGGCTGCGTGGGAAGCCTTGTTCCGGGGGCCGAAGCCCATCCAGCGGCTACGCGATGCGTGGGCGCGAGGATTGGCGTTCAACAGCGCAGTTCCCGTGCATGTGTTGACCGAACTTACCGGGCTCACCACCCATCACTTCTGGCGCCCGCTGCCGGCACCGGTTGTCGATGCGATGCTCGCCCACCCCGACCGTAAGGTGCGGTACGCCTTCGCGGAGGTTCAGCCGAACATCACCGCCGAGCACTGGGAGCGTCTGATCCTCGGTGAAGGCGTGACAGCACAGGAGCGGTGGATCAGCACCTTTATCGCGGCCGATCGGGGCATGGCACTGACCGAGGCAGCGTACGAGAGTCTCTGCGCCGATCCCGACGACAAGGTCAGGGCGGAGGCGGTGCGACTGCGTGGGCTGCCCGGAAGCCTCTTGGCCGTGCTGTGCGGCGATCCCGTGCCTGGAGTGCGTGCGCAAGCCTGTCGGCGGGCCTGGTCCGATCTCACGGAGCCAGAGCGACGGAAGTTGCTTGCCGATGCTGCCGCTGAGCCGCGCAGGCAGGCGCTCCTGATGCATCACCGGGAGCATCCGTTGTCGCGCGTCGTGTTCGATGCGCAGGATCTGGGTGTGACTGCTGTGGAGACGTGCCGTCTGGAGGGTGACTTCGCCGCGCAGCTCGCGACGCATCAGGATCCTGAGCTGCGGCGCGCTCTGGCGCGCAATCCGTATCTCTCCGCGGACCTGGTTGGACTGCTGGCCGTCGACGCGGACGCCGAGGTGAGAGGGGAGGTGGCGGTCAGGCCGGGGCTGACAGAGGAGCAGCGAGCGGCCGTCCGTATCGAGTTCGATCCGGGTATCCAACGTCATGCGCTGGAGTGGGTGACCGCCCTGCACGACGACGTGGATGCCATGCGCAGGCTGGCAGGGTCCTCGCATCCGCTGATTCGGCGAAGTGTGGCGCGAGCCCGTCACTTGCCGCCTGACGTCGTGTCACTTCTGGCGCGGGACGAGGACCGGGTTGTGCAGCTCTTCCTCGCCGAGTCCTGTGAGGATGCGCCCGCCGACATGCTGCTGTCGGTGTGGCAGTGGTGGACGGGCAGCCTGAGCTTCCCGGACCGGCCGCGCGCCCACCCGAAATTTCCCCGGCATCGCCTCCTGCGGTACGCGGACGACCCGAATCCACGGATGCGCCAACTCGCTCTGGATGACCCGAAGTCGACCCCGGAGCTGGTGGACCGGTTCAGCAGGGACCCCGACAGGGAGGTGCGGTGCCGGGCGGCGTCCGATCCGCGGCTCACGGTGGTTGCGGCGGTCCGACTGCTCGAAGATCCGGAGGAGTCCGTACGCTTCGCGGCGGTCGGCCATCCTCGGCTGCCCGCGCGGGTGTTGGTGCGATTGCTGCGGGACGCGGCGCATGCCCAGCGGGCTGCGCGCAATCCCGGGCTGCCAGTTGAGGTGATGCGCCGGATGGTGCGGCGCATGGTGGAACGCTGAGGCTTGGGTAGCGACGCTTGAGCAGCGGTGCCGGGGCGGACAAGGGGGGTGGGACTGGGGGAGTCTGTTGTCCGTGGACAACACGTCGCGGGCGTCGGGGGAGTGGTGGGGCATCGGGTCGGCGGTGATGTCAGTGGGGTGTGTCAGGCTCCCTTCCCATGACTTCGGAACCCCGTGCTGTCGACAGCGCCGCCGCCTTCGCGGAACTCTTCACCCTGACCGGCACTGATGCTGTGCCCGTCGACTGGGAAACCGTTGAGTCCTGGCTCGGGCTGCGGCTGCCCGGTGACTACAAGGCGATTGCCTCCGCGTACGGGCCGCTGGACATCGGGTCGCACCTCTGGCTGCACATACCGTGTGCGGGGGAGAGCCGGTTCGAGTACGCGTCCTGGGTGAAGCAGGAGCAGGAAAGAGCGCCGGACGGCTGGTTGCCCTGGGGTGAGACGCGTACCAGCGATGTTCTCTACTGGGACACGACGGTCTCCGAAGATCCCGATGCCTGGCCCGTTGTCGGACGCGACCAGGACGTGGCGAACCAGGGTGGCGACCCCTGGCAGCGCACCACCCAGCAGCTTCTGCCGTTCCTGGCCGGCCTCGTGAGCCAGGGCATGCCTGCCACGGCCAGCCGCACCGCGTTCCTCACCGACCTGGTTCCGGGGCCCTGGCAGCCCCCGCCGCCCCGGCCGGAGCCCACCCCGCAGCAGCGGGCAGCACTTACCGAGGGCAGCGGACTTGCCGCACTGACCGCTCTCGTTCCGCCTCCGGCGAGGCCGGAGCTGGGGGAGGAGAGCTGGGAGTGGTTGTACGAACGGCTCGGGACGCGTCTTCCCACGGAGTACGTGGAGCTGATGCAGCGGTACGGCGGTGGGTGCTGGGCGGGCTGGCTCAACCTCGACACCCCGCTGACCTCGGACCGGCTGGGGTTGGCCGAGCACATCGGCTGGGCGTGCGACGCCTACCGTTCGCTGCGGGACGGCCACCCGGAGTACCACCCCCTGGCCGCGTGGCCGGAGCCGGGCGGGATCCTGCCGTTCGGCAGCACCCTCGACGGCGACTCCCTGTGCTGGCTGACCGAGGGCGAGAACCCCGACGACTGGCCGCTGATCGTCTACCCCCGCCACGCGGACCAGGGGCCGCCACTGCCGCTGCCCCTGGCCGACACCCTGCTCGAATGGCTTCGGGGCCGCTTCGCCCACGAGGGCCTGCCCAGCCTCGGCAAGGTCAAGGACCCCTTCGATTGGGCACGGTTCGAATCCTGGGTCGATGAAGAAGGCGATGTGGGCGAGGCTTAGCCGGTGGTGGTGCGGCCATCGGCCACCGGCCGTACGGGGGGGGGAGGGGTTGGTCAGGGGAGTGGGATGACTGTGCGGAACTTGCCGCCGGGGGCCTGTTGCGGGGGCTCTGGGGCACGTTCCAGGGTGAGGTGGCCGAGTTTGTTGTCCGCGGACAACAACTCCAACTCCCGTTGTACGGCCTGCCAGACCGTGTCCGGGTCGGCGCCCTCGGACACGCGCAGCCGTACGCGCAGAGCGGTGGGGGCGGTCTGCTCGATCTGGAAGAGTTCCACTCCGGGCGTGCGGTCGAACAGGGTACTGAGGGCGAGCGGGCTCAGCCGAACCTCGTCGCCGGTCTCGGTGGGGAACGTCAGGATGTCGCCCGCGCGTCCCTGCACGCGGATCGCGGGGAGTGTGCTGCCGCAGGGGCAGGGGTAGGGCCGTTGGAGCACGCTGTCGCCGAGGTCGTACCGGAGGAAGGGCTGTACGCGGTTGGCGAGGTTGGTGACGAGGACACTGTGCGAGTACTCGCCCGGTGGGGTCGGCCGGAGGTCCGCGTCGACCGGTTCCACCACCGCCCAGTCGCTGTTCACGTGGTACCAGCCCTCGGCGCAGCTGTAGCTCAGGTAGGTGCACTCGGTGGCGCCGTACACCGTGCGGACGGTGGTGCCGAAGGCGGCGGCGATGCGGTCGGTGTCCGCCGTCGTCATCGTCTCGCCGGCGGGCTGGATCAGGGTCGGTTCGATGTGGAGTCGGCCGGCCTCGCGTTCGGCGGTGAGCAGCATGACGGTGCTGGTGTAGCCGATGACGACCGACGGGCGGAACGCGTTGAGCTGGGCGACCAGTTCCGGCATCGGGGTGTGTACGGAGAAGGCCCGCAGGATCTTGCTTCGCCAGCCGCCCTGGCGCATCGCGCGGCGGTAGCCGGAGTAGCCCGCGTAGTGGCCTTCGGTGGCGACCAGTTGCGCGAACCGGCCGCCGTGGGCGACGGTCCGCAGGATGCCGGTGGGCCCCAGCCAGGTGGCGAGCGCCTGGGAGGTGTGTGCGGCGCCGACGTCCATGTACCGGTCGTCGAGCACGAACAGGCCGCGTCGGCCGCTGGTTCCGGAGGTGGTGGCCACCATGTACTTGCCGAGGAAGGGCTGGCCGATCATGTCCGGGTCGTCGACGAAGGCGTGGATCCGGTCGTATGTGACGTCGCGGTCGGTCGCCCAGTCGTCGAAGCGGGCCATCAGCTGGGTCTTGTCGGTGGCCGGGAGCAGGGTCACGTCGTCGACCCGCCGGGGGAGATGGCGGTAGAGCTCGCGGTAGTACGGGGAGTGGGTGCGGGCTCGGGCCACGGCATCGGCTAACCGGGCGCGCTGCCGGGCGGCGAGGCCGTCGGGGCCTTCCTTGCGGGCCTGTCGGATGTCGCGCCCCAGCCAGGGCATGGGGGAGGAGTGTTCCTGAGGCATGGCGGTTCGGGGCTCCTTCGTGGGGGTGGGGGAGAGGAGGTGTGCCGGGGAGGGCCGGATTGGGGTGCGGCCGGGCGTGTGGCGGGTTGAGCTGTGGCCCTCGGGCATGCCCGGAGGTTGCGGAGGAGGTGTGGGCAGGTCGGGCTAGGGGGCGTGGGTCAGGCCGGTCAGTTGCAGGATGGCGAGGAAGTGGGCCCTGATGTCGGCCGCGCTCGTGGTGTCGGGGTGGCTGGCCAGGTGTTGCAGTGCGGCGCCGCTGAGTACCTGTTGGAGGAGCGCGGGGTCGGTTCCGGGGGGCAGCTGGCCGGAGGCGCGGGCTCGTTCGAGGGTGCTGTGGACCGCGCGGCCTCGGTGGCTGCCGTGGGCGCGGTCGTACGCGTGCAGCAGTTCGGGGAGGTCGTCGACCGTTCCGTACAGTCGGCGGATCAGTCGTCGGGTTCGGGGGCGGCTGAGGTGGTCCGCCCAGTCGGTGACCATGGCGTCGACGTCCGGCCAGTCGAACGAGGGTGAGGCGGTGTCCCGGAACTCCCACTCGACCGCGCGCACCAGAAGCTCCGTCAGATTCGGAAAGCGGCGGTACACGGTTGCCCGGGTGACTTCGGCTCGGCGTGCGATCTGCTCGATGCTCGTCGAGCCGATACCGCGCTCGATGAGGAGATCGAGGGCCGAGCCGAGAATCGCTTCGTCGGCTTCGCGGCTGCGGGGGCGGCCGGGGGCGCGAGCGCCGTGATCGGTTGTCATGGGTAAATACGATACAGCTCTGTACTGTATTCAATCCAGAGGGGGGAAGGGGAGAGGGTTTGCGGGGGAGGAAGGGGGTGAATCGGCTATTTTTCGCGAGTGGAGCTAAAAATCGGCCTCCATAAAGCCCCTTCTGGCGGCCAAACTCCGAGGTCCCGGTGTGATGGGGTCCCGGGTGGGGCGGGAGGCCCTCAGGCGGCCTCCTGTGGGTTTTCGGGGTCTCTGGCGGGGCTTGTTGGGCCGCTTCTGGCCGTCCATGCGCGTGTGTGCGCTGGGGTGGCGTCGAAGTGATGTCGGGGTGGTGTCGATGTGGTGCCACGATGCGTCAGGTGGTGCCGTGTGGTGCCAGGTGAGGGCGAGGAGGAGGGGGGAGGGGTTGGGTGTCTGCGTTTGCCGTGCGCGGGTGACGGTTGGCTTCGGTCGTCCGGAATCCGTAATCCGTAATCCGGAATGTCGCCTCGGGTCCGGGCGGGTTGGTGGCCCGGCTGGTGCCCACATTGAGTGTCAGGGGAGGGGGCTTGGCTTGCTCGTGGAGTTGGGGGCTGTCCGGTCGCGTGGGCGGTTCCCGCCGCGAACGGTGGCTGCGGGTGTGTCCTGGTGGCGAGGTGGGTGTTTTGGAATTCCTTGTGTGTTCGGTCACTTGGTGAGTCGACAGAGACGCGGCAAGGCGATTTCGAGCCAGGCTGTGGGTCTCGTGTCGGTCCCCGTGCCGGTCCTCGTGCGGGTCCCTCGTGCACGTGAGGGGGCGGTTAGGGTCGGCGGATGATGCGCTTGAAAGTTGAGATATCCGTCCCGGAAAGCCATGCGGAAGCCGTGATCGAGGCATTGCACGCGGCGGGCGCCGGGCGGGTGGGGGAGTATGCGCGCTGCTCCAGTGTCTGGAAAGTGACCGGGAGTTGGCAGCCGCTGGACGGCTCGCAGCCGTACGACGGTGAGGTGGGCGTCGTACAGCGTGCCGAGGAATGCCGGATCGAGTCCGTCTGTGACGCGGAGCAGGCCGAGGCCGTACGGAAAGCGGTACGCGACGCCCATCCGTACGAGGAGGCGGTCATTCACTTCCTGCCGCTGTACGAGCCGTAGGGCCGAGTGGGGCCAGTGGGGGGTGCTCCAGGCGCTTGTGAGGGAGGTGGCGTGGGGGAGCGGTGTGGTCAGTCGTTCAGGAGGGGGAACAGGCGGGTGATGGCGGCCACGGCGACCGTGTCCGCCGGGCGTGCCGTCGGGTCCTGTTCCCGGTCGCGGTAACCGGCCAGCACGGTGCGGATCGACGCGGCGACCTCCGTCAGCTCCGCCGGCGTCAGATGCAGTACGGCGCTGAAGGACTCGTCCTTCTGCCACGCGGCCGGGGCGCGGTCCCGGTGGGCCAGCCACTGCTGGTAGCTCTCGTCCTCCAGGCCACGGGCGAGCGTGTTGAACTCCGTCGGCGACCCGCCGTCGTCCGTCGGCCCGGCTTCCGACTCCCAGCGCAGCTGCCACGGCCTGGCCCTGCCCCCCTCGTGCGGGGCCTCCTCGATGAAACCGTGGCGGGCCAGTTGGCGCAGATGGAACGAGCAGAGGCCGGAGCTGTACCCGAGGCGTCCGGCGGCCTGGGTGGACGTCACCGTGCCGACCTCGGCGAGCAGGTCCAGAAGGGCGAGGC
Source organism: Streptomyces sp. NPDC004111 (assembly GCF_042874215.1). Lineage (NCBI taxonomy): Bacteria > Bacillati > Actinomycetota > Actinomycetes > Kitasatosporales > Streptomycetaceae > Streptomyces > Streptomyces sp. NPDC004111. Next base: position 723,026 of record NZ_JBIAMU010000001.1, read on the forward strand.
GTACGGGGTGGTCCGGGAGGGTCGACTGCCCTGCGCCGGAGCGGAGTTGGGGCGGAACTGGTGATTTGGGTGATTCTGTGGCCCGTACCGGCTGCCGGGGTGGAGTCTTCTTGGCATTCCCTCGCTCGCTCATTTGCAAAGAGTGCTACTTTGCAAAGCACTTGGTCAAGCTCGCTGCGGGTGGCTGAGGGCTCGTACCCCTGGCCTCAAGGTCTCCGGTCTCAAGGGCTCAAGGGCTCAAGGGCACGGAGGTTCCGGGGGCCAAGGGCTCAAGGCTTCGGGGGTGCAGGTTCCAGGACGCGGTTTCCGGGTTCTGGGCTCTTCGGTGCTCGGGCCCACTCCTGGCGGGATGCGTGGAAGGCATCGGTATCTCATGGCAGTTCGGTTCGATGACAGCGGTTCGCACGGGGACGGTTCGCGGGACCGCCGGGTGCGTGTGCTCGGGAAGCCCGTCGACTCCTTTCCCGTACTCGCGCCCGAGGTCGAGCGGGGAGCGGTCCGCCGCATCACCGTTGTGGGGGAGGACGTCCTGCGGCGGCGGTGCCGGGAGGTCACCCGATTCGGTACACCGGAGCTGTCGAAGTTGATCGACGACATGTTCGCCACGAACCAGGTGGCCGAGGGCGCGGGGCTGGCGGCCAACCAGGTCGATGTGGACCTCCAGCTGTTCGTCTGGGACATGACCGACGACTGGGGCGTCCGCCATGTCGGGCACATCGCCAACCCCGTTCTCGACGAGGTGCCGGCCGAGGACCGGGTGCTGATCGAGGAGTCGGAGGGGTGTCTGTCCGTGCCGGGCCCCTACCGGGTGGTGCCACGGCTCGACCGTGCGGTCGTACGGGGCCAGGACAAGGACGGCAATCCGCTGGTGATCGAGGGGCGCGGCTACTTCGCCCGGTGCCTCCAGCACGAGACGGACCACCTGCGCGGGCAGCTCTACCTGGACCGGCTCGCGCAGCGGGAACGGAAGACCGCGCTGAGGGAGATGGCGGAGGCCAAGGAGGCGATGTTCGCCAAACGGGCCGCCCGCGCGGAGAAGCTCGGCAAGTGACACCGCCGCCGTACGGCATCGACCGCTGGGCATGGTGCGCAACCCGCAGTTCGGTACGGAGTTGACGCGCTCCCGGCATCCTCCGCCGATACGGCTCCCGGCGTCGACCGCCGACACGGCTCCCCGCGTCGACCGCCGACACGGCTCCCCGCGTCCTCCACCGGTACGCCCCCGGCCGCCCGTCCCGCCCTCCGGCCGGAAATGGCCGGGCGGCGTCCGCCGCACCGGGCCTACGATGCGGCGCATGACGATCACGTACGAGTGGCGTGGCGATTTCGAGAACGAGGCCGTCAACGCCCTTCACTCGGAAGCCTTCGACCACGCCCCGCTGCCCATCGACTGGTGGGTACAGGTGAACCGGCACAGCCTCGGCTGGGTCTGCGCCCGGGTGGCCAGCAGGCTCGTGGGGTTCGTGAACGTGGCCTGGGACGGGGGCGTGCACGCCTTCGTCCTCGACACGATGGTCGTCGAGGACATGCGCAAGGCCGGTGTCGGAACGGAGTTGGTGGCGGTCGCGGCGCGCCACGCCCGCGCGGCGCACTGCGAATGGCTCCACGTCGACTTCGACGACCACCTGCGCCCCTTCTACTTCGACGCCTGCGGCTTCGAGCCCACGGATGCGGGGCTCATCGCCCTCCGCTGAACCCTCCCCCCGCTGTCCGAGGCGATCGTGACGACCGGGTCCGCGTCCGCGACCGCACTCCGAGCACGACCGCGGGGCCGCCCCCGACCCATGTCGGCGACGGCCCCGCTCACTCGGGCCAATAGGACCACTGGGACTGCTGGGACTACTGGGGCCACTCAGGCTTCTCAAGCCACCTGAGCCACCCGGGCTGCTCAAGCAACCCGAGCCACTCCAGCCCCCCCCGGAGCCCCCCGAGCCCCCCAAGCCATCAGCCCCTGCGGAACCGCAGCGTCCGCAGTTCGAACGGGCGCAGGCCCACGGTCACGCCGCCGGCCACCGGCTCCGGCTCCGCACCCTCCAGCGGGCGCTCCAGCAGGTCCGTGGCGACCACGTCCACCACCGGGAAGCCCGGGGTGAGGACGGTGTTCGCCCGGCCGCCGTTGGCCTCGTGGAAGCGGACCACCACGTCGCCGCTGCCGTCGTCGGCCAGCTTCAGCGCGGTCACCACGACCGCGTCGTCGTCGACGGTGACCAGCGGCGCGACCTCGCCCGCACCGGCCAGCACGCGCTCGGGCAGGTTCACCCGGTAGCCCTCGCGGACCGCGTCGCCGATCGTGGCGCCCGGCACCAGCGAGTGCCGGAAGCGGTGCACGCCCTGGTCGGTCTCCGGGTCGGGGAAGCGCGGGGCGCGCAGCAGCGAGGCCCGCAGGGTCGTCGTCGTACCGCCGTCGGCGTTCTCGTCGTCCTTGCCGTCCCGTACCGCGCGGGTCACGTCGTGGCCGTACGTCGAGTCGGTGACCAGGGCCACGCCCCAGCCCGGCTCCTCCAGGTGCACGAAGCGGTGGTTGCAGGCCTCGAACTTGGCGGCCTCCCACGAGGTGTTGGTGTGGGTGGCCCGGTAGAAGTGCCCGAACTGGGTCTCCGACGCGTACCGCTCGGCGTGCACGTCCAGCGGGAAGGAGAGCTTCAGGAACTTCTCCGTCTCGTGCCAGTCCACCTCGGTGTCGATGTCGAGGCGGCGCGAGCCCGGACGCAGGCTCAGTACCTGGGTCGCCTTCGAGTCGCCGAAGGAGCGCACGATCCGTACCGCGGCGGCGCCGTCGCCGGACGGCTGCGGGGCCGGAGCGACCTCGTCCGCGTCCGTCAGGTCGGTGACGGTGTTGCGGTAGAAGGCGTCGACGTCCCAGGCGTCCCACATGTTGGGGAAGTCCGGGTGGATCTGGAGCAGGTTCGCCGGGGCGCCGGGGGCCAGTGCCTCGCGTCCGTTGACCAGGTCGTACGCGGAGACGACCAGGCCGCGCGGGTCGACGACGACGCGCAGCAGCCCGTTGTCGAGGACCAGGTTGCCGTCGTCGGAGCGCGTCAGGTGCGCGCCGTCGCCGCGTACCGCGGTCGAGGCGCCGCCGGCCGCGACGCCGTCGCGGGTGTGCGGGGCGGAGTTGAAGACCAGCGGGGTGCTGCCCTCGCCCGCCAGCGCGGCCTGCGCCGCGTCGATGATCGCGTCGAGCTCACCGGCGATCCTGCGGTACGTGGCCTCGGCCTCGCGGTGCACCCAGGCGATGGACGAGCCGGGCAGGATGTCGTGGAACTGGTGGAGTAGGACCGTCTTCCAGATCCGGTCGAGGTCCTCGTACGGGTAGGGGAAGCCGGCCCGCACGGCGGCGGTGGCGGCCCACAGTTCGGCCTCGCGCAGGAGGTGTTCGCTGCGCCGGTTGCCCTGCTTGGTGCCGGCCTGGCTGGTCAGCGTCGCGCGGTGCAGTTCCAGGTACAGCTCGCCCACCCACACGGGCGGCTTGGGGTACTCGGCCTGTGCCTTCTCGAAGAAGTCGGCGGGGGTGCCCCACTCGACCTTCGCGGAGCCCTCCAGGTCCCGCAGCCGGGCCGCCTTGGCGATCATCTCGCGGGTGGTGCCGCCGCCGCCGTCGCCCCAGCCGGTCGGGGCGAGGGACTGCGAGGCGACGCCCTTGTCCTTGAAGTTCTTCGCCGCGTGGGCGATCTCGCTGCCCTTCATCGAGCAGTTGTAGGTGTCGACGGGCGGGAAGTGGGTGAAGATCCGGGTGCCGTCGATGCCCTCCCACTGGAAGGTGTGGTGCGGGAACTTGTTCACCTGCGACCAGGAGATCTTCTGCGTGAGGAGCCACTTGGCGCCCGACGCCTTGATGATCTGCGGCAGTCCGGCCGCGAAGCCGAAGGTGTCCGGCAGCCAGGCCTCGTCGTTCTCGACGCCGAAGTTCTCCATGAAGAAGCGCTTGCCGTGCACGAACTGACGGGCCATCGCCTCGGAGCCCGGCATGTTGGTGTCGGCCTCGACCCACATGCCGCCGGTCGGTACGAAGCGGCCGTCCTCGACGGCGGCGACGACCTTCTTCCACACCTCGGGGCGGTGCTCCTTGATCCACGCCCACTGCTGGGCCTGCGACATCGCGAAGACGAAGTCGGGCTCGTCCTCCAGCAGTGCCGTCATGTTGGACGTCGTACGGGCGACCTTGCGGACCGTCTCGCGCAGCGGCCACAGCCAGGCGGAGTCGATGTGGGCGTGGCCGACGGCGGTGATGCGGTGGGCGGACGGCTCGGCGGGCGTCGAGAGCACGTCCTCCAGGCAGGCGCGGGCGGCGGCGGCGCTGCCGCCCACGTCCTGGAGGTCGACGGCGTCCAGCGCCCGGTCCACGGCGCGCAGGATGTCGTAGCGGCGGGCGGACTCGACGGGCAGCTCCGCCATCAGCTCGCCCAGCACCTCCAGGTCCACGACCAGCTGCCAGACCGTCTCGTCGAAGACGGCGAGGTCCATCCGCTCCAGCTTGTAGAGGGGGTTGGAGTGCGAGGTCTCGATGTCGCCGAGCTGGGTGGGGAGGAAGGGGTGGTAGTCCAGGAGTACGGGGTTGGAGGCGCCCTCGATGCGCAGCTCGACCTTCTCGCCGCCCTCCACGGGGGCGCCGACGCGCACCCACTGGTTGCGCGGGTTGAGGCCCTTCACCGGGGTGCCGTCGGGGCGGTAGACCAGGCCCTCGCACTGGAAGCCGGGCATGTTCTCGTCGAAGCCGAGGTCGAGGACGGCCTCGACGTGGCGGCCGGCCCACTCCTGGGGCACGGTGCCGGTCACGGTGAACCAGCTGGTGCCCCACGGCTTGCCCCACATGTCGCCCACGGCGACCGGCTTCGGCTCGGCGGCCAGGCCCTCCTCGACGGGCACCGGCTCGCCCGGCGCGTCCCACACGGCGACGTCGAGGGGCACCGACACGGGGTATACGGCAGGACGGATGCGTTCGTCGAGTACGCGCTTGAGCCTGGCCTCGACGAGTCCGCGGTCGTCGTGCATGGGGAGGTCTCCTTCGGTGCGGTGGTGCTGGTGTGACGAGAATGAGGGCAGGGAGGTGAGCGGGGCGTGAGGCGTACCGGTGCCCCGCGGGGGTGTGTCAGGCGACCTGTTCGACGGTGAGTACGTCGGTGATGCCCCGCGCCGCCAGGTGCTCGGTGTCGGTGGCCCGTTCGGCGAGGACCGCGGTGGGGCGGGCGCCCTCGGCGGTGAGCCGGAAGAACGCCTCGTAGAAGGCGCCGCCCGGGGCGCACACCGACCGGGCGGGTGTGGTGAGGGTGTCGCCCGCGTCGACCACCAAGGCGGTGGTGCGCGGGGCGGGGGCGAAGGTGCGGGACCCGTCGGCGTACTCGGCGGCGACCCGGGCCAGTACCTGCGCGGTGTCCTTGGGCTTGCGGTCGTTGGTGAGCAGTCCGAGCCCGTACTCCAGCTCGGGGAAGTCGGCCAGGGAGCGCGAGACGTCGTGCGAGCACCACCAGGTGACGCCCCACAGGTTCGGGCAGTCCAGTGCGGCCCGCAGCGTCGCCTCGGTGAACTGGGCGGCGTGCTCCGGCGGCACCAGCGGGGCGGGGGCGCCCACCTCCTGGAGCCAGACCGGGCGGTGCGGGTCGCGGGCCCACGCCTGGGACAGCTCGACGAGGTACGCGGCGTGGTGCTCGCTGGGCACCGAGGCCCGGCCGTGCAGCTGGGCGGTGCCGTTGAACACCCAGGAGTGCACCGCCGTCATCGCCCCGTGCCGGGCGGCGTGGTCGGGGGTGAAGGGCATGTCGTCCTGGTACCAGGTGGCGTCGTACTCGGCGTGCAGGTGGGGGCGGCCGGGGGCGCCCTCCTCGCAGGCGGCGAGCATCGTCGTCAGCCAGGCGTCGATCTGCTCGGGGGTGGCCCGGTCCGGGTCGGGGTGCGGGTCGGCGGAGAACTGGTTGACCTCGTTGCCGACGGTCATGCCGATGAAGTTGGGCCGGTCGGACAGGGCCTGGGCGAGCGTCCTGAGGTACTCGGCCTGGCCGGAGACGACGTCCGGGTCGGTGAACAGGTTGCGGCGGTGCCAGGTGCGGGTCCAGGCCGGCAGGAAGTCGAAGCTGGACAGGTGGCCCTGGAGGCCGTCGACGTTGACGTCGAGGCCCAGTTCGGCGGCGGCGTCGGCCATGTCGAGCAGCTGCTCCACGGCCCGGGGCCGGATCAGGGAGCGGTTGGGCTGGAAGTACGGCCAGAGCGGGAAGACCCGTACGTGGTCCAGGCCGAGCGTGGCTATCGACTCCAGGTCGGCGCGGACGGCGCTCGGGTCGTAGTCGAGCCAGTGGTGGAACCAGCCCTGGCTGGGGGTGTAGTTGACGCCGAAGCGGGGTGCGCGGGGTGCGGGAGGGGCAGCCATGGGGGGCTCCAGAAATCGGTGCGGGGCGGGGGCGGGGAGGGCGAGGGGGCAGGGCGGTCAGCCCTTGACCGCGCCTTCGCCGACGCCCTTGAAGAAGAAGCGCTGCAGACAGGCGAACATCACGATCAGCGGTGCGACGGCGATGATGGTGCCGGCCGCGACCACCCGCTGGTTGTTGGCGAAGGTGCCGTGCAGGAAGTTCAGTCCCACGGTGAGCGTGAAGTTCTCGGAGTCCGAGAGCACGATGAGCGGCCACAGGAAGTCGTCCCAGGCGCCCATGAAGGAGAAGATCGCGACGACCGCGAGGGTGCCCTTGACGGCGGGCAGTGCCACCTTGGTGAAGCGCTGCCACACGTTGGCGCCGTCGACGATGGCGGCTTCCTCGATCTCGTACGGGATGCCGCTGAAGGCGTTGCGCATCAGCAGGACGTTCATCGCGCCGATGCAGCCGGGCAGCACCACGGCGACGAGGGTGTCGTTCAGGTCGAGGCTGCGCATGGTCGCGAACTGGGCGATCATGATCGCTTCCATCGGGACCAGCAGTGCCGCCACGAACACCAGGGAGGCGACCGCGCGCCCCTTGAAGCGGAGCCGGGCCAGGGCGTAACCGGCCATGGCGGCGCCGACGATGTTCGTCAGGACGTTGGTGACGGCCACCTTCAGGGAGTTCAGGATGTAGTCCCAGACCGGGATGATGTCCGCGACGCCCTTGTAGTTGTCGAGGGTCGGGTGCTGGGGCAGCAGCTGCGGCGGCGAGGTGAAGATGTCCTCGGTGGCGCCCTTGAGGGAGGTGGAGAGCTGCCAGAGGAACGGGCCGATCATCACCAGCAGGACCAGGGTCAGCGCCAGGTAGCGCACCACGAGTCCCCAGGTGGAACCGGTCCGGCGGCGCGGCTTGCGGCGCGGGGCCTTGGGGGGAGCGGGAGCTGCCGGGACGCCCGCGGATTGGGTCGTGGTGCTCATCAGTCCTTGTCCTTCCGGTCGGCCCGCAGCACGAAGAGCATCAGGATCAGCGTCAGTACGAACAGCGTGATCGAGATCGCCGAGGCGTATCCGGTACGTCCCTGGAGCCCGGTGCCGACCCGCTGGATCAGCATCACGAGCGTGGTGTCCTGGCCGCCGGGACCACCGGTGGGACCGGCGATCATGAAGACCTCGGAGAAGACCTTGAAGGCGGAGACCGAGGAGAGCGCGCCCACCAGCACCATGGTCGAGCGGACCGCGGGCACCGTGATGGAGAAGAAGCGGCGGATCGCGCCGGCCCCGTCCACCTCGGCGGCCTCGTGCAGCTCGCGCGGCACGTTGGTCAGCGCGGCCAAGTAAATGATCATGTAGTAGCCGAGGCCCTTCCAGACCGTCAGCAGCATCGAGCTCAGCAGCAGCAGCCACTGGTTGGAGAGGAACGGCACCGGGTCGATGCCCAGCATCTGCAGGACGCCGTTGACGAACCCGCGGTCGTCCAGCATCCACACCCACATCAGGGCGACGACCACCACCGACGCCACCACGGGGGTGTAGTACGCGGAGCGGAAGAACGCGATGCCCGGCACGTGCTTCTGCACCAGGAGCGCGAGCAGCAGGGGCAGGAAGACCAGCAGGGGGACGACCACGACGACGTACAGCGCGCTGTTGCGCAGCGCCACCCAGAACTGTTCGTCGCTGAACAGCGCCTGGAAGTTCTCCAGCCCGACGAACTTGCCCTCGGTGAGGGTGCGGGCGTCGGTGAGGGACTTCCAGACCGTGGCGAAGAACGGGTAGAGGTTGAACGCCAGGGTGATCAGCAGGCCCGGGGCCAGGAACAGCCAGGGGCTGAGCGGCCGGTGGGTGCGCCGCCCCCGCCCGCCGTCGTGCCCGGAGGCACGGCGGCGGGCGGGCGAGCCACCGGTCGCGGAGGCGGCCGGGGCCGCGGGTGCGGCCTGTGCCGCACCGGCCGCGGGTGCGGCCGATGCTGCGGGGGCCGCTTCGGAGGACGTGCTCACGGGGGGCTGACCTCCTGTCAGTTCTGCTCGAGGAGCTTGTCCATCTGCTCCACGGCGCTGTCGAGCGCGGCCTTCGGGGAGGCCTTGCCCTGGAAGCACTTGGCGATCTCGTTGCGCAGGATCGTCTTCATCTCATCGCTGAACAGCACCGGCGTGTAGTTCACCGCGGTCGGCAGCATCTTGGCCGAGGCGACGCGGATCTTGCCCTCCTCGGTGCCGTCCTCCTTCGTCCAGTACTCCTTGTCCAGCGAGCCCTTGGTGGAGGGGAAGACCGCGACCTTCTTGCCGAAGGCCTCCTGGTTCTTCTCGTTGGTGAGGAAGTGGGCGAAGGCCACGGCGGTGGCCGCGTTCTTGCTCTGCGAGTTCACCGACAGACCCTGGAGGTACATGTTCTGCTTGCCGGTGTTGGTGGGCACCTCGGTGATGCCGATGTTGTCGTACAGCGACGGGGCGTTCTTCTTGAAGTTGTCCAGGTCGTGGGCGCTGCCCGGGTTCATGGCGATTTCCTGCTGGAGGAACTTCTGGCCCGTGGAGTCGTCCTTGAGCGTCAGCGTCTGCTTGTGCAGGCCGCCGTCGTCGTACAACTTCTTGTACTTGGTGAGGAGTTCGACGCCCTTCTCGCTGTTGAGCGTGAACTTCTTCCCCTCCTTGTCCATCGCCTCGACGCCGTAGCGGCCGAAGTCCTCGATGGTCGGCGGCTGTCCGAGGGTGGCCTCACCCTTCTTGGCGAGCTGTTCCGCCGTGCTGAACAGCTCGTCGAAGGTCTTCGGCGCCTTTTCCGCGTCGACCCCGGCCTTCTTGAACATCGTCTTGTTGTAGAACAGCGGGCCGCTGTTGAGGTACCAGGGGAAGGAGTAGGTGCCGTCCATGCCGGGCATCTCGAAGCCCTTCCAAGCACCTTCCAGGTACTCGGGCTTGAACTTCGAGGCCGTCTTGTCCTTGTCCAGATTCAGCAGCAGTCCCGCCTTGGCGAGCGGGAACGCGAGGTCCGGCGACACGTTCATGACGTCCGGCAGCGAGCCGGCCGAGGCGTCGGCACTCAGCTTGTCGGGGTAGCCGTCGGCGGGCTGGTCGACCCACTTGACACTGGTTCCGGGGTGCTGCTTCTCGAAGTCCTTGATGACTCCTTCGAAGTAGTCCTTGAAGTTCGCCCGGAGATTCCAGGTCTGGAACTTGATGCTGCCCTCGATCTTGCCGTCGGTGGCCGAGGCCTTGTCGGAACCTCCACCACCGCAAGCGGTGACAACGGAAAGACAGAGGACTGTGCCGAGGCCGACAGCTGTCCGGATCGCGACGCTGCGACGAATGGACATAGGAACTTACTCCTTGCCTGGGTTCTTGCCTGGTGCGAAGAGCTCGGCGTCAGCCTGTAGTTCAATTCCCTTTACGTCAACGCTAGATAAACGACTAAAAATCGTAAAGCCGCAGGTCAGGCCAACTAAAAAGGACTAAATTCTCTAAAGTTCGGGTCGTGGGACAGCTGTGGAGCTGCATAGGAGGAGGAATATGGGAGGCGATACTGTGGCGCGTAGGAGCTACCCGAAGGGATTTCTGCGGACATGGGTGTGCCCAGGGCAATGGAGCCCTCACACATAGCGAGCGGCCGGGCCCGTACGTCGTACGGGCCGCGGCATGCGGGGGCGCGGCAGGGGTGTGCCGCACGGCAGGGGGTGCCGGATGAAGGGGCGCGGTAACCCGTGGGGCACCGGCGCGGAGAGCCCGCCGCCGCGGGTGCCGACGCTCAAGGAGGTCGCCCGTGAGGCCGGGGTGTCCACGAGCGCGGTGTCCTTCGCCCTGAACAACCGGCCCGGGGTGTCCGACGCGACCCGCCGCAGGGTGATCGCCGTCGCCGACCGGCTCGGCCGGCGCACCGGCCCCGGCAGCGGCGGCGGCCCCGGCGACGAACGCTCCCGGGCGATCGGCATGGTGCTGGCCCGCCCGGCCGGCAGCCTCGGCGTCGAGGCCTTCTTCCTCCAGGTCGTCTCCGGCATCCAGGCCGGCCTCGCCCCGCACGACCACGCCCTCGTCTTCCAGATGGTCGACGACATCGAGGCCGAGTGCGACCTCTACCGGCGCTGGTGGGCCGAGGGCCGGGTGGACGGCGTGATCGTGGTCGACCCCCGGGTCAGCGACCCGCGGCCCGAGGTGCTCGCCGCGCTCCGGATGCCCGCCGTGGTCGTCGGGGCGATGGAGGCACCGGGCACCGCCCGCCCCGGAAACGGTCCCGTCCCCACCACCACCTACGGCCGCCGCGCCCGGCTCTCCAACCTCTGGGCGGACGACGCCGGCGCGATGGAACTGATCATTCAGCACCTGTACGACCTCGGTCACCGCCGCATCGCGCACATGGCGGGTCCCCCCGGGCTCGCCCACACCGCCCGCCGGATCGCCGCCCTGCGCTCCACCGCCCGGCGCCTGGGCCTCGACCACACGGTCTCGGTGACCACCGACTTCAGCGACCACCAGGGCGTGCGGGCGGCCCGTCGGCTCCTCTCGGGCCCGATGTGCCCCACCGCTCTGATCTGCCACAACGAGGTGATGGCGGTGGCGGCGGCGGGCGTCGCCACCGAGCGCGGACTGCGCATCCCGCAGGACGTGTCCATCGTGTCCTGGGAGGACTCGGCGATCTGCCGCACCTTCCACCCCCGGATCACCGCACTGTCCCGCGAGCCGGGCGCGTTCGGGCACCGGGCGGCCACCGAGGTGCTGAGCCTGCTGGCCGGTTCCGAACCGCGCTGCCTCCAGGACCCGCTGCCCCGGCTGGAACCGCGAGAGAGCGTGGGACCGCCGCCGTCGCCGGAGATGCCGGCCCAGCGAACGGCCTCCTGACCGGAGCCCCCGCCGAGCCCGGCCCGTACGCCCCGAGGCGCGGATGTACGGGACCGGGACCGCCGGCCCGTACGGCCGCGCACCACGGGCCGGTCGGTCCGTACCCACGTACCCGGCCTCGGCCCGTGCGTACGTACCCGCCGCCCCGGCCCGTGTGTACGAGTCCCGGCCCCGCGCACGAGCTTCCGCCCGGCCCACGAGAACCGCCCACGAGATCCGCCCACGAGAACCGCTCACGAGATCCGCCCCCAAGCATCCGATCCGCCCACGAGACGAGCGAGCGCCAAACCCATGACTCTTCCTCTTCCGCTCCCGCACAGCCCCTCCCCGGCCGACTCCGCAGACGCCCTGGCACTCGACGCGCTGGCGCCCGACGCCCTCGTCGCGGCCATCGACATCGGCGGCACCAAGATCGCCGGAGCGCTCGTCGACTCCTCCGGCGCGCTGCTGGTCCGCACCCAGCTCCCGACCCCCGCCACCGAGGGAGCCGACGCCCTGATGGCCCAGGTGCACCTGGTGCTCGACGACCTGCGCGCCCACCCGGGCTGGAGCAGGGCGGTCGGCGTCGGCATCGGCTGCGCGGGCCCGGTCAACACCGTCAAGGGCACCGTCAGCCCGGTCAACATCCCCGGCTGGCGCGACTTCCCGCTGGCCGACCGGGTGCGCGACGCCGTCGACGGTCTGCCCGTACGACTCATCGGCGACGGCCCCGCCATCGCCGCCGCGGAATTCTGGTGCGGCGCCGCACGCGGCCGTACCAACGCCCTGTGCATGGTGGTCTCCACCGGCGTCGGCGGCGGACTGCTCCTGGAGGGCAAGCTCTTCACCGGGCTCTCCGGAAACGCGGGCCACATCGGTCACATGAGCGTGGACCTGGAGGGCGAGGAGTGCCCCTGCGGTTCCCGGGGCTGCGTCGAGCGCATCGCCAGCGGTCCGAGCATCGTCCGCTACGCCGTCGCCCACGGCTGGACCCCGCCGACCGGTGTGCCCGCCACCGCCCAGGCGGTGGCCGAGGCGGCGCGGGCGGGTGAGCAGGTGCCGCTGGCGGCCTTCGACCGGGCCGCCCGCGCGGTGGCGGCCTCGGTGGCGGCCACCGCCGCGCTGGTCGAGCTGGAGACGGTGGTGATCGGCGGCGGCGTCGCCAGGGCGGGCGACCTGCTCTTCGACCGCGTACGCCGGGAACTCCAGCGGTACGCGACGCTCTCCTTCACCCGTGACGTACGGGTGGAGCCCGCCGAGTCGGGCACCGACGCGGGCCTGGTGGGAGCCGCGGCGGTCGCCTTCGGCGCGGCACTCTGACGGAGGGGCGGAGGCGCGGCGCTCCGACGGAGGGGTAACGGCAGGCCGCATCCCCGCACCTCTGCACTCCGGCGCCTCGTACGCCTCGTACGTCGCACCCGCACCCGCACCTGCGCCTGCACCCGCACCCATGCCCCGGTCCCGCGCTCTCTCGGGACCGGGGCACAGCCCGTCCTCCCCGCGCGGGGCCCGTAGGGGAGGCCGTACGGCTCCGCAGGGGAACGGTGACCGGCAGGGGCCCGGCACCGTCGTGTGACGGTGCCGGGCCCCTGCCGGTCGTTTGCCGCTGCTCGCGTTCGCCGCCGCCCTGCCGGGTCAGTCGGGCAGCCGCTCGCCCGTCACGTCGGAGAACAGGTGCATCTCCTCCTGGCGCGGTATGACCCGGATCGTCTGGTCGCGCAGACCGCCCTCGCGGCCGAACGTGCGCACGGTCAGCGGGACTTCGGTGCCCCCCTCCACCGCGAGCGTGCCGTACGCGTATCCGTCCGAGCCCAGCTCCTCCACGGTGAAGAAGGTGACCGGCAGCCCCTTGTCGCTGTGCTTCGCGTGGAAGTCGAGGTGCTCGGGACGGATGCCCAGCGTGACGGTCGGGCCGCCGGCCGCCGCGCGGGCGGCCGGGCTGATCTTGAGGATGGTGCCGCCGAACCGGATGCCGTCCTCGTGCAGCGGCAGCGAGATCAGGTTCATCGCGGGGGAGCCGATGAAGCCGGCGACGAACTTGTTGGCGGGCCGGTCGTACATGGTGCGCGGCGAGGCCACCTGCTGGAGGAGTCCGTCCTTCAGCACGGCGACCCGGTCGCCCATCGTCATGGCCTCCACCTGGTCGTGCGTGACGTAGACGGTCGTGGTCTCCAACCGCCGCTGGAGCCGGGCGATCTCGGCGCGGGTCTGCACCCGGAGCTTGGCGTCGAGGTTGGAGAGCGGCTCGTCCATCAGGAACACCTGGGGCTCGCGGACGATGGCGCGGCCCATCGCGACGCGCTGGCGCTGACCGCCGGAGAGCGCCTTGGGCTTGCGCTCCAGGTATTCGGTGAGGTCGAGGATCTTCGCGGCCTCGGCCACCCGGCGGGCGATCTCGTCCTTCGGCTTCTTGGCGATCTTCAGGGCGAAGCCCATGTTCTGAGCGACCGTCATGTGCGGGTAGAGCGCGTAGTTCTGGAACACCATGGAGATGTCCCGTTCCTTGGGCGGCAGATGGGTGACGTCACGGCCCCCGATGCTCAGGGTGCCGCTGCTGACGTCCTCCAGACCGGCCAGCATGCGCAGCGTGGTGGACTTCCCGCAGCCGGAGGGGCCGACGAGCACGAGGAACTCGCCGTCCTCGATGTGCAGGTCGAGCGCGTCCACCGAGGGGCGCTCGGCCCCCGGGTAGATGCAGGTGGTCCTGTCGAACGTGATGTCAGCCACGGGTACGTCGTCCCTTTCACCGGCGGTACGTGCCGGACGATCCGAATGAGGAGGGGGTTCGCCGAACAGGCGCGGTGCACGGGTCGGAAGTGAACGGGTGCACGGGGCGGTGCGCGCGAAACGCACTACCGGAATCACCCTGCGGGGTGCCTGCCGAATTGTCAAAAAGCAATCGGACGGCCGGAAAAGGCGAAGAATCCGCTGCACTCCTTGTCCGTGGCGGAATTCTGCGGCATTCCGTGATTCCGGTCCGGCCCCATGGGAGAAACAGGTGACGAAGGTCCCGGCCGGGCAGAGCCGAAGGTCCCGCCGCGGGCCGGCGCGCCCCGCCCGACCTGCCCCTGTGTCCTCCGTGTGCCGCCGCGCGGCCCGTTCGGGCCGATGGTCCCGGGGGAGAGGACCTTCGGCGGCTTGACCCTCCCGGTGCGGCTCACAAGGGTGGAGGTAGTCGGACCGGTCGGCGAAAAACAATATTCAGGGCCCGGAGCGCGGTTCGCGCAGTGCAGGGGCCACGACCAGAGGGGTTCACCATGACCCGAATTCCCGGACTGCCGCCACAGGTTCGCAAGGACCTCAACTGGCAGCGGCAGGCACTGTGCGTGGAATCCGATCCGGAAATATTCTTCCCGGTGGGCACGTCCGACGCGACGGAACTCGACGAGCGCAGGGCCAAGGACGTCTGCGAGTTGTGCGAGGTGAGGGCGCGCTGTTTCCAGTGGGCCATGAACCACGGTGTTCCCGAGGGAATCTGGGGCGGCTACACGGCGAAGGAACGCCGCGACCTGGCCGCCAGGCTGCACGGCCTGCGCTGACGCCGGCCCGCCGCCGGGCGGGTTCCGGCGCGTGCCCGGCGGCGGTGCTTTCCCGGGCCCGGCGACTTCCGGGCCCCGGCGCGCCTCCCCGCCTCAGCTCTTGCCCGCCTCAGCTCTTGCCCGGCCTGCCGAGGCCGCCCAGGATCAGATCGGTGAGTGCGGCGATCACCTCCGGCGCGGAGGCGCGGCCCCGGTGCAGCGCGGTCGCCAGTTCCTCCGCCGCGCCCAGCACCCCGACGCACCGCAGCCGCAGGGCGCCGGGTGCGACATCGGCGTACGGCAGCAGCGCGGTGGCCATCAGGCCGATGTACTCGTCGAGCATCTCGCGCTGGGCCGCCTCCATCTCCGGGTTCCCCTTCAGTGCGGCGGAGACCGCGTTGAGCTCAGGCATGTCCGTGGCGCAGGCGAAGTAGGCGGCACTGATCACGCGGGCGACCCCGTCGGCGGAGGGCGCGGCGTCCCGCAACGCCTCGGTGACGGCTCTCCGGTGGCGGGCGTCGAGGCGCCGGCAGAGCGCGAGCAGCAGGCCGGAGCGGGTCTTGAAGTGGTCGTAGGCGATGGGGCGGCTGACCCCGGCCGCCTCCGCGAGGGTGACCAGGGTCAGGCCGTCGGCGCCCCGGGCGCGCACCAGTTCAACGGCGGTGTCGAGCAGTTGCTCCCGCCGTGCCTGCTTGGACAGCCGGGCCGGAGTGCTGGCCATGGTTCTTCCCCCTGCTGTGGTTCCCCGGCCGTGAGCCGGTCGTGGCGGGCCTCTGTTGTGCTGCCTCCCAGCCTATGTTACAAAACGTAGGCTACAAAGTGTAGCTTGATGGATGCGAGGAGAACTCCCCATGCCCGAGCGGCAGTTGACGTCCTTATCCGAGAAGCCGTTGCTGATCCTGGGCGGTTCCGGGCAGGCGGGTTCGGACACCGCGGCCCTGCTGCGCCGGTGGTACCCCGAGTTGCCGCTGACCCTCGCGGGCCGTGACCTCGGACGTGCGCGACGGGTGGCCGACGCACTGGGCGGGGCCACCGCCGTCACCGTCGACCTGCGGCGCGCGGATCTGGGCCTGCCGTCCGGCCCCGGCTGGTCGGCCGTGGTCGCCGCACTGTGGGACCAGCAGCAGAACGCACTGCACTACGCCCAGCAGCACGGCGTGCCGTACCTCAGCATCTCCAGCGGCCTGGTGGAGATCGCACCGGAAGTCGTCGCCACCGCGCACCGCCCGACCGCCGCACCGGTCCTGATGGCCAGCCACTTCTGCGCCGGGATCCTCACCCTCGCGACGCTCGGACTGGCCCGGGAGTTCGACCGGATCGACACCCTCCGCGTCCGTGCCGCCCTGGACGAGTCGGACGTCGGCGGGCCCGCGGGAGTGGCCGACCTGGCACGGTGGACCACCGCGGGCACGGCGGGCCTGGTGCGCCGTGACTCCGTCTTCACCTGGGTCAACGGCCCCGACGCGGAGGCGGACGTACCGACCGGCGACGGCACGGTACTGCCCGGCGTGAGCGTCGCGGTCCTGGACGTGCCGAGCCTCGCGCGGGCGACAGGGGCGCCGAACGTCCGCTTCGACATGGCCGTCGGCCGGTCCCCGGCCCGGCGGCACGGCGAACCCGCCCCCTTCGAGGCCCGGATCGACATCGAAGGCGTCGGCCCGACGGGCGCGCCGCTGCGGGTCGGCCGCCGTCTCGTCCACCCGCGGGGCCAGCGGCCGGTGACCGCGCTCGGGATCGCGCTCGGCGTCGAACGGCTGCTGGGCCTGCGCGGCGAACCCGTCCCGCCGGGCCTGCACACCCCCGAGTCCCTGATCGACCCGGCGCACGCGACGCGGCGCCTGCGGGAGACGGGCGCCACCTTCCTCGAAGCGGCGGACGGCGGGAATTCACCGTCGGGCGACCGTGCGGCTTGTACGGTCCGATGAGCCGGACGGACCGGGCCCCGGACACCGATGGAGGCACCCGCCATGCCCGAAACCGACCTCGACCGTCAGACCGCCTACTGGGACGCGGTCGCCGACACCAAACGGTTCGCGCATCCGCTGCACGAGCCGTGGCTGGCGGAGGTCGACCGCGCCGCCGCCGTCCTCGACTACGGCTGCGGGTACGGCCGTACCCTGCACCACCTCGAACAGCTCGGCTTCCGCCGGCTGTCCGGCGCCGACACCTCGCCCGGCATGATCGCCCGCGCCCGCGACCTGCACCCCGCGCCGCGCTTCGAGGTGCTCGACGAGCCGCCGGCCCTGACCGGAACCGCCGACGGGAGCGTCGATCTGGCCGTGCTGTTCGCCGTACTGACCTGCGTACCCGGCGACGAGGCACAGCAGGGGCTGATCGCCGAACTGGGCCGGGTCCTGGCACCGGGCGGGCTGCTGTACGTCAGTGACCTGCTGCTCCAGGACGACGAGCGCAACCTCGACCGGTACGCCAGGTTCGCCGGACGGTACGGCACGCACGGCGTGTTCGAGACCGGCGACGGCGCGGTCTGCCGCCACCACTCCGCCGACCGCCTCGCCGCCCTGCTGGCCGCCTTCGAAACGGTCCACACCCGCCGGATCACCGTGCCGACGATGAACGGCCACGAGGCGCAGGGCATGCAACTGCTGGTCAGGAAGCCGCTCGACGACGGGCGGTGACATACGGGGAGGTGTCCTCTCCGCGCTCCGGATCCCGCGCCGCGGTCGTGCCGTGACCCGGATCCCGGGGCCCGGTGGTGCGCGGGGCGAACGGCCACCAGAGGGCCCGGCCCAGCAGAGCGGCGACGGCGGGGACCAGTACCAGGGAGACGATCAGCGCGGAGAGCAGGATGCCGAGGGTCATGGCGAACGCCGTCTGGCCGTTGCCGGGAGCGGTGGCGAGGGTGGCGAAGGAGGCGGCGAGCACCAGACCCGCGGTCGCGACGGCGGGCGCCGTGTGCCGCACGGCGCGTGCCACGGCGGCGCGCCCCGTTCCCGGCAGCCGCATCTCCTCCCGGATCCGGTCGGTGACCAGGATGTTGTAGTCGGTGCCCAGGGCCACGACGAACAGGAACAGCACCAGCGGCAGGGTGTAGTGGAGGCCCGGCCCGCCGAGCCCGTGCTGGAACAGGAGCGTTGTGGCGCCGAGCGTCGCGGCGAAGCCCAGCCCGACCGAGAGCAGCAGCACCACCGGCGCCGGCAGGCTGCGCAGGAGGAGCAGCAGGATCAGCGCGATCAGCCCGGCCGCCACCGGGAACACCGTCCGCAGGTCCTGCGCGACGGCCGTCGAGATGTCGGCGTGGATGGCCGCGGTGCCGCCCACGTGCACCGTCGTCGTGGCGGGCGCGTACCGGGCGACGGCGTCGCGGATCGGACCGGACACCAGGTCGCGGGCCTGCTGGGTGCGCGGGTCCGCGGCCGGGTGGAGGTTGATGCGGGCGGCGCGGTGGTCCTTGTTCAGGACGGTCGCTGCGACGTGCTCCACCCCCTTGACGTGCCCGAGCGCGCGGGAGAGCTCGTCCAGCGCCCCGACGGTCAGGGGGCCGCCGTCCTTGGCGGTGACGTACACGCTCGTCGGGTCCGAGGTGCCCGCCGGGAGCGTGCGGGAGATCTCGGCCGCGGTGACCGCGGCGGGGATTTTTTCCCCGGACGATCCGCCCGTGGAGCCGCCGTAGTCCATGCGCATCCCGGCGAGTCCGGCGGCAAGAGCGGCGAGCAGGGCGACGGAGGCGGCCAGCAGGGCGAGCGGCCGTCGTGTGAGCAGCGAACCGAGGCGGGCGGACCGGCCCTCGGGCGGCTCGCGGTCGAGGGAGCGGGAGGGCCAGAACAGGGCGCGTCCGCACGCCGCGAGCAGCGCCGGCAGCAGGGTGAGGCTACCGAGCAGCATCACCAGTACGGCGACGGCGATGGCGGGCCCCAGCGAACGGAACTGCCCGAAGGCCGCCACCCCCAGCGTCGCGAACGCGGCCACGATGGTCAGCGCGGCCGAGGCTATCGCGGTGCCCACCCGGCCCGAGACCTGCTCGGCCACCTCGCGGACCGGCCGCCCCGGCGCCTTCCGCAGCTGCTCGCGGAAGCGGAACATCAGGAACAGCAGATAGTCGAGGCCGATGCCGAGCAGGACCACGTTGATCAGGTCCGTGCTGCCCGCGTCGAGTTCGCGTCCGGTGAGCAGCGCGCCTCCCGCGACGGCGCCCACCGCCACGAAGCCGATCACGGCGACCGCCAGCAGGGGCAGCAGGGCGGCCAGTGCGCTGCGGAACACCAGCACGTTGAGCAGGACGATCAGTCCGACGGCGAGACCGCCCGCGACCTTGGTGAGGGTGGCGTTGCCGTCGGCCGTGTCCACGGTCCCGGCGAGGTCACCGGTGAAGCCGGTACGCATCCCCGTCTCGGCGAACTGGGTGCGCGCGGAGTCCCGGAAGGCCCGGTAGACCCCCTGCACCCCCTTGTCCGCAGGACTGCCGGTCAGTTCGACCGAGAGCAGCAGGAAGCTCCGGTCCGGGGCGGTGGCTGCCGGGGCGACACGGGGCGTCTGGGAGCGGTCCGGCACCAGGAACCGCGGGCCGTCGTCCTGCCTCGGCATCACCACCCGCCGTTTGCCGAGCTTCGCAGCCTCGGCCCGGATCCGTCCCAGGTCGGCCGCGCCCAGGGACCTGCCGTCCGAGCGGGCGACCAGCACCGTGACGGTGGTGGCGTCGGGGTTCGCCCCGAACCGCTCCCGGGCGATGTGCTGCGCGGCGGCCGAGTCGTAGCTCCGGGGCAGGAAGTTCTCGGTCGGGCCCTGGGTGACGCGGTCCATCAGGGTCGGGGTCAGGGCACTCAGTGCGACACCCAGCACCGCCCACAGGGCGATGACCTTCCAGGGGTGCCGGGTGGAGCAGCGGGTCAGGGCGCGGATCAAGGGGGTCCTCCGGCGGACGGATGGGAAGGGGGAAGAGGGAAGGGGTAAGAGGGATCGGGGAAGAGGGAGTCGGCGTACGGGCCCACGGTTCGGGTGCGGGCCGGTGACACGGACCGGGGTACGGATCGCGGATGTCTGCCGGGGGTTTCCGGCCGGTCTCCAGACCATCAGCCCGGGGGCCCGCGGACGTCGGGACGGCGGATGATCCGGACCGGGGACCCGGGGCCCGGTCACGCCCGCCACCAGGACCGTGGTCCTGGTCCCGTGGCCGGTGCCGTCGCTGCGTTGGCCGTGCAACCCTGTTCCGGGGCCGGGAGGCCGTACGCAGGGAGAACGCAGACATGCCCAGGAGCCGACAGTCCGGACCCGCCGACGCCGACATCGCCACTGACACCGACGCCGACGCCGGGAAGCAGCCGCCCACCGCACCGCCCCCCGGGCGACCCGGCCGCGCCGGTCGACTTGAGCCGCCCTGGACCCGCAACGACGCGTTCGTGACCGGCGGGGCCTGTGTGATGAACCTGCTCAGCTATGTGTTCTTCGACGACCCCGACGGCCGGTACGCCGTCAGCGCCGGCGGGATCCTGCTCGTCGCCGTGGCGGCACTGCCCCTGCTCGCGCGGCGCCGGTATCCGGTGGCCGCGCTCGCCGCCGTGCTCGTCCTCGACGCGACGGCCACTCTCGCCGTGCCGCTGCCCAGCCACTTCGGCGCGGTGCTGCTCGTCGCCCTGTACTCCGTGGCCCGAGCCTGTTCCGCACGGGTGACGGGTGTCGCCGCGGTCGCCGCCGTCCTCACGGTGTGGCTCACCCTGCTGGGAGGCTCGGGCGGCCGGATCCCGCCCTGGCAGGACGTCGCCCTCATGCCCCTGTCCACCCTGATCGTCGTCGGCACCGCCCTGGCGGTCCGCCGCTGGCAACAGGAGGTCGCGGTCAACCGCAGGCTCCTCGCCGACCGCGCCGTGGCCGAGGAACGCCGCCGCATCGCCCGGGAGTTGCACGACATCGTGGCGCACCACATCACCACCATGCAGCTGATGTCCGGCGGTGCCAGGGCCAACCTCGGCCGCCCGGAAGTGGCCCGGGACGCCCTGGTCACCCTGGAGGCCTCCGGCCGGCTCGCGCTGAGCGAGATGCGCCAGCTCCTCGACGTACTGCGGGCCGGTGACGAACCGGAGGACGCGCCCGCGCAGCCGCAGCCCGGCGAGGGCGACCTCGGACGGCTGGTGGCCGAGTCCCGGCTGGCCGGTCTGCCCACCGGGTTCGACGTCGACGGGGTGCGGCGCCCGTTGCCGCCGACGGTCGGGCTCACCGTGTTCCGGATCGTCCAGGAGGCCCTCACCAACTCCCGCAAGCACGCGGGGCCCACCGCCCGCGCCCGGGTGCGGCTGACGTACGGTCAGGAGCGGATCACCGTCGAGGTGCACGACGACGGCGGGGGCGGGCCCCCGCCGGAGGAGCAGACGGACGGGGGTGCGGGCCGGGGCGGTTACGGGCTGATCGGCATGCGGGAGCGCGTCGCGCTGCACGGCGGCACCCTCACCGCGGGCGCACCGGCCGACGGGGGGTTCGCCGTGCGGGCCGAGCTGCCGCTCGCCCCCGGGGAGACGACGGAGGAAGCCGCGCGGCAACGGCACGAAGGGGTACGGCGATGACCACGGGAACCACGGCGGGAGACGGACCGCCCGGGGCGGACGGCAGAGGGGCGGCCGGGGGTGCGGCGCCGCCGTCGCGCATCAGGGTGCTCATCGCGGACGACCAGCCGCTGGTCCGGCGCGGGCTCTCGCTGATCCTTGCGCCGGACCCCTCCTTCGAGGTGGTGGGGGAGGCCGAGGACGGCGGCCGGGCGGTGGCCCTCGCCGAACGGCTCCGCCCCGACGTGGTGGTCATGGACATCCGGATGCCCGTCCTGGACGGGGTCGCCGCCACCAGGGAGCTCGCCGCCGCCGTACCGGGCTGCCGGGTCCTGGCCCTCAGCACCTTCGACATGGACGAGTACGTGGTGGGCGCGCTGCGCGCCGGAGCGTACGGGTTCCTGCCGAAGGACAGCTCCCCGGAGGAGCTGGCCGCCGCGATCCGTACCGTGCACACGGGCGAGGCGGTGGTCGCGCCGCGCCTGCTCACCCGGCTGATCTCCGCCTATGTGAGGACCGCCCCGGCTCCGGCCCGGCCGCCGCACGGCGAAACGGGCGCACTGACGCCCCGCGAGGCCGAGGTGTGGCGCCTGATGGCCACCGGCCTCGACAACGCGGAGATCTCCCGCACCATGGACCTCAGCGTTTCCACGGTCAAGAACTACATCACGAGCATCTTCGACAAGCTGGGCGTCCGCGACCGTGCCCAAGCGGTCATCGCGGCCTATGAATCGGGCCTGGTGACCGCGCGTTCGGCCGCGGGGCCCGAACAGGGCGGGTGAGGGCCGGGCCTCCGGCGTCTCAGCACATCGGCCAGGTCCGGAGCTTCTCCGGGTTGCGGACGGCCCAGCAGCGGACGATGCGGTCGTCGGCGATCTCGAACGCGAGGACCCCGATGGTGGCGCCGTCGAGCTGGGTGACCAGGCCGGGCTGGCCGTTCACCGTGCGCTCCAGGACGGTAAGGCCCGGGACCGCGGTGGCGGCCAGCAGGTAGCGGGCGAACTCCTCACTGCCCGTCATGGGGCGCAGCGCCGCCGCGACCAGACCGCCGCCGTCGGCGAAGCCCGTCACGTTCGGGTCGAGGAGGCCGACGAGCGCCTCGATGTCCTTGGCCTCCCAGGCCTCCTTGAAGGAGCGGACGATCTCGGTCCGGCGGACCGCCGAAGCGGCCGGGGGAGTGTGCGAGTCGCGTATCCGCCGCCGGGCCGAGGTGGCCAGCTGGCGGCAGGCCGCCGGGGTGCGGCCGACGATCTCGGCGACCTCGGCGAAGGAGTACCGGAAGACGTCGTGCAGGATGAACGCGACGCGCTCCGCCGGAGTCATCTCCTCCAGCACGACGAGGAACGCCATGTTCACCGACTCGTCGAGGGTGACCCGGTCGGCCGGGTCCGCGGTCCCGAGGTCCGGGCCCCCGCCGTCCCACTCCGTCCGGTCGGGCAGCGGCTCCGGCAGCCATTCGCCGACGTAGCTCTCCCGGCGGGCCCGCGCGGAGCCCAGCAGGTCGAGGCAGATGCGGCCCGCGACCTTCGTCAGCCAGGCCCCCGGCGACTCGATCGCCTCCTGCCGCTCCCGGGACATCGCGTACCAGCGGGTGTACGCCTCCTGGACGACGTCCTCGGCGTCGGCCAGCGAGCCGAGCAGCCGGTACGCGAGGTTGATCAGCTGGCGGCGCTCGCCGATGATCGCGACCAGGCCCGGGTCCAGCGGCTGCGACGCCCGGTCGGTCGGTTGCGACGCCCGGTCGGTCGGCTGCGCGCCCGGCTCGGACGGGTCGTGCGGGGTTTTCATGGTGTGCCTGCTCCCTGGTGCCGGTACGGGGCCTCGACGGATCTCCCACTCGTCCGACGACACAGCCCCGCGAAATGTGAGGCGGGTCGCGGCGCCTCACATTCCGGCGGGCCGCCTCGTCGGACCGGTGTGGGACGCACACGGTCCCGCAGTCGCTCACGGTTCCGCAGATCCAGGGAGATCATCATGGACACCCGTCTCAATTTCCACGCCAACCCCGTCGGCGCCAAGTACCTCAAGTACCTCGTCTCCGCAGGCCGGTCCGTGATGGAGTCGTCGCTGCCGGACGTGACGCAGCAGCTGGTGGCACTGCGCATCAGCCAGATCAACGGCTGCGGCTACTGCATCGACATGCACACCAAGGACGCCACCGCCGCGGGCGAGACCTCGGTGCGGCTGCACCTGGTCGCCGCCTGGCGCGAGGCCACCGTCTTCACCGACGCCGAGCGCGCCGCGCTGGAACTGGCCGAGCAGGGTACCCGGATCGCGGACGCCGCGGGCGGGGTCCCCGACGAGGTCTGGGCGAACGCGGCCAAGCACTACGACGAGGACCAGCTCGCCGCGCTGCTCGGCCTGCTCGCCGTGATGAACGCGCTCAACCGGCTGAACGTCGTCGCCCAGCAGCCCGCGGGCAGCTACCAGCCGGGCCAGTTCGGCTGACCGGCGGCCGGGAGCGCCGCCGTGGGGGGAAGGGGACCGTCCCCTTCCTCCGCGGCGCCGCCCCGGTACCCGCTCCCACGGAGCTTCCTCGCAGCAACCACGTACCGCGGCACAGTCAGGAGTGACCACCCGATGTCCACCCCCGCTCCCACCCCCACCGACCTCACCTCGCTCACCGGCGACCACGTCCTGGACGTCGCCGCCTCCCGGATCGGCTTCGTGGCGAAGCACACGATGGCCGGCCGGGTGCCGGGGACGTTCGAGGAGTTCGAGGGCGGTGCGCACCTGGACGGCGGCCGGCCGGAGAACTCCAGCGCCTGGCTCTCCGTACGGGCACAGACCCTCGGCACCGGGAACCCGCAGCGCGACGGCCTGTTGCACGGCAAGTTCCTGGACGTCGAGCACCACCCGGCGCTCACCTTCACCTCGACCCGGGTCAAGCAGACGGACGCCACCCACTTCAAGGTCACCGGTGACCTCACCGTGCGCGGCACCACCCGACAGGTCACCCTGGACGTCGAGTTGACCGGCGGTGCGGGCGGTGCCGGGGACGACGGGCGGATCCGCTTCCGAGGCAGCGCCCTGATCAACCGCAACGACTGGGACGTGAACTGGAACGCCACGACCACGTTCCTGGTCAGCGCGAAGGTGCTGCTGGAGTTCGACGCCACCCTCGTGCGGCAGCCGTGACGCCGGAAGCCGGTGGGCCGCTGCGGCTGCGCGTGCTCACGCTGAACGTCTGGAACGACCGGGGGGACGCCGCCGCGCGCACCGCGGTGGTCAACGCCGGTCTGCGGAGCCTCGCCCCGGACCTGCTGGCCCTCCAGGAGGTGCTGCCGGGGCAGTTGCCCGCGCTGCTCGACGGGACCGGGCTGCACGCCACCCACCAGGAAGCGGCCCACCCGACCCGGCCGCCGCACGCGGACCGGTTCGGCGGGACGGCCCTCGCGACGCGGTGGCCGCACCGGATCGTCGAAGTGCTCGACCAGCGCGGCGCGGACGCCCCGGACGTCCCCTGGCTGACACTGGCGGCGCACGTTCCGCTGCCGGAGCTGGGCGACGTCCTGTTCATCGCCCCGACCTCCTCGTTCCGCCCCGACATGGAGGCCCAGCGGGAGCGGCAGTCGGTGGCCCTGAGCGACCTGGCGGCCCGGCACCGTACGGCACTGCCCACGGTGATCGCCGGGGACTTCAACGCGGACCCGGACGCGGCGAGCATCCGCTATCTGACCGGCCGTCAGTCCCTGGCGGGCCGCAGCACCCACTTCCACGACGCCTGGGAGGTCGCGGGTTCGGGCCCCGGCCACACCTGGACCGCCGACAACCCCCGGGCGGCCGAGGACATCGCGTACCTGATCCGCCAGCCCGGCCACCGGCGCCGCTTCGACTACGTGTTCGTCGGCTCGCCGTGGGCCCATCCGCGAGCCTACGCCCGGGTACGGAGCGCCCGGCTCGCCTTCGACGAGCCGGTGGACGGCGTCCGGGCGAGCGACCACTACGGCGTGGTGGCGGACCTGGAGGTGGGGCTGCTGCCGCCGGGGTGAGGCGGACGAGGAAGGGGGGAGGGCGCGGGCGGCCGGGGAGCGTCCGTGCGGCAGAACGCCCCGGCGGCACCCGAGGAAGGGCTCGGGTGCCGCCGGGGCGTCGGCCGTTGTGCCGGTGTTCCGGCTCAGTGGCGGCCGGTCAGGTAGACCGAGCGCAGCTTGAGGCGGTCCGAGGCGGGCTGGCCGTGCGGGCGCAGCGTCCAGGAGTCGCCGCTGCAGTCGGGCTCGGTGAAGACGATCGCCCATTCGTCGGTGTCGTTGTGCGGGGCGAACGCGGGATCGGAGGAGCCCGGGTCCGCGGCCTCGGGGATCGTGACGCAGCCGGGGCTCTGCGGGTCGTGCAGGGTGATCGACTGGGGATACCCGCCGAGTCCGACGAACGAGTACGAGAAGTCGCCGGTGGCGGCGCTCGCGGACGCCGACTGCGTGACGACGAGAGCGAGCGCGCCGAGTACGGCGGCGGCGGTGTGGCGAAGGCGCATGAAACCCTTTTCGATCGGAGGAGTTGGCGGCTTCCTGACGAGCCGGACCCGGCGGGCCGCCGGGTCTGCCTGCGCCTTCCCCCGGTGGCGGACCGCTGATGCGCGATGTCACCCGCGCGGGGCCGCCGAATCGATCATTCCTGGGCCATGTGGGTGAGCGGGGTGCCGGCATCGCGCCACACGCCCTCCCGTGCCGCCGTGCACGCAGCGCGGGCGGCGCGGTCCGCGTCGGCCTCGGTGAGCGGGCGGCCGGTGTTGAGCAGGGCGTAGTACAGGGGTGCGGAGACCGCGGCGACGACCGCGTGCGGGTCGGTGCCCGCCGGCACCTCGCCCCGGGCGACGGCGTCGCGCACACAGCCGGCCCACTCCTCGATGCGCACCGCGTAGAAGTGGTGCAGCGCCTCGGCGGCCTGGTCGTTGCAGAGGGAGGCGGCGATCAGCGCCTTGAAGAGGCGGCTCTGGCGGGACTCGGTGAGGGTGCTGACGACCAGCCGCGCGTTGGCCCGCAGGTCCTCCTCCAGGGTGCCGTGGTCGGTGCGCGGCAGCGACTGCTCGGCCATGTCGGTCAGCAGGTCCGCGGCGAGGGCGCCAGGGTTTCCCCAACGGCGGTAGACGGTCGTCTTGCCGACGCCCGCGCGGCGGGCCACCTCGCCGAGGTCGAGGGTGCTGAAGCCGTCGGCGGCGAGGGTGTCGCCCGCGACCTGGAGGACGGCCTCGCGCACCCGGGCGGTGCGCCCGCCGGGACGCAGGGTGCCGGGGGCATCGGGGGTGGGGGCGGGGGCGGGAGTGTCGGGCACGGCGGGCTCCTTCAGGGGTGTCGGGGGTGCGGCGGACGCGGGGTGTGCCGCACCGCACCGGACTTCGCGGGGCGGACGGGCGGACGGGGGGACAGGCACGGGGCGGACGGGTGCGAGCTGACCGGCGTACGTGCGGTTCACGAGTGCATGCACCCACCTTATCGGAACCACAGTTCCCTTACGGCGATGCGCGTGCTAACTTCTTCGACGTAACGGAACCGCAGACCCGTTAAGGGGGTGGTTCCCGTCTCCTCCGTCTCCGCCCGTCTCCCGTCTGGATGAGGAATCCGCCATGTCCGCAACGAACACCGCGCCCCGGTCGGCCACCCGCACTGCCGCCGGCAGTCCCGTCCCCGAAGCCCAACCCCCGCAGCTCACCGGCAGGTTGAAGCTCGTGCTGGCCGTGCTGCTGGTCGCCCAGTTCATGCTGGCCGTCGACTTCTCGATCCTGAACGTGGCCCTGCCCGCGATCGGCGACGGGCTCGGCTTCTCCCTCGCCGACCTCCAGTGGATCGCCACCGCGTTCGCGCTCTCCGCCGCCGGGTTCACCCTCTTCTTCGGCCGCATCGGAGACCTGGTCGGCCGGAAGAAGATCTTCATCGGCAGCCTCGTCCTCCTGGGCGTCGCCTCCCTGGCGGGCGGCCTGGCCACCAGCTCCGAGGTGCTGCTCGTCGCCCGGGTCGCCCAGGGCCTGGCCACCGCCGCCGCCACCCCGGCGGGACTCTCGCTGCTCACCACCGCGTTCCCCGAGGGCCCGCTGCGGCAGAAGGCGCTCGGCATCAACGGCGCGCTGATGTCCGCCGGGTTCACCACCGGAGCGATCCTCGGCGGCGTACTGACCGAACTGCTCTCCTGGCGCTGGGCGTTCTTCATCAACGTGCCCGTCGCGCTGGCCGTCGTACTGATCGCCCCGGCCGTCATCAAGGAGTCCAGGCCCACCGTCCGGCCCAAGCTGGACCTGCCCGGCGCCCTCACCGTCACCCTCGGACTGCTCGGCCTCGTCTACGGGCTGACCCAGGCGGGCGAGTACGGCTGGACGCACCCCCACGCGCTGGGCGGACTCGGCGCCGGAGTGCTCCTGCTCGCCGCGTTCTTCGCCGTCGAACGCAGGGTCGCGGCCCCGCTCGTCCCGCTGAAGACGCTCGGCCGCCGCAACGTCGCCTGGGGCAATGTCCTCGGCCTGCTCGCCTTCGTCACCGAGACCTCCCTCGTGTACCTCCTGACCCTCTACCTCCAGAAGACCCTCGGCTTCTCCCCGCTCACCGCCGGCATCTCCTTCGGCGTCCTGGGCATCGGCACGGTCGTCGGCGGGCTGCTCGCCCCGAAGGTCATCGCCAGGACCTCGACCCTGACCGCACTGGTCGCCGGCGGCGTCGTCCAGACCGTCTTCACCGCGGCCCTCCTCTTCCTCGGCACCACGACCACGGCCTCCATGGCGCTGCTGCTGCCCGCCACGTTCTTCGGCGGCGTCGGCAACATGCTGGTCATCGTCGGCTTCATGGTCACCGCCACCAGCGGGCTCCCCGACCGGGAACAGGGCCTGGCCACCGGACTGGCCTCCATGTCGCAGCAGGTCGGGATCACCATGGGCACCCCGATCATGGCCGCGGTCGTCACGGCGGCCACCGCAGGAGCGGCCACCGCGTCCGCCGTGCACACGGGCGTCGTGACCGCCATCGCGGTCAACGCGGGGCTGGTGCTGCTGGGAGTCGTGCTCGCGGCGGTCTTCCTGCGGCCCGCCCGCCCGCACCGCACCCGCGCCGCGGAGGCGGCCCCCGAAGCGGCCCCCGAAGCCGCCTGAAGCGACAACTCCCGCGAGACGCGTACGGGGCCAGAGGGGCGGCCCGGGATCCACCGGCCGCCCCGGCCCCGCATCCGCATGTCCGCACCCCGTCCGGCGGCGTGAGAGACCGGCCTCACGAGCCGTCGCACACCGCGCTCAGGGCCGGTGCCGCAGCCACCGGCGGGCGGCGGCCGGGGTCACCTCGATGCCGTCGCTCCAGGAGCAGACCTCCAGCCACGACAGGTGGGCGTGGGTCACCGCACCGGGAAGCCGAACGAGTAGCCCTGCTGCTTGAGCCGGGGCAGCAGCCGGGTCAGGGCCTGGACGGTCTGGGTGCGGTCGCCGCCCGCGTCGTGGAACAGGAGCGTGGGACCGTTGGGCAGTTCCCGCTCGACGGTGGCCACGATGGCGTCGGTGCCCGGACGCTCGAAGTCCTTGGTGTCCACGTTCCAGCCCAGCGGGCGCATGCCCAGCGAAGCGGCGAGCTTGCGGCTGTACGGGGTGAACGCGCCGCCGGGCGCCCGGTAGTACATCGGCCGGACCCCGCCGGACGCCTTGGTGATCATGCGCTCGGCGTCGCGTATCTGCTGCGCCTGGTATGCCTGGGAGCCCTTGTCCATCGCGGTGTTGTGCGACACCGAGTGGTCGCACAGCCGGTGCCCGGCCGCGACGACCTTCTTCACCAGGTCCGGGTGGGCCTGCGCCTGGGTCCCCACCATGCAGAAGGTGGCCTTCGCCCCGTACCGGCGCAGCAGGTCGAGCACCCGGGGGGTCCACACCGGGTCGGGGCCGTCGTCGATGGTGAGGTTGACCCCGCGCCGGCCCGCGTCCGAGGCGTGCACGATGGTGTCCGGGACCTTCTTGACGGCGCTCTCCGGGCTCGCGGTGCTCCCGGGTGCGGCGGGGGCGTCGGGTGCCGGTGCGGGAGCGGCGGAGTTCGGCGCGGCCTTGTCCGCGGGCGGCCCCGCCTGCGCGGTCCACACCGAGGCACCGGTGGCGAGCAGGACCACCCCGAGCGCCGCACCGACGACCTTGCCGTACCAGCCACGCCTCTCGCTGTGCCGTGCCATGTCCGCCCCACTCTCTCGCAGTTCCCCGCCCGGTCCCGGCCGCCTCGCGACCACTCGTGAGGACGAGTGGAACGGGCCGGAGGCTCCATCCGTTACCGTTCGGGGACAGTTTTCGGAAGGTTCGCGGACACACCGCGAAGGGCCGGGGCCCGCGGGTCAGGGGCGTACGAGAGTGAAGCCCGCGCTGCCGTTGGAGGGTTCGGCCCGCCAGCCGGTGCCCGAGGGGTCGCGGGTGTAGCGGAAGCCCGCCGCGAACCGGGCCAGGAAGTCGCGCCCGGCGGCCCGTTCGCCCGGTGTGCAGCGCCCCTGGTCGCCGTTGACGGTCGCTTCCGCGACGTGGGAGGCGTTCAGCTCGGCCGACGAGACCGCGGCGCGGGCGGTGAAGACCTCGCAGCCGGTGTGCCCGAGCACATGGCCGTCCCGCGCCACCTGGAAGTACGCTCCCGAGCCGTCGTTCCCCGAGCTTCCCCGCACCTTCCAGCGGGGGCCGACCAGGCCGTCCGTGTCCGACGGGGGCGGGGCGGTCCGCCGCACGGGGCCGGGCGGCCCGGGGGTGTACAGGACGAAGGTGCCCTTCTCCCCGGCCGTGTTCAGGTACAGGGTGCGGAAGCGCTGGGTGTAGGTCCACGGGGAGTCGAGCCGGTCGAGGAACTTCTTCTCGTACGTGCGCTCATCGGTGTCCGCGCAGCCGTCCCCGCCCTGGGCGCGCACCTCGCCGAACGCCATTTTCCGGGGGCCGGGTTCTACCGTCAGCCGCGCGGTGAAGGGGCGGCAGCCGGTGTGGCCGTGCACCGCCCCGCCCTCCTCGAACCAGAGGTACGGCGCGGTCCGGTCCGCGCGCACGGGCCAGTTGGGTTTGTCCGGATACCACTTGGTGCCGGTGACCGGACCGAGCTCCTGCGCGGTGAGCGGGCGGTGCTCGGCATGGACGCCCTTCTCGTCGACGCCTTCGCCCTCGCTGAGGGTCAGGGTGCTCTCGTAGGGCATGGTCGAGTACTGCCGGACGCGCGACTCCAGCTCCCGCTTCACGGATTCCGGCGTTCCGCTGGTGCCGGCCGCCGTGCAGCCTTCCTTCGTGCGGACGGTGATGTCGTGGAAGGCGAGCGGAACGCCCGTCAGCAGGGGCCGGCCGAAGGGGTCCTGTGCCGCCCCGGGCGCGCTCCCGGGCTCGGGGAACGACGCCCGGCCCGTGTAGTAGTGGCAGCCGTAGTTCCCCTGGACGGAGAGGTCGTCGGAGAGGTAGAGGTACGCGTTCTCCAGGTCCGGAGCCTGGTAGTTGTCGTAGGTGTACGGGTCGGTGAACCTCCACTGCACGCCGGTCAGCGGGAACGGCGCGCCCGGCGGGAGTTCGGCCGCCCTGAACGGCCGGGCGCCGGACGGAACGGGCGCGGGCGGCGCCGCCCCGGGCGAACGCGCCCCGCTGCCCGCCGCCCTGCCCTCCGCGCCGCCGTCGCACGCGGCGGCGAGGCACAGCAGGGCGACCAGTCCCACCGACGCGCGGCGCCGGGCCGGGAGACCGCGAGGGCCCTGAGAGGTCCGAAGGATCATTGGCCAATGGTAGCCAACACCCCTGCGCGGGCAGAGGTGTTGGCCGGTGCGGAGGGTGCGGAGGGTGCGGAGGGTGCGGGCGGTGCGGGCGGGTCAGGCGGGGTCGGCCACCGTCCGGGACGCGGGTTTCGGGATGGGCGGGGCGGGCGCGTACTGGGCGGCCTGGGCCTCGAACATCGTGCGGTAGCGGCCGTCGGCGGCGATGAGTTCGTCGTGGCTGCCCTGTTCGGCGAGCCGGCCCTCGTGCAGGACGTAGATGCGGTCGGCGCGGCGGACGCCGGACATGCGGTGGGTGACCAGGACGACGGCCCGGTTCGGTGCGGCCAGCCGCCGGATGCGGTCGAACGCGGCGATCTCCGCCTCGGGGTCGAGCGCCGAGGTCGGCTCGTCCACGATGAGGATGCTGTCCGCCTCGCACGTGGTGCTGCGCCAGTGGGTACGGGCCAGCCCGACCTTCTGCCACTCGCCGCCGGACAGTTCCACGGCCCCGCGGAACATCCGGGCCAGCAGGGTGCGCAGGCCGTCCGGCAGCTTCGCGACGACCGGCCCCGCCCCCGCGTACTCGACGGAGGGCTCCAGGTCCCCCGGACCGGCCTCCTGGGCGGGGCGGCCGATCCGGATGTTCAGCCCGGCGGTCACGGGCCAACGCTGGAAGTCCTGCGTGAGCAGCGAGACGCGGTCGAAGACCTGGGCACGGTCCAGCGAACGCACCTCGGCGTCCCCCCACCGCACCGTCCCTTCCTGCGGCAGCAGCAGCCCCGACAGCACTTTCATCAGCGTGCTCTTGCCGGAGCCGTTCTCGCCGACGACGGCGGTGACCGAGCCCATGGGCAGGGCGAGCGACACCCCTTCCAGCGCCGCGGCGTCACGGTCCGGGTAGCGGTAGGTGACCTTGTCCAGCTCCACCCGCGCCACCCGCACCGGCACCGGTTCGCCGCCGCCGGGGACGGTCCTGCGCGCGGCCTCGGCCAGGAAGCGGGAGTGGTCGCGCACGTAGAGGGACTCCTCGTGCATCTTGTTCACGTTCATCACCAGCGCGCCCAGGCTCGCCGAGCCCGACCGGACGGCGACGACCGCGGTACCGGCCACGGCGAGGCCCATGTGCCCGCTCGTGATCAGCCAGAACATGATCGCGTACGTCGCCGCCATGGCCAGCCCGGAGAGTGCGGCGGCCACCCACTCGGTCACCGCCTTGCTCTTCGCCAGCCGCTCCTGCTCGGTCTCGGCGCTCTCCGCCATCCGCGCGTAGCGGCTGAGCAGGAAACCGCCCACGGAGTGGATCCGCACCTCCTGGGCGGCGGTGCGCTCGGTGAGCAGGTTGCCGATGAGGCGGGCGGCCCTGACGTGCTCGATCCAGCTCATCACCGAGACGTACCGCTCCTGCGCCACCCGCATCGCGCCCCAGCCGCGCGGTGCCGCGATGAGCAGCAGCATCGGCAGCAGCGCCGGGTGGAGGATGGTGAGGACACTGGCCGTGGAGATCAGCGAGATGGTGCCGTTCAGGGCGGCCACACAGGCGCCGATCATGTGGCGGGCCGATCCCGCCCCGTACTGGGCGACGTCGATCAGCCGCCTGAACTGCGGGTCCTCGATGGCCTCCAGCTCCACCGAAGCGGCGGCGGCCAGGTACTGCGTGGTCGCGATGCGCTCCACCAGCGGCTCCAGGCGGCCCGCGTGCGAGGTGGACCAGCCCGCCAGGACCGAGTTGACGACGGCGGCGCACGCGGCGAGCAGCAGACCGGGCACCAGCGCGTGCAGCCGTTGTACGGGAGTGCCGTCGTCGAGCAGCGCGTGCATGACGCTGTTGACGGCGAGCAGTCCGACGGCGGCGGCGATGCCCTGCCCGACCTCGCTGACCATGACGGCGCGCAGGGAGCGCCGGTTCGCCTGCCAGGCGAGCCGCAGGGTCGCCCCGACCAGCCCCGGCATGGTGCGCAGCGCGGACAGCAGGGTCAGGTCGAGCCGTGCGTGCTCGTGCTCCGACCAGCCGAGGTCGTAGCGCAGCGGGCCGCCGAACAGTTCCTTCTCGGCGTCGGAGACCCGGGGATCGACCATCCGTACACGTCCGAAGAATCTCTTCACAGAACACCTTTCGGGACGGGCCAGTTCAGTGCCCGGTAGGAGGGCCCTTGCGTGAGCAGCCGGAAGACGGCGGCGGTGTGGGAGTGGCAGTCCGGCGGGGGCTCCTCCATCGATACCCAGTAGAGCCCCTCGTGCGCGTCCGGCTCGGCGTTGTGCGGCTCGCCGGTCCAGGACTGGGCGACGAACACGGCGGTGACCAGGTCGCTCCCGCCGGGGACGCGGCGGTGGGCCAGCCCGCAGAACTCCTGCTGCGCGGGCCCCACGCGCACCCCGCTGACGTCCTCGGTCACCCGCCGGGCGGCGGCGTCCAGCGGCTCGCCCGCCCGCAGGAGCCCGCCCACCACGGCGAGCGGCCCCCGACCGCCCGCCGGGCCGGCCTTCGCACGTACGCACAGCGCGAACCCGTTGGTACGCAGCAGGACTTGGGCCACCTCGGCGGCCAGCAGGTGCGGTGCGCTCGCGGACTCCCTCATGCCAGGCACCTCGTATCCGCCCATGACCCGGCGGCCCCGAGCCCGGTGCCGCCCGTCGCGGGGGTCACGGCGGCGGCCGGGCGGACAGCGGTGGGTTCGAACACAGGATGAACGGGCGCAGGGCGATGCACAGGATGCACGGATGCTCCTCGGGACGTGATGCGGACAGGTGGTCGGGTAACCGGAGGGTTCCTGTCGCCGTCACGGGTGGGCGGGGGCGAAATCCCGGATCGGATTTCGAATAGCCGGGCAGCCCCCGGGACGGCAGTGGTTCCTGTGCCGTGATGCTGCGTTCGATCACTCATGTGGGTCTGGGTACTGCTTCAGGGGGATTGCCGGAAGTCGTCATCGGCTTCCGGGGCAGGGGCCTTGCCACCGCACCCCTGTCGTGGCAGAGAATCTCCCGTCCAGGAAATGATCTACGGGGGAGTCTCCTCATGCGTGTTGCACTGGTGACGTACGGGTCGCGCGGCGACATCGAGCCGATGCTGGGGTTCGCGGGCGAACTGCGCGCGCTCGGCGTGGACGTGCGGATGTGCGCGGCGCCGGACTTCGCGGAACTGCTGGCCGCGGCCGGCATACCGCTGACGCCGATCGGCTGGTCGGTGCGCGAGATGGTGAAGGGCGAGGTCGGCGGGGACGCGCCCCGGCCGGCCGACAGTCTGTCCGAGCGGGCGCGGGTGCTGGCCGCGTCGACGTACGAGGCGGTCACCGAGGTCGCCGCCGAGGGGTGCGACGCGGTGGTGGCGACCGGGCTGATCCCGGCGGGGGCGGGCGCGCGGGCGGCGGCGGAGAAGCTCGGCGTCCCGTACGTGTCGGTGTCCTACTTCCCCACCTACCTGCGCTCCCCGCACCACCCGCCGCTGGAGTGGCCCGGTCTGGCGATCCCCGAGGGCGCGATGGACAACCGGGCCCTCTGGGAGCGGAACGCCGCGCACATGAACACCCTCTTCGGCGGGGCGGTCAACGCCCAGCGGGAGTCGGTGGGTCTGGCGCCCGTCGGCGACGTCATCGACCACGTCTTCACGCTCCGGCCGTGGCTGGCGGCCGACCCCGCCCTGGCCCCGTGGATCGAGCCGGCGGACCTGGACGTGGTGCAGACCGGTGCGTGGATCCGGCCGGACTCGCGCCCGCTGCCCCCCGAGGTGGCGGCGTTCCTGGCGGCGGGCGAGCCGCCGGTGTACGTGGGCTTCGGCAGCATGCCGCTCCAGGACGCGGCCGGCGTCGCACGGGCGGCCGTCGCGGCGGCGCGGGCGCACGGCCGGCGCGTACTCCTCGGCAGCGGGTGGGCGGACCTCGCGCTGTCCGACGAGGGCGACGACTGCCTGGTGGTCGGCGAGGTCAACCAGCAGGACCTGTTCGGCCGGGTGGCCGCCGCCGTGCACCACGGCGGTGCGGGCACCACGACGACGGCCGCCAGGGCGGGTGCGCCCCAGGTGGTGGTGCCGCAGATCGCCGACCAGCCGTACTGGGCGGGCCGGGTGGCCGAACTGGGCATCGGCGCGGCCCACGACGGCCCGAACCCGACCTTCGCGTCCCTGTCGGCCGCGCTCGGCATCGCCCTGGCCCCCGAGACCCTCGTACGGGCGAGGGCGCTGGCGGACACCCTCGTCACGGACGGGGCCGCGGTCGCCGCGAAGCTGCTGGTCGGCCGGATCGGCTGAGGGGCGGGCGGGGCGTCCCCGGCCGGCGGCGGCACCTCGCTGCCCCTGCCGGGAGGGGACGCCCCGCCCCCGTACCGCACCGGGCGGGTGCGACCGTCCGGCGATCGAACCTCAGTCGAGCAGCTCCGTGCGGAGGGAGGTGCGGGCGCGCCGGTGGATCGCGGGTACGTCGAAGCTGTCGATCCGCCAGCTGACCGAGGCAAGCTCGCCCCGGCCCACGTACTCCTTCATGATCCGGACGTGCGGCGGCCAGCCGATGAACCCGCGCAGAGCCTCCTCGTCGCGCCAGACCGCCACCGCCCCGCACCGGCGCGCGAACGGCGCCAGCCACAGCCACATGCCGTACGCCCCGTCCAACTCGCCCCATCCCGAACCGAGTTGCCGCCCCGCGCGATGGATTCCCGGCAGGTCGGCGGCCCGGTGGGGGCGGAAGTCGGTGACGCTGACCAGGAGCGGCGCCCCGGGAGATGTCCCGTGCTCGGGCCCCGGGGTCCACCGCGACCGCAGGACGGGTCCCGGCGCCGGCCTCAGCACGGGGACTCCGTACGGGAGGCGGCTGCCGGGCTCCGCCAGTCGGCCGGGCGGCCGAGTTCCGCGAGGAGCGTCTCCAGCGGGTCCGCGTCGTGGGCCGGGGCGAGAGCCGGGGCGAAGGGTCTGTGGGGGGCGAGCCGCGAGGCGCCGCCGGGAACCGCGCGGGCGATCGGCAGGACGGCGGCGAGCAGCTCCGGGCCGGGCGCGTACGGCAGGTCCAGGCTGCGGGCCACGTCCCAGCCGTGCACCACGTAGTCGAGGCAGTGGAAGCCGAGGGCGCGGATCGCGGGGAAGGTGCGGCCGGGGCCGAACTCGGGCAGTACGCAGGGGTGTTGAGGGTCGTCGAGGTCCGCGAAGGCGGCGATGACGCGCTCGGCCTCCTCGGCGTACCGCACGGCGACGTCCGCGCCAGGCGGGGGGCCCGCCGCCCAGTGCGCCGGATCCGCGCCCTGGCCGCGCGCGGCGGCGGCGAATCCCCGGTGCTGGGCGGTCATGTGGGCGAGCAGTGCGCCCAGGTCCCAGTCCGCGCAGGGCGTCGGCCGG
Source organism: Streptomyces sp. NPDC004111 (assembly GCF_042874215.1). Taxonomy (NCBI): domain Bacteria; kingdom Bacillati; phylum Actinomycetota; class Actinomycetes; order Kitasatosporales; family Streptomycetaceae; genus Streptomyces; species Streptomyces sp. NPDC004111. The sequence goes on from NZ_JBIAMU010000001.1 coordinate 759,148, forward strand.
GCGAGGTCGTCGGGGACGGCGACCCGGGCCACGAGCGCCGCACTCGTCCGGACGGCCGTCGCGTGCAACAGGCGTAACTCCTGGAACTCCTGGAACTCCCCTAGCGATCGGAGCCCGTTCAAATTCATAGGCATACGCTTACGATGTGCTCGCGCTTACGATCTGTCAACGGGCAGCGGGTATTTTCGTCGCCATGTCGGAGAGAACAGCCGGGGGGAAGCCGCCCCACGGGAAAGCGGTGCGCGCGAAGGCCGCACCCGGGAGCGCGGCCCGCGCGAGGACGCCGGAAGGGGTCGCCGAGGGGGAGAGGGACGGGCCCGTGCAGCCGGTCGGCGGCGCGCCGCGGCGGCCCGATCTCGCGGCGATGGTCGTGCCGTTGGGCCGCGCGCTGATGGCTGCCGAGCAGCCGGTCCTCGACGCGCACGGGCTGACCATGTGGGCGTACACCGTGCTGCTGCGGCTCGACGCGACCGAGTCGCCCGTGCGCACCCAGGCGGCACTCGCCGAGTCCGTACGCGCGGACAAGACGCGCATCATCCCGGTGCTCGACGATCTGGAGGCGCGCGGCCTGCTGGACCGCCGCCCGGACCCCGGGGACCGCCGGGTGCGGCTGCTGTCGCTCACGCCGGAGGGCCGACGGCTGCGGGAGATCGTGCAGTCCGCGATCCAGGAGAGCGAGGAGAGCCTGCTGGCACGGCTGCCGGCCAAGGACCGCGAGGGCTTCCTGCGCGGCTTGCGGCTGCTGTACGAGAGCGAGGGCCAGCCGTAGGGGCGGCCGGTGACGGGCCCGCCGCGCGCGGGGCGGTACGGGGTTCGGCGGGCAGCGGGAGCTTCTCGGGCCGACGCGATCCACCGGGGGCCGCTGGTGCCTTGCGGGGGCGCGCTGGAGTGCTGCGGCCCGCACCGATGGGGGCGACGACGGCCGGTTCTGCGCCCTGCGAAGCTGTGCCCGGCGGCGCCGATGCGTCACTCTGCGGGCGGCCGGTGCCTTGCGGCAGCCTTGGGTCTTGCGGGGTGGCCGTGCGTTGCGGCAGACCCGTTTTTGGGCCCGGCCCGCCCGTGCCCGGCGGCGGACCCGTCTTCTGAGGGCCGTCCGTCCGTGCCTGCCGCCCGCCTTCGTCCGGTGGCCCGCCCGGTCCGGCGGGCCACCCGCGTCCTACTGGCCCACTCGCCCGTCGACGCACTCCCGCAGCAGGTCCGCGTGGCCGCTGTGGCGGGCGTACTCGTCGATCCGGTGCACCATCAGCTCCCGTACCGCGATCTCCTGGCGGCCGATGACCTTGCCCAGGTCCCCGTCCAGGTGTTCGGCGAGTACCGCGTCGGTGGCGGCCTGTTCGCGTTCCAGGTCGGCGAACGCGGCGTCCACCATGGCCTGGTCCGCGACCGCTTCGAGGAAGTCCGCGTCCTTCTTGCCGTACAGCTTCGGCTGCGGCTCGCCGTGGGTGATCCAGTTGCGCCAGTCCAGTTCCACCTCGGCCAGGTGCCGGACGAGACCGAGCAGCGACATCGTCGACGGCGGCACCGACCGCCGGGCCAGCTGCTCCGCGTCCAGGCCGTCGCACTTCATCCGCAGGGTCATGCGGTAGCCGTTCAGGAAGTCCAGCAGCGTCGCGAGTTCGCCCTCCGGTCCGTCGTCGTCGCTCTCGCGGGGGTCGTCGTCCGGGTCGACCCACATGTCCTGGTAGACGGTCGACCGGGTCCATCGCTCTGGTAGATCGCTCATGGGCCCATCGTCGCCCCCGTGGCGCGACCCTGCCAACGCATTTGTACGGAGCGGTACGGCGAGTGCCGGCCCGGCGATCACCGCACGCGGAACTCCGCCGACGCTATATCGGGTTGAGGCGCACGGGAGGCGTCGCCAGGATGCTCTGGTGACCGAGCCGCCGAGTACTCCGCCGAACACCGTGCCGATCCCTTCCCGTGCCGTGCTCGACGCCTTCCGGGTGCCGTCGGACGGGCCGGGGAACAGTCCCGTTCCGCTGTCCGGCGGACAGGGGCGGAGCGTCCTCGTCGGCGGGTACGTGTTCAAACCCGCCGAGGGAGCCGAGGAGGAGGCCGAGTGGGGTACCGCCGTGTGGGAGGAACTGGTGCCGAACGGCGGCTTCCGGGTCCCCCGGCCGCTCCGCGCCGCCGACGGCCGGTGCGTCGTGGACGGCTGGACCGCGAGCGAGTTCCTGCCGGGGGAGCCGGGCCCGCAGGGGCACTGGGACGGAGTGCTGGCCGCCGGACGCGCGTTCCACGCCGCGCTGAAGGGCGTTCCCCGGCCCGCGTTCCTCGACCGGCGCACCCACCCGTGGGCGGTGGCCGACCGGGTCGCCTGGGGCGAGCGGGACATCGAGGCCGCCGCTGACCTCGCCGCACCGCTGGCGGCCCTGCGGGAGGCGTGGCGCCCGGTGAACGAGGAGGCGGCACAGCTCATCCACGGCGACCTCACCGGAAACGTCCTCTTCGGTGGTGGTGGTGGCGGTGGCGGCACGCAGGGGGCCAGTTCGTGCGGGGCGGCCTCGTACGAGCCGCCCACCGTGATCGACTTCTCGCCGTACTGGCGCCCTCCGCTGTTCGCCGAGGCGGTCGTGGTCGTGGACGGTCTGCTGTGGTTCGACCGCCCGGCCGGACTGCTGACGGACGGCGGCGCACACCCCGACTGGCCGCAGCTGCTCATCCGCGCCCTGATCTTCCGGCTCGTCGCCCAGAGCGAGTTGGCGGCTGCGGGCGGCCTCGCGCCGGGCGAATGGGAGCGGGAGCGGGAGCGGTACGAGGTGGCGGCGGACGCAGTGGTGCGGATGGCCCGGCGCGGTCCGGGTGACCGGGTGCGGTGACAGGGCGTCATGGCGCGGCGGCCGGGCAGCGGGCCACACCTGCCGGACGGCGCCTGCCCCGGCCGACTCCGCCTGCCGCCGGGGGACCGTACGGCAACTCCGGCCGGGGGCGCCACGTTCCCGGCTCGGCGGCGGCGCCGTGCTCCCGGGCCGGGTGGCGGACCGCGCTCCCGGCCAGGTAGCGGTACCGCGGTCCTGGTCCGGGTGGCGGACCACGTTCCCTGTCCGGCGGCGGCGCTGCGCTCCAGGCCCGGGTGGCGGACCGCGCTCCTGGCTCGGTAGCGGTACCGCGCCCCTGGCTCGGTAGCGGCACCGCGCTCCCGGCCCGGGTGGCGGACCACGCTCCTGGCTCGGAAGAGGCACCGCGTTCCCTGGCCCGGGTGACGGACCACGCTCCCGGGCCGAAAAGGGCACCACGCTCCGGGCGACGCACCGTGCCCCTCGCCCGGGTGACGGACCGCCCTCCCGCCCGGGGTGGCACCACGACCCCAACCGGGGCGTGACGGACCACGCCCGGCACGAGGACCTGCGCAGCCCCCGCCTCACGGCAGCAGTTCAGCCAGGAGTTCGGCCATCACCTCCCGCGGCAGCGACGGATTGGCCGCTGCCGTCCGTGCGGTCTGCGGGTCGGGGTCGGAGAGGAGGGTGACGAGGGCCGACGGGGGCAGTTCCGGGCGGGCGGCTGCCGTGCGCCGGGCGCGCTTGTCCGTCAGGCAGGCGAGCAGTACCGGAGCCGTCGCACGGGGGTGCCCGGCCAGCTCGCGCAGCGCCCGTACCGGCGGCTCCTGCCGTGCCCACTCCGCGAGCAGCGCCGGCGGCGCGTCCGGGTTCGCCGCTGCCCCGGCCAGCACCTGGGAGCCGTGGCGGTCGACCATCGACCGCAACAGGGCCTCCGTCAGGCCGGGTTGGGGAGCGACCGTCTTGGCCACGCGGGCGTCGGCGTCCCCGGCCAGCGCGTCGCGCAGCGCGGCCGGCAGATCGTTCCGCCGGGCCGCCAGCATCCGCGCAACCGGGTCCGCCGACCGGGCCAGCCGTGCCATCTCGGCCGGGGATGCGGCGGTGATCCGGGGCAGCGGAGCGTCCCCGAGCCGGGTGACGGCCGCCAGCCGGACCAGTACGTCGAGGGGCACCCGGGGATGCTGCGCCAATTGGCGCCGCACGTCGTGGTCCCGGTCGTCGGCCAGCAGCCGGATCAGCGGCTCGTCGATCGCGGGATTCCGGGCGAGATCGGCCCGAACACCGGGTACGGGGTCGGTGGCCAGCCGTGCGTACGCGGCCGTCGGCAGGTCCGTACGGCTCGCCAGGGCCCGGCGCAGCAGCGAGCAGGGATGGTCGGCGAAGGCCGCGGCGGTGGCGCCCGGAGTGGCCGGGTTCAGCAGCGCCGCCTGCCGCAGGCCGTGCACGGTGGACTCGTGCGAGCCGTCGCAGGCGGCGTCCGGCCGCAGGTCGCAGTCGGTGCGCGGACAGTTGCGGTCGTGCGCGAAGGGGACCTCCTCCCGGACGCACACCAGGCACCACCGCGCGGGCGGCAGGCCCTCGCCGGTGAGGAGCGCGGCCAGCACGGCGGCCGGCGTCGACTCGTTGGCGGCGACTGCGAGGCGGACCTCGGCGTGCGGATGCGACGCGAGCCCCACCACCAAGTCCGGCCCGGCGACCCGCGCCAGCTCCGCGACGACCTGTACCTCCGGATCGGCGGCGAGCACCGCCACCACGTCGGCGGGCAGCCCGGGGCATTCCGCCAGCCGCTCCCGGCAGTCGGCGGACGCGTCCGCCGCGAACAGGCGTGCCCACCGGGGATCGCCCGCACCCCGGTCGAGCAGCGCGAGGGCGGCGTCCCGCTGGGTGACCGGATCGATGTCGGGCGCGGTCAGCCGCCCGTTGTACGCGAGCCGTACGGCACTGTGCGGCACGCGCGCGGCCAGCGCGAGCGCCTGCGCGTGGGTGAGGTCCGCGCGGTCGGCCAGCTCCGGGGCGAGGTCATCGACGAGGGCGTCGTCCGCGACCGCGAAAAGCCGGTCGACGAAGGAGGACGGCAGGGCCGGGTTGGCGGCGAGACCGCACAGCACGTCGTTCACAGAGGGCATCCTGCCCGGCAGTTCGGCGGCCCCGGGAACGAGCCCCCGTCAGCAGACCGACTTGACCGGGGAATTACCCTATGTGCAGATGTGTGCCGCTGGTAATGGAGTGGCGGGTGCGTGGGTGCCGGGGAGAGGATCGAGGGCTGTGACCTCCAACGAAGAGCAAGCCGCGGCCCAGCGGTCCGCGTCCGCACAGGCTTCCTCACAGGCTTCCTCCCCGGCGTCCGACCCGGCCTCTTCCCGGACCTCCCCTCGGGCTTCCTCCCGGACTTCCTCCCGGGCTTCTTCTCGGACCTCTTCCCCGGCTCTCGACCCGGCTGCCGTTCCGCCCCTCGACCCGGTTCCGGGCGGGTCCGCCGTCGTGCCGGCCCTCCTCGTGCCGCCCCTGGTGCCGGCCCGCCCCCTCCGCTCGCGTGCCTTCGGGCTCTTCTTCGCCGCCAGGGCCGCCTCCAAGCTGGGCGAGACGATGCTGCCCGTGGCCCTCTCGGCGGGGCTTCTCCAGTACGGGATGGGGGCGAGCGAGGTCGGGCTCGCGATGGCGTCGACCATCGCGACCACAGCCGTCTTCATCATCTTCGGCGGGGTGTTCTCGGACCGGTTCAACACCCTGCGCCTGATGGTGGGTTCGGACGCGGTACGGATCGTCACGCAGGCCGTTGCCGCGCTGCTCTTCCTCACCGGGCACGTGGTGCTCTGGCAGATCTGCCTGATCGGCGCGGTCAACGGCATAGCCACCGGCCTCTTCCAGCCCGGCGTGGCCAGCACGATCCCCCGGGTCGCCGACGACGTGCAGGCCGCCAACGGCACGATTCGCATCGGTGAGTCCCTGGCCATGCTCGCCGGACCGGCCGTCGCGGGTCTGCTGGTCGCGGTGGCCGACCCGGCGGCGGTGTTCGCCGCGCACGCGGCGACGTACGCGATCAGCACCCTGTGCCTGGCGCTGCTGCGGCTGCCCGAGAGCCCGGGGAGCGGAGAGGCGGCACCCGGGCCGAAGCCCCCCACCACCTACTGGTCCGACCTGGCCGAGGGCTGGCGGGAGTTCCGCTCCCGGACCTGGCTGTGGGCGACCATCGTGATCTGGATGTTCTTCATGATCACCGCCTGGGGGCCGCTCGTCCCGCTCACCTCCGTGGAGCTGATCGGCGGGCACGGCGCCCAGACCTACGGCCTGATCAGCTCCGCCCTCGGCCTCGGTACCGCCCTCGGTGCCGTGCCCGCGATGCGGCTGCGCCCCGACCACCCGCTGCGTGCGGGCGCGCTCTCCCTGCTCGGCACGGCCACCTTCCCCGCCGCCGTCGGCGCCCAACTCCCGGTGAGCGCACTGCTGGTGGCCGCCGTCCTGACCGGGGCGGGCATGGGCTTCTGGAGCGTCATGTGGGCCACCAGCATCCAGACCCGGGTGCCGGGCCCGGTACTGAGCCGGCTGCACGCGTACGAGGTGGCGGGATCGGTCGCGATGCTCCCGGTGGGCCAGGCCCTCGCGGGCCCGGCCGCCGGACTGTTCGGCGCCCGTACGGTGCTGCTGGCGGGCGGTGTGCTGACGCTCCTGGTGGTGGCCGCGCTCGTCTCCGTACCGGCGATCCGGGGGCTGAAGCGGGCCTGAGACCACGGGCCGGCCCATTCCCCTCCTCGGGTCATGGGCCGGCCCCCGCCCCCCTCGGGGGGTCTCCCGCTCCGGGTTCAGCCGACGGTGCGGCGGTAGACCTGGCGCGAACCGCCCTCCGGGCCGGGGTCGGTGGCCTCGGCCGGGGCGAAGCCCAGGCGCTCGTAGAAGACGCGCGCACCGCTCTCCACGGCACCCGGGTGATCGGCCCCGAACGTCACCACCTCCAGGGTGCCCGGCCCCTGGACGAACCTGCTCACGGCCTCCGCCATCAGCGCCCGCCCGGCCCCCGTCCCGCGCGCCTTCTCCGAGACCACGAGCCAGTGGACGTGGTGGACGGGCGGCTCGGCACCGAACAGCAGCCCGCCGAGCAGGGCCGGTTCCGAGGGATCGGACGGCACGGCGACGAGCGCGGCCGAGCCGCGTATGTGCTCCCGCACGGCGTCGTGGAAACCGGGTTCCCCGACCATCGCGCCGAACCAGTGCTCGACCTGGGCGGCGAGGTCGAGGAAGCCGGGGAAGTCCTGTTCCTGAGCGAGTCTGACGATCATCCGAGGAGTCTGACAGACCCCGCGGCGTCAGCCGGTGCGCGCCTCCTGCCACACGTGGCCCTCCGCCCCCCGCTCCGCCAGCCAGCCGCGCAGGGCGGTGACGTCGGCGGCGGTCAGGACGGACGGGTCCACGGTGGTGCGGAGCTGGTGCGCGACGCCCGAGTCGCGCAACAGCCGCAGACTGCGTACCGCGGGGGCCGCGCTGTTGCGTACGCCCGTGACCTTCTCGTACGTATCGGGGTGGGCCTTGACGTCGAAGCCGACCCAGTCCAGGAGCCCCGCCTCCAGCAGCGCCCCGAACCTGCGGGGGAGGGCGCCGCCGGTGTGCAGGCCGACGCGGTGCCCGAGCGCGCGGGCGGCCCGTGCCGCGTCGGCCAGGCCCGGCTGGAGCAGGGGCTCGCCGCCGGAGAACACGATGCCGTCGAGCAGGCCCCGGCGGCGGGCGAGGTGCGCCGCCACGTCCGGCCAGCGGACGGCCGGGGCCGTACGCGGGTCGAGCAGGTCCGGGTTGTGGCAGTAGCCGCAGCGCCAGGGGCACCCCTGGCAGAACACGGTGGTGACCAGGCGGCCCGGCCAGTCGCAGGTGGACAGCCGGGACCAGCCGCCGATCCGGATCACGGCGCGGGGGCCGGTGCCGGGGCCGATGCCGGGGCCGGGACCTGTGTGCGTACCGGCTCCGGGGACGGCGTGCGGACCGGTGGCGTCGTGGCCGGTTCCCGGAAGTGCCTGCGTTCGGCGTGCTCGCCCCGCTTGCCGATGTTGAACGAGGCGACCGGCCGGTGGTAGCCCATCACCCGCGTCCACACCTCGCAGCCGCGCCGGCAGGTCGGGCAGCTGGTGTGCTCACCGGCCAGATAGCCGTGCGCCGGGCAGATGGAGAAGGTCGGGGTCACCGTCAGATAGGGCAGCGAGAACCGTTCCAGGGAGCGCCGCACCAGGTTCCGGCAGGCCTCGGCGGTGGAGACGCGTTCGGACAGGTACAGGTGCAGGACGGTGCCGCCGGTGTACTTGGTCTGGAGCTCGTCCTGCCGCTCCAGGGCCTCGAAGGGATCGTCGGTCCAGCCCACCGGCAGCTGCGAGGAGTTGGTGTAGTACGGGTTGCCGTACGGGCCCGCCTGGAGGATGCCGGGGAAGCGGCGCCGGTCCTCCTTGGCGAACCGGTACGTGGTGCCCTCGGCGGGGGTGGCCTCCAGGTTGTAGAGGTGGCCGGTGCGCTCCTGGAACTCGACCATCCGCGCCCGTACGTGGTCCAGCAGCCGGACCGCGAGCGCGTGCCCCTCGGCGGCCGTGATGTCGTGCGCGTCGCGGGTGAAGTTGCGGATCATCTCGTTGACGCCGTTCACGCCGATGGTCGAGAAGTGGTTGCGCAGGGTGCCCAGATAGCGCCTGGTGTACGGGAAGAGGCCCTGGTCGATCAGGTCCTGGACCGTCACCCGCTTGATCTCCAGGCTCTGCACGGCGAGTTCGAGGAGCCGGTCGAGCGCCGCGAACAGGCCCGCCTCGTCGCCCGGATGCAGATGTCCCAGCCGGGCGCAGTTGACGGTGACCACGCCGAGCGAGCCGGTCTGCTCGGCACTGCCGAACAGGCCGTTCCCCCGCTTCAGCAGTTCGGTGAGGTCGAGCTGGAGCCGGCAGCACATCGAGCGGACCATGCCGGGCTCAAGACCGGAGTTGAGGAAGTTCTGGAAGTACGGCAGTCCGTACTTCGCGGTCATCGCGAACAGCCGCGTGGCGTTCTCGCTCTCCCAGGGGAAGTCCCGGGTGATGTTGTACGTGGGGATCGGGAAGGTGAAGACCCGGCCCGCCGCGTCACCGGCCGTCATCACCTCGATGTACGCCCGGTTGATCAGATCCATCTCGGCCTGGAGCTCCCCGTACCGGAAGTCCAGCTCGACGCCGCCGATCACCGGCACCTGGTCGCGCAGGTCGGCGGGGCAGGTCCAGTCGAAGGTGAGGTTGGTGAACGGCGTCTGGGTGCCCCAGCGCGAGGGCACGTTGAGGTTGTGCACCAGCTCCTGCACGCACTGGTGCACCTGCGCGTACGACATGGAGTCCTGGCGCACGAACGGCGCCATGTACGTGTCGAAGGAGCTGAACGCCTGGGCGCCGGCCCATTCGTTCTGCAGGGTGCCCAGGAAGTTGACGATCTGTCCCACGGCGGAGGAGAAGTGCCGCGGCGGCGCGGAGTCGATCTGCCCCGCGACCCCGTTGAACCCCTCGGTCAGCAGGGTGCGCAGCGACCAGCCCGCGCAGTAGCCGGACAGCATGTCCAGGTCGTGGATGTGCAGGTCGCCCTCGCGGTGGGCACGGCCGACGGCCTCGGGATACACCTGGTCCAGCCAGTAGTTGGCGACCACCTTGCCCGCGGTGTTCAGGATGAGTCCGCCGAGCGAGTAGCCCTGGTTCGCGTTGGCGTTGACCCGCCAGTCGCTGCGGTCCAGGTACTCGGTCACCGAGTCCACGGCGTCGATCTGCGTCACGTCGGCCCTCCCACGAGGCGTCCGGGGTGTGTGCCTGCGGTCGCGCGGGATGCGCGGCCGGGGCCGGCAGGTATCGGACTCGGGCCCGTCCGCGGGCCCACACCGTTGCGGGGCAGCTCCGGATTCGCACCGGATTCCCTGTTTCCTCGGCCGCGCACACGAGGGGTGCGCCGACGCCGAACCGACCTTTAGGACACTACATCTTGTGCTGGTCCGACACGCCCGGTACGACATGTGGGGGTTCGTTGGGCCCGGAAGGTGAGGACCTTCGTCCCGGGCGAGGGGGGGGCAGGCCGTGCCCGGTCAGGTGCGGTCGGTCTCCTGCGCCCAGCGCCGGCTCCACGCGTCCAGCGGCGCCCGAGCAGGTCGAGCGCGGCCATGACCGGGCGGCCCGACTCCGAGCCCCGTACCGGTGTACCGGGGCGGGGCGGGCCGGCCGCCGTCCCGCCGTCGCCCCGCCCCGGTGCCCGGGGATCCGGCCGTCCCGTAAACCCGGTGGCCGTCGCGTGCCGTCTCGTTAGGCTGCCCGGATGTCCGAGATGGAGAAGTACTCCCGCCGTGCCGCCCGCGTTCTGCTCTTCGACGCCGCCGACCGTCTGCTGCTGCTGAAGTTCCGTGTCGACCCGGACGTGCCCGCCGGCGGCCACGGCTGGTGCGCGCCCGGGGGAGGGCTGGAGGACGGCGAGAGCGAGGCCGAGGCGGCGGCCCGGGAACTGCGCGAGGAGATCGGCCTCGCGGTGACCCCGGAGGCGGTCGGGCCGAAGGTCGCCCTGACCGCCGGGTACGCCGACCTCGGCTGGGCGGAGGGGATGTTCCAGGACAACTTCTTCCACCTCAGGGTGACGGGCCACCAGGTGGATGTCAGCGGCCAGGGGGCCGAGGAACTGCGATACCACGCCGGGCACCGCTGGTGGACGCTCGACGAACTGGCCGCCAGCACCGAGCGGATCCACCCTCTCGGCCTGTCCGGCCTGGCGCGCGATCTGGTCGCGGGCCGGATACCGGCCGAGCCGGTGCGACTGCCCTGGCACCACTGAGGCCGCCCGCCGCACCCGCCGCATCCGGCTCGTGGAAAGGGGCGAGCCCGGCATCAGGGTGGTGGTGGGCTGATGCCGGGCTCTGGTCGAACCGGAGAGGCACTCTTCCCAGGGCGGCGGGACGGTCGCGTTTCCGCGTCCGGCCTCGATCCGCGTTCGACCGGATCAGAGTAACCGGTGTGCGGACCTCTTTTCCCCCGGGGTGCCGTTCGGGTTCGGGACGGGGCAGCGCCGTCAGAGGCGAGGGCGGCGGCTGAGGGCGATTCCGGCGAGCAGGAAGACGGCGCCGATCACTCCCGCGACGACGGCCGCCGTGGTCTGGGTGGGCTGCTGGCTGGCGTTGAGCACGGCGGTGACCACGCCCATCACGCCGCTGATGTAGCAGAAGATGGTGATGAAGATCTTGACGTTGGGGTGCATGGCGACTGTTCCCATCGGATCGGTTGCGGGTTTGAGGGCTTGCGGCTCGGGGGCTGGGGGGCTCGGGGGCTTGCGGGTTTACGGATTGCGGGGCCGGTCCGCTCGCGTTCAGCGGGGCGGTGCGGGCGGGGTCGCCGGTGAGTGCGCCGGTGCGGGCGCAGTCGTGGGTGCGCAGGCCGGTGCCGTGCCCGCGGCGGTGAGGCCCAGCAGCATCACGTAGGCGTCGGGGTCGGTGCGGAAGCGGTTCCAGCGGTCCGCCGCCAGGGCGAACTCGCCCAGCGAGAGGGCGCCGGAGGCCACCAGGGGCTGGAGCCGCCCGGGGCCCAGGTGCGGGGCGAAGTCCGCGGTGGGGCGGTCGTCGTTGGTGGTGGCGAACGGCCGCAGGACGACGTCCGCGCAGCCCGCCCCGCGCAGCAGCCGGGTGAGCCGGCGGCCGATGGCGCGGTCCCCGCCCGCCGCCTCCTGCGCCTTCGCCAACTTGGCGTGCACCGAGGCCAGTTCGGGGAACGCCGGATCGGCGAGGCCCCAGCACGAGGCGTCCACCTCGGTGACGACCAGCAGGCCGCCGGGCCGTAGTACACGCAGCGCCTCGGCCAGCGCCGGGCGCGGGTCGGCCAGGTGCTGGAGTACGTAGCGCAGCAGTACGTACCCGGCGCAGGCGTCCGGGAGGGGGAGCGCGGCGGCGTCCGCGACCAGGAGTTCGGCCCCGCAGCCCGCCGCGTGCGACAGCAGGCCGCCGTCGATGTCCACGGCGGTGACGGACAGCTCGGGGTGGGCGGCCCGCAGCCGGCGGGTGACCGCGCCCGAGCCGGCGCCGACCTCCACCAGGGGGCCTCGGGCGGGGTCGAGCCCCAGCTCGTGCAGGATGCGCAACTCCTCGGGAAACGACAGGTCCGCCTGCGCCTCCAGCCGGGCCAGTTCGCCGGTCAGGCCGCCGGAGGTGGTCGCCGCGGGGTCGTAGGAGCCGCCCGGCGGGGCCGGGGCAGGCGCGGAGGAAGGGGCCGGGGCGGGCGGGAGCGTGGTCATCGCGGGGTCACCGTCATTCGCATTCCGTGTTTGGGGCGCAGGGTCACCAGGGCCTCGGGTTCCACCGGGAAGCCGGGTTCGAGGGCGAGGTCGGCCGACTGGAGGAGGGTGGCCAGCACCAGCGTGGCCTCGACCAGGGCGAAGTGGCGGCCGATGCAGGTGCGTTCGCCGCCGCCGAACGGGAGGTAGAGGTGGCTGGGCAGATCGGGGGCGGTGAAGCGGGCCGGGACGTAGTCGTCGGGGCGCTCCCAGAAGTCCGGGTGGCGGTGCAGGACCCACTGGCTCACGCAGACCAGGGCCCCGGCCGGGACGTCGTAACCGTCGAGGACGTCGGCGCGGGCGGCCCGCCGGGAGATCAGCCACACCGGCGGGTAGAGCCGCATCGCCTCCTCGATGGCGCGGCGGCAGTGCGGCAGGGCGGGGAGGTCGGCGGCGGTCGGGGTGCGGCCCGCCAGTACTCCGTCGAGTTCCACGCGGAGCAGGGCCGCCTCGGCGGGATGCCGGTCGAGGAGGTAGAGCGTCCAGGTCAGGGCCTTGGCGGTGGTTTCGTGACCGGCCATGATCAGGGTGAGGACCTGGTCGCGCAGGTCGATGTCGTCGAGTTCGCCGATCATCGTGTCCATCAGCGTGCCCCGGCCCGCGGCGTCCCCTCCGGCGGCCCGGCGGGAGGCGATCACGGTGCGGGCGACGAGCTGGAGGAAGGACCGCGCCTGTACGTATCCCCGGCGGCGCAGCGCGGTGTCCTGGGGGTCGGGGTCCGGGTCGGGTACGTAGTGCCCCATGAAGAGGTTCGCCGCGTCCACCGCCCGGCCGAAGCCCTCGCCCGCCGCGCCCAGGTCCACGCCGAGCACCGCCCGGGTGAGGATCGCCAGGGTCAGGGAGGTGAGGTGGTGCTCCACCGGGAGGGCGGAGCCGGGTTCCGCGGCCGACCGCCAGCGCTCCAGGAGGGCCCGGGTCTCCTCGGTGATGATGCCGTCGAAGGTGGTGACGGCGGTGCGGCGGAACGCCGGTGCGCAGAGCCTGCGCTGCCGGGCCCACTCGGCGCCGTCGCTGGTGAGCAGCCCGTTGCCGAGCAGTGGGCGCAGCATCGCGTCGTCCGGGGTGTTCGCCTTGGTGTAGTTGGCGACGTTGTCCTTGAGCACGTGCCTGGCCAGGTCGGGGCGGTGCAGCATGTAGACGCGCTCGCCGTCGCCGACGTGGCTGGTGAGGTCGCCGTACTCGCGGTTCATGCGGGTCACGAAGGCCAGTGGGTCGGCGCGCATGGCCGCCATGTCCACGGGTTCTGCGGGCCCCGGCGGCACGGTGGCCGCCGGTGCGGTGGTGGGTGTCACGTGAACCTCCGTGAAGAGCGGGGCGGCCGGGTGCGCGGGGGCCGGTACGCAGGGCCCCGTACGCAATCCCGAATCCGCATTGCGTATGCGGCGTAAGTAATTCCGTAATCGTCGCGGAATTGCCGCTACCGCCCTCCGGGCACGCGCTCGGAAGGCGGGTGACGTGAGAGTATGCGTTTCCCGGCGGGCGTCAACCGGCCGAAGAACAAAGGTGGTTGATTAACCGTAACGCCGGTCGGTGTTCTGCTCAATGCTTATTCGGAACGGTCAGGGGCGACGCACAATACGTCAGGCCCCGGGGGTTTCGGATTACGTTTCTTTGCGTCTTGGCCGGGCCGTCGAATTCATGTGAATGTTTGTCCGTCGCCGGCACAACGACCGAATCACCAGAACAAGAAACGCCAGACAAGGGAGAGTTCGCATGTCTCTGGACCCCCAGCAGCGGGCAGAATTCGTCAACGCGTACACCCGTGTGCTCATCAGCTCCTGGTCCGACGAGGCGTTCGCCGCCCGGCTCCAGTCCGACCCGAAGGCCGCGCTGGCCGAGGCCGGCCTGGAGATCCCCGAGGGCAGCGAGATCGTCATCGTCACACAGGCCCCCGAGGGTCACCAGGAGGGCAACCTGGACGTCCAGGTGTCCCTGTGGGAGCTCGGTCTGGCCACCGGACGCTACGAGTTCCACATCCCCGAGACGCCGACCGTCGACGCCGCCGAGCTGAGCGAGGGCGACCTCTCGGACGTCGCCGCGGGCTGCAACTACTGCTGCTGCCCCTGCTGCTGCTGCACCTGATCAACAGGTGTGAGCGCGCCACATTCCCACTTCGCTGGAGTGATCCATGCCCACTGCGCAGAAGGCGCATCCGGTTTCCGTCCGCGGTCTCGTCAAGCGCTACGGCGACACCTTCGCGGTCCGCGATATCAGTCTCGACATTCATCGGGGTGAGGTATTCGCACTGCTCGGGCCGAACGGCGCGGGCAAGACCACGACCGTCGACATACTGACGGGCGTAAGACGGCGCACCGGCGGAGAAGTGCGGGTCCTCGGCCGTGATCCGGCCGAGGACCCGCGGGAATGGCGCGCGAGGATCGGCGTGGTTCCCCAGTCGACGGGCGCCTATGTCGATCTGAACGTCCGGGAGGTCGTCGCGCATTTCGCGGCGATGTACCCCGCACCGCTGCCGGTGGGGCAAGTGCTGGACATGGTCGGCCTCGGCCGCCACCAAGCCGCACCCGCCCTGTCGCTTTCCGGCGGCCAGCAGCGCCGGCTCGACGTGGCCGTCGGCGTCGTCGGCGACCCCGAACTGATCTTCCTGGACGAGCCCACCACCGGGCTCGACCCGGTGGCCCGGCGCGAGGCCTGGGACCTGGTCCGCTGGTTCGCGGACCGGGGCCGCACCACCGTCCTGACCACCCACTACCTCGACGAGGCCGAGGAACTCGCCCAGCGGGCGGGCGTCGTCGTCGGTGGCCGGCTCGTCGAGTGCGGCACGCCCGCGGAACTCGGCGGACGGGACACCACCCCGGCCCGTGTCACCTTCCGCCGCTGCCACCGGCTCGCGGACCGGGCACTGCCCGACGGGCTGCCCGCCGGCACCGGGGTGGAGCAGCGGGGCGACGTCGTCACCCTGCGCACCCCCCTGCCCATGGGCGTGCTCGAAACGCTGCTGCCGTGGGCGCGGGAGGCGGGCGTGGCCGAACTCGCCGAACTGAGGGTGCACCGGCCCACCCTCGAAGAGATCTACCTCGACCTCATCGCGCGGGAGGCAGCCACATGTCCCTGACCAGAGCCGCCCAGCTGCGCGAGAGCCCCCGGGCTCCCGCGACGGCCGCACCGCCCCTCGCGGGCCCCGGCCCGGTGCCGGGGCTGCTGCGGGCGAGCGCGGCCCGCTCCTCGGTCGAACTCAAGGCGTTCTTCCGCAACAAGCAGTCCCTCGTCTTCACCCTGTTCTTCCCGGTGATCCTGCTGGTCGTGTTCGGTTCGATCTTCTCCGGGAAGGTCGAGGGCACCGACACCGACTTCCGCCAGGTGTTCATGGCCGGGGTGGTCGCGGCGGGCGTGATGAGCACCGCGTTCTCCGGCCTCGCCATCAGCGTCGCCATCGAACGGGACAACGGCACCGTGCGGCGCCTGGCACTCACCCCCATGCCCAAGGCCGCGTACTTCCTCGGCAAGCTGGCGCGGGTGGTGGTGACCACCGTGCTGGAGACCGTGCTGCTCATCGGCATCGCGGTCGCCGCCTTCGGCCTGCCGCTGCCCGCGACCCCGGGCCGCTGGCTCACGCTCGCCTGGTGCGTCACCCTGGGCACCGCCGCCTGCGCGCTGGCCGGGGTCGCCTACAGCGCGGTGATCCCCAACAGCCGGTCGGCGTCCGCGATCGTGACGCCGGTGTTCATGGTGCTCCAGTTCATCTCCGGGGTGTTCTTCCCCTTCCACCAGCTGCCGCTGTGGATGCAGAACACCGCCGCCCTCTTCCCCGTGAAGTGGATGGCGCAGGGCTTCCGTTCGGTGTTCCTGCCCGACTCCTTCACCGCCGTGGAACCCGCCGGGTCCTGGGAGCTGGGGCGCATCGCCCTGGTCCTCGCCCTGTGGGCGGCCGGCGGTCTCGTCGCGACCGCACTCACCTTCGGCTGGCGCGGACCGCGCGTGCGCTGAACGGCCCATGGAAAGGATGGTGGACCTCCGTGACCACCGCTGCCCACCTGCCCGCCGGCATCGCCCACCCCTTCTCCCCGGCCGGACGCGTCGACCCCTACCCGGCGTACGGCTGGCTGCGGGCGCACGACCCGGTGCACCGGGACGCGATGACCGGCATGTGGCTGGTCACCGGGTACGCCGACTGTGCCGCGCTGCTCAAAGACCCGGCGTTCTCGGCCGCCGCCGGACAGCGCGAGCGGGCCAGGGAGGACGACCTGCCGGTCTCCATGCTCACCTCCGACGGCGCCGACCACGCCCGGCTGCGTGCCCCCGGCGCCCGGCTGCTGGGGCCCGCCGCCATGGCGTCGATCGCCGACGGTGTCGCCCGCGACGCGGACGACCTGCTGGTACGGGCGGGCGAGCGGGGCGATCTCACCGACGCGGTCGAGCAGCTCGGGGCTCCCCTCGCCACCGCGGTGCTCGCCCGGCTGTTCGGGCTGCGCGACGAGCAGCGGGCGCCCTTCGAGCAGCTCGCGCGCGCGGTGGCGGTCAACCTCGACCCGCTCGCCCCGCCTCCGCTGGCCCGCCTCGGCCGGGCCGCGATGGGCGAGCTGACCCGGTACCTGGACGCCCACACGGACCAGGCGCTGCCCGGCCCGCTGCGGGACTTCGCCGCCGACGGACGGCTGACCCGCGGGGAGATGCTCGGCGTGCTCGGGCTCGCCGTCGTCGGCGGCTGGCAGCCGCTCGCGGAGTCCCTCGGCAACGCCCTGTACTGGCTGCTGCCCCGCCCCGGGGCGCGCGAGGCACTGCGCACGGCGGACCCCGCGGCGGCGGAGACCGCCATGGACGAACTGCTCAGGCTCGAAGCCCCCATTCCGTTCACCGCGCGCGTCACCGTCCGCGACGCCGAGCTGCCCGGCGGGCGGATACCCGCCGGTTCCCGGGTGCTGGCCGTGCTCGCCGCCGCCAACCGCGACCCCGCCGTCTTCACCGACCCCGACCGGCTGGTCCTGGACCGCAGCCCCAACCCGCACCTCGCCTTCGGCGGCGGCCCGCACTTCTGCCTCGCCGCCCGCCTGGTGCGGCAGTCGGGCGCACTGCTGCTGACCCGTCTGGTGCGGCGGTTCCCGGCGGCGGCCCTGTCCGGACCGCCGCCGCGCTGGGCGGCGACGCTGATCCCCCGGCGGCTGACCTCACTGGGGGTGGCGCTGCACGGTACGGGCACGGCGGCCACCGGGACCGCCCCGCCGGCCGAATCCGCCGCGTCCCCCGAATCCGCCGCGTCCCCCGAGTCCGCCGTAGCCGCCGCGCCCGTGGAGGCCGCTCGTGCCTGAGGTGATCGTGATCGGCGCGGGTGTCGCCGGGCTCGCCTGTGCGGCGGACCTGGCGCGGGCCGGTGTCGACGTACTCGTCCTGGAGGCCCGCGAGCGGATCGGCGGGCGCGTGCGCACCCACCGGCCCGCCGACGGCGGTCCCGCCGTCGAACTCGGCGCGCAGATCGTGCACGGCGACCGCAACCCCGCGCACACCCTCCTCGGCCAACTGCCCGCCGCCCCGCGCCCGCAGTCCGCGTCCGTCATCAGGGGCCGGATCGCCCGCCCCATGGCGACGCTGGCCGCGAGCCCGCACGCCCCCTGGCTGCTGGAGGCGTCACTCGCACACCACGGGGGCGAGGACCGGGCGGGCCAGGGCACGGGCCGTACGGACGGGACCGGGGACCGGGCCCACGACGGTGTGGCGTCCGGCCCTGTCACGGTCGCCGACCGGCTGGCCCGCAGCGGTGCGGGCGACGCCGAACGGGCGACGGCGGGGGAGTGGCTGCGCCAGACCTGGGCCGCCGACCCGGCACGGCTCGACGCGGCGGCCGTCGCCGGGGCGATGCGGGGGGACGACGGCGGGCGGGGCGAGTTCACCGTGCCCGGCGGACTCGACCGGATACCCGCCGCGCTCGCCGACGGCCTCGCGGTGCGCACCGGCACCCCCGTCCACCGCGTCGACCCGGACGAGGGCCCGGACGGGCTGCGGCTGACCACGGGCGGCGGCACGTTCGTCGCCCGGCAGGTCGTCGTCGCCGTACCGCCGGTCGTGGTGGACCGGGGTGTCCTGGAGATCGGCGGGCTGGACGCGGACCGGCGGGCGGCGGCCCGCACCCTGCGCCCCGGCGACGGCTTCGTGGCCGTCGCCACCCTGTCGGCGCCCGCGCCCGTCGGCGCCTCGGTGTTCGACGCCGACGGCGTGGGCGGCTTCCTGTCCTGTGTGCGGGGGCGGCCCGAGGTGCTGGTGGTCGCCAAGGACGGCGCCGCCCGTTACGTGCGCACCGCCGTCGCGGGCGGACAGCTGGCCGCACTGCTCGCGGTGGGGCTGCCGTGGACCCGTACCGCAGAGGTGACCGCGGTGGACAGTGCCGACTGGGGCGAGGACCCGTTCTCCGGCGGCGCGTTCTGCGCACCCGGGCCCGGCGCGGCCGACGCGGCCCGGTGCTGGGCGCGGCCGACGGACGACGGCCGGCTGTTCTTCACCGGGGAGGCAGCCGTGGTGGGCCGGGCACTGCCCTGGATGCAAGGGGCGATCGCCGATGGACGGCGAGCCGCCGACGACGTGATGGAGGCAAGGAAGCAGTGGCTGTGAACGTGCACTCGGGCTGGTACCTGGCGGCCTTCACCTCCGAACTCACCGACCGGGTGAGCCCGTTGGACATCGGCACCCGACGGCTGACGGCGGTGCGCAGCGGCAGCGGGGTCCGGGTGTTCGACGCCGACTGCCCGCACCGGGGCGCCCACCTCGGCCACGGCGGACGCCTGGACGGCGACTGCCTGGTCTGCCCCTTCCACGGGCGGCGGGTGCTGCTCGGCCGCCCCGAGCGGGAGGGGCGGCGACCCTGGGTGCGCGAGCACGAGGCGGTGGTCTGCGGCCAGGCCCTGTTCGTACGGCTCACCGACGGGCCCGAGGACGACCGGGGGATGCGTACCGTACTGAAGGAACTGGCGGGCAGCCATTCGCTGGTGGCCGCCGTGCACCGGCCGGTCGCCGCCCCCGCCGCGCTGATCGTCGAGAACGCCTTCGACACCGACCACTTCACCGCCCTGCACAAGGTCCACCAGGTGCGCGAGATGCGCCACCGGGCGGGCGCCGAGGGCGAACTGGTGATGGACGGGGTGTTCCCGATGCCCGCCTCGCCGTGGCGCGGCCCCGGCGCGGCCGGGCCGGGGGCCGGGCCCTACGTGCCCAGGTTCTACGCGCGGGCCTTCAGCCCCGGAGTGGTGGTCACCGAGTTCGGGCCGCCGGACGAGGTGCACGTCATCGTCACCGCCGCCGTGCCCGGCGCGGACGGCGGATGCGTCGCCCGGGTGGCCATCGGCGTCCGGGAGGGGCGCGAGCGCGAGCTGCCCATGCTGATCACCGGCAGCAGGCGGGCGCTCGCCGAGGACATCGCGGTGTGGGAGCACCTCGCCCCCGGCTCGGAGTTCGGGCCGCTGGGTCCTGACGCGTCCGACGCGGCGGTGGTCGCCTACCGGGAGTTCTGCACGGGCTTCGCGGACCTCGGCAGCCCGGCCCCGACGGCCGCCCCCGTGGGCCCCGCGTGCCAGGACCCGGCCCGGGGGCCCCAGGACTCGGCCCGGGTGTCCCAGGACCCGCCCCGGGTGTCCCAGGACCCGGACTCTCCCACAGGCGCGGAGGCGTGATGGGCGGCGACCGGTACGCGCTCCCCCTGCCCGGCGAACTGGCCCGGATGCACGACGGGCTGCGCGTCCGCAGCAGCGGCAGCGGCCCGACCGTGCTGTGGGTGCACGGCTACACCATGGACTCCACCCTCTGGCGCCCGCTCTGGGAACTGCTGCCGGGACTGCGCCACGTCGGGGTGGACCTCCCGGGGCACGGCGGCTCCGCACCCCTGGAGCCGGGTACCACCCTGCCCGCGCTGGCCGCCCGGATCCGGTCCGTCGCACGCGCCGAGGGCGCCGCGCGGCTGGTCGGCCTCTCCTTCGGCTCCACCGTCGCCCTCCAGATGGCCATCGACGCACCGGATCTGACGGAGCGTCTGGTGATCGGCGCGCCGACCCCGGCCGGAGGTCCGCCCGACCCGGCCGCCCGCAAGCGCTACATCGAGATGCTGATGCTGCGCCGGATGCGCGGCGCGGCGGCGGCCGACGGGCTGGCCGACCTGTGGATGTCCGCGCCGCCCGACATCTTCCGCGGCACCGAACAACACCCGGCGCTCCGGGCCCGCATCCGCTCCGTCGTCGCCCGGCACTCCTGGGCGGAGCTGGACAACGGGGCGATGGCCGCGCTCAGCGCCCATGTGCACACGCCCGGCGACCTGGCCCGGATCGGGGCCGACACGCTCGCCCTGACCGGCAGTGCCGACATGCCGGTCTTCCACGCCAACGCCGCCCTGCTCGCGGACACGGTCCCGCGCTGCCGCACCGGCGTCGTGCCGGACAGCGGACACCTGCCGTTCCTGGAGCGGCCCGAGGAGGTGGCCGGGCAGCTGGCGGCCCAACTCACGGACGGAGTAAGGCAGTCGACGTAAAGAACACACAAAGACTTTATTGACCGACCCTCAAGAACCCTATCGGTGAAGAACGTTCGGGGTTATCCGCACAAGTGTGCCGTTAGGGTGAGGGCCGGTCCATTCGGGGGAGTTGGGGGACGATGCCGATATTCATGCTGGACTTCTTCGGGGTACTGCTCAATGTGATGGGAGCGGTGGACCTGGCCGATCTGAGCTTCCTCTTCGGACCGCATCTCCGTGACGAGCTGGGGTTGCTCAACCAGGCCGAACTGACCGTCCGTTTCGCCGCCGTCGACGGCATGGGCTCGGAAGTACGGGTCCACGACGGCGACGGCCGGCTGCTGCGCAGGCACGCCTACCACGGACTCGGCGGGATACCGCCCCTGCTGCCGCCGTTCGCGGTGCTCGGCGACCGGTTCGGGGTGCTCCAGGCCGCCGTACTGGCCAAGGGGGACGTGGTCGTGGCGCTCGTCGGGGGCGTGGAATCGCCGCGCAGCGTGCTCGCCCTCGCGCTGGGCGTCCGGGGCTGGCGCATGGTGTCCGGACAGCGCCTGATCGTCGACCGGTTCACCGGCGAGACACTGCCCTACCAGGTGCCGCTGGAGCTGCGCGGCGCCGCCCTGGAGGCGGCCCACGCCTCCGGCCTGCGCGACGGCGACCTGCGCACCGCCACCTCTCCGCTGACCGGCTCCTACCTTCAGGTGCGGCCCGAGAGCCTGCTGGAGACCGTGCCGGTCGACGCCCGGCTCGAACCGGCCAGGATCGTCCGGCTGTGCACGGCGGGCGGCCACCGGGCGAGCCTGGAGGACTGGGGGCGGGCCCCCTCGGTGTGGCCCGCCGACGCCGCCGGACTCCTCGACGGCAACCCCCGGATGCGGCTGCTGCTGCCCCCGGCCGGCGGTGTCGAGGAGGCCGCCGACCTGCTCGACGCACGCCTGTGCCCGCCGCTGGTGAAGGGATACCCGCCATGCCCCGCAGACTCTCCTACGACGAGGGAACGGCCTGCTGGGTCGATCACGTCGGTGTCGATCCGACGGGAGCCAAGGAGTTCTACGGCCCGCTCCTCGACTGGGAGTTCCGCGCCGAGGGCCGCCGCGGCTACCACCTGATCCTGCGCGGCGGCGAGATCGTCGGCGGCCTCGGCCCGAGCCCGCTGGGCCCCGGTTACGGGTCCGCCTGGACGGTGTACCTGGCGGCGAAGGACCTCGCGCACACCCAGCGCCGCGCCGAGGAGCACGGCGCCCGCTTCACCGTCCGCGGCGTGCCCGCGGGCGGCGACGGGCGGCTCAGCCTGGGCACCGACCCCCAGGGCGCCGCCTTCGGCCTCTGGGAGGGGCACCACGACGAGGGGGTGGTGCTGGTCGACGAGCCGGGCGCCCTCGTCGGCGCCGTGCTGCACAGCGCCGAGCCCCAACCCCAGGAGCGCTTCTACCAGGACGTGTTCGGGACTCCGGTCACCGCCGAGCCGCACGGGGCCACCCGCTGGGTGCCCTTCTACGGCGTCGCCGACGGCGCCGGTTTCGAGACACGCGCGCGTGCGGCCGGCGCACGGGTCCTGGCGCCGGGGCTGTTCGGCGACCCCTGGGGCGCGGTCTTCGGCGTACGCAACACCGCGCCGCAGTCCTCCGGTACGTAATCCGCGGTCTGCGTATCGCCCGCTGTTCTCCCGACTTCCCTTTCCGTGGAACTGTTTTCCCGGACGAGACCAACCGGAAGAGATACCCGGAAGAAAAGGGAATGCCATGGGACCGAAGGTAGTGGTGATCGGCGGCGGACCGGCGGGTTCGATCGCCGCGGCATTGCTGGCCCGGCAGGGCGCACGCGTCAAGGTGCTGGAGCGTGCGCATTTCCCGCGCTATCACATCGGCGAATCCGTGGCGACGTCCTGCCGCTCCATCATCGAACTCGCCGGGGCCCTGGAAAAGGTCTCCGAGCGCGGGTACCAGGTGAAGGAGGGGCTGCTGCTGCGCTGGGGCGCCGAGCAGGACTGGGTGGTCGACTGGCCGGAGATCTTCGGCACCGGTGCGCAGACCTCGTGGCAGGTGGACCGGGCCGACTTCGACGACGTCTTGCTCAAGCACGCCGCGTCGCAGGGTGCGGAGGTGGTCGAGGGAGCCCAGGTGCGCAAGGTGCTCTTCGAGGACGGGCGTGCGGTCGGCGTCGAGTGGGACCGGCAGGGCACCACCCTCACCGAGCGCGCCGACTACGTCGTCGACGCCTCGGGCCGGGCCGGGCTGCTCTCGGTCCGGCACTTCCACGACCGGGTCCCGCACGACGTGTTCCGCAACGTCGCGGTGTGGGGCTATTACCGGGGCGGCTCGCTCCTGCCCCGTACACCGCGCGGCGGCATCAACGTGATTTCCGCGCCCGAGGGCTGGTACTGGGTGATTCCGCTGAAGGACGACGAATTCAGCGTCGGATTCGTCACCCACCAGGACCATTTCCTGCGCCGCAAGCAGAAGTACCCCGACATGGAACAGCTCTTCCTGGAAACGGTGCGGGAATCGGAGACCGTACGGGAACTGGTGGCACCCGGCGTCTTCCGGCCCGGCGTGCGCGTCGAACAGGACTTCAGCTACGCCGCCGACAGCTTCTGCGGGCCGGGCTACTTCCTGACCGGCGACTCCGCCTGCTTCCTCGACCCGCTGCTGTCCACCGGCGTCCACCTCGCCATGTACAGCGGGATGCTGGCCGCCGCCTCGATCCTCGGGGTGCACGACGGGGACGTGTCCGAGGACGAGGCGCGCGCGTTTTTCGAGTCGCTGTACCGCAACGCGTACGGCCGGATGTTCTCGATGGTCGCCGGTTTCTACGAGCAGTACCGGGGCAAGGCCACCTACTTCTGGCTCGCCCAGCGCCTCGCGCGCGGGCGCTACCCGGAGCTGGTCCGCAGGCACGACACCGAGACCCCGTTCCGCTCGGCCCCCGACAGCGAGGCCTTCGCGGCGATCACCTCCGGGGCCGCCGACATGGACGACGCGAGCAGGGCCGGCGGCAGCCGCCCGATCAGCGGCCAGGTCCTCGCCGCGCAGGTCGCCCAGCGGGCGATGGAGGGCGACCAGTACGACACCACCACGGGCCTGTACCTGGTGACCGAACCCCGGCTCGGTGTACGCCGCACCCAGCAGCCGGCCGAGAACGCGCCCGCCTGATCCCCCTTCGCGGGCGCACACGCCGGAGGGCGGACCCCGCAAGGGTCCGCCCTCCGGCCGGTCTGCGACGGTCAGCCCCCGGACAAGGTGACGGGGGAGGCCCCGAGGGGCGGCGCACCCGTACCGGCCGGCGCACCCGTCACGCCGTCACCTCCGTGCCCAGCGCCGCGATCAGCTCGTGCCTGCTGCGGATCTTGAGCTTGCGGTAGATCCGGCCCAGATGGGTGTCGACCGTGCGCTTGCTCAGGAACAGGCTCTCGGCCACCTCCAGGCTGGAGTGCCCGCGCACCACCAGGTCCACCACCCGCAGCTCGGCCGGGGTGAGCAGGGCCCGCCCGCGCACCGGACCGGGCGCCTGCCGCGGGGACGGCGGGGACGCGTCCGCGCCGGGCCCGCCGCCGGTGCCGCTCATGATGGTCACCGCCGCGGCGTGCTCGCCGAGCGCGGCGTACGACTGGGCGGCGTGCGCGCGCCACAGCAGTACCTCCGGGTTGGTGATGCCGCGCAGCGCGAGCCGGTGCCCGCAGTCGAGGAAGAGACCGACGGCGGCGGTGTGGTCGCCGCGGGCCGCGGCCACCATGCCCTGTGCCTGGAGGTGCAGGGCCCGGACGAACGGGTGGGTGCCGGCCGCCAGGGGTTCCCGCGCCAGCGCGGCCGCGGCCTCCTCCGCCCGGTCGAGCCCGACCAGCGCCCGTGCCGTGCAGGCGAGGGCGGCCGAGGTCAGCGCGGCGGAGTGCAGCTCGCGGGCGTGGCCCGCCGCCGCCCGCGCGTCGGCCAGCGCGGCCCCGTACTCGTCCTGCCGGTAGGCCGTCTCGGACCTGACGAGCAGCGCGAGCGGGGTCAGCGCGAAGTCGTCCGAGGCGCGGGCGGTGTCCACGACGCGGTGCGCCAGGGCGCTCGCGCGGTCGATCTCGCCGGTCCAGGCCAGGGCGAGGGCGGCGCCGACCAGCCCGCCCGTGGAGGTGGCCGCCCGGCGGCCCGCGTCCGGCCGGGCGGTCGTCTCGGCACGGGCCGCGAGGCGGCGTGCGGTGCCGAGCCGGCCGGTGGCCGCGGCCGTCGCGGCGAGCGCCCCGGCGAAGGTGCGGGCCGCCGCGTCGTCCGGGCGGCGGGCCGCCACCCGGGCCGCCTGCCCGAGCCGGGGGCGGTGCCCCGCGAGCAGCGCCTGCGCGGTCAGCCGCAGCAGGTGGTCGGGCGAGGGGGCGGGCTGCGAGGCGAACTCGCCGCAGGCCCGCAGGAAGGGCCGGGCGCCCTCCACCGAGGCGACGAGCGACGGCGAGGCCAGCGCGACCAGGGCCGCGGCCCGCCGGGCGGGGTCCGGTGCGGTGTCGGCGGCGGCGGCGACCTGGCGGGCCGCACCGTCGAGGTCGCAGTGCAGTTCGACCGCCGCCAGCCAGGCCGTCAACTCGTGGAACGTTTCGGCAAGATCGGCCGCGCCGTCCGTCCGCTCCTCGCCGAACAGCCCGCCGAACGACCCGCCGTCCACGACACCCGCGTCCACCAGCTCGCCGTGCACGAGCTCCCCGTTCACGAACTCCGCGTTCCCGCGGACCCCGTCCGCGCCGCCCTCCCCGGGCACCGCCCCGGCCGGCGCTTCCTCGGCGGAAGCACCGCCGTCCGACGTGTCCAGCAGGGCCAGCGCCCGCCGGAGGTAGCGGGCCGCGGACCGGTGGTCCCCGGCCGCCGCGGCCTGGCCGCCCGCGCTGCGCAGGACGTCGATACCCCAGTCGCTGCCCGCCTTGAGCAGATGCTCGGCGGTCTGCCGGGCGGGCGCACCGGTCCGGCACAGCACGGTGGCCGCGCGAGCGTGCAGTTCCAGCCGAGTACGGGCCGGTACGCGCGCGAGCACGGCCGGCCGTACGGCGGGGTGCACGAACTCGGCGACGCCCCGGTCCGCCCGCAGCAGCCCCGCCCGTACCAGGGAGTCGCGGGCCTGCTGCACATGCGCCTCGCCCCGGTCGGACAGCGCGCCGCACAGCGGGACGTCGGTGCCGGGGCCGAGCACCACCAGCTGGGTGAGCAGTTCGCCGGCCGCCGGGTCGTCCTCGTCGAGCCAGCTCAGCGTGGTCGCCGACAGGGCCTGCGCGGCGATGGCCAGCACCTGTTCGGGATCGGGCGCCCCGGGCTGTACGTGCGCCCTGCGCAGCCGGGACACCAAGTCCTGGAGCACCAGCGGATTTCCGTACGACACGGCGTGGCAGAGCGCCGCCAGGTCGCGGTCCACCGGGGCGTCGAAGGCCTGGTCGACCACGTCGGCGGTGCAGGTCGCGCACAGCGGTTCGGGCCACAGCCTGCGCAGGTAGGGCAGCGAGCCCAGCTCCTCGACGACCCGGGGTGCGGCGGTGGGCAGTGTGGCCACCACCAGGACCGGGAGGTCGTCGAGCCGGCGGGCGATGTAGGCGAACCAGCGCAGCGAGGGCGCGTCGGCGTGGACGAGGTCGTCGACCAGGAGGGCGAGCGGCCGGTCGGCGGCCAGCGAGCGGGTGGTGTGCAGCAGTTGCCGCAGCGCCTCCTGGGCGGGTCCGTCCGCCGAGCCGCGCTCCCCGCCCGGTTCGGGCAGGGCCTGGTCACCTCGGTGCACGGCGCCGCTGAGCACCGGGTCGAAGAGCTGGCGGACCATGCCGTACTCGAAGCCCTGCTCGCTGGGGTGGCAGCGGGCCCGCAGCACCAGGGCGTCGGGCGGCAGCAGTGGCGGCACGGCGCGCAGCAGTGCCGATCTTCCGGTGCCGCGGGCTCCGTGGACCAGAGCGACGGTGGGCCGGCCCGCGGCGAGTTCGGCCATGGATTCACGCAACTGGGCAGTATCACGTTCTCGGTGGTGCAGTTCCCCGTTCGGTTCATGCATTGCGTCAATGTCGCAGCAGTGTGGGGTCAGATCAAGGCTGGAAATGATCCCGGTGGATTTTATCGGGTGGATGCTGGGGTGTGGATCAGCGGTGGAGCGGTTGTGAATGAAATGGGAATTCCAAATTCCGCTTTCTGTTGGTTTCTGTGCGGGCTCCCGGTACGTACGCGAGGGGCCGGTCGGCGTACGTATCGCCTGCCCCCGTACGTATCCGGTGAAGCATTTACCCCCGGACCTCCCCATGTTTGAGTTGCCGCCAAGGTGCCGATTTCAGCGCGGGACCGGCGATCCGTGGGCCGGGAACCGTGGGCCGGAGAACTGGGGGATTCGATGGAAAAGCCGCGTCTCAAGGCGCATTTCCACGTCGAGGTGACGGAAGGGGAGCGCGTCTTTCTTTATGCGGAAGGACAGGATTTCCTGGTTCCGGGAAAGGCGGCTGCCGCCGTCGTGCCGTATCTCGACGGACGCCGGACGGTCCTGGAGATCGTCCAGGAACTCGCCGGCACCCTGCCCATCCCCGCCGTCTTCGCCGCGATCACCCGCTTCGGCGCCGCCGGACACCTCGCGGACGGCCGCCCCGACCTGCCCGAGGAGACCCTCGCCTACTGGGACGCCCTCGGCATCGACCCCGCGCGCACCCTGGACACCGCCCCCGTCACCGTCTGCGCGGCCGAAGGCACCGACCCCGCACCGGTGCTCGACGCCCTGCGCGCGCTCGGCCTGAGCGTCCGCACCGGAGACATGGACACCGTGCCCGCCGAAGGGCTCTCGATCGTCCTCGTCGCGGACTACCTCGACCCGGTCCTGGAACGGCGCAACACCGCCCAGCTCGCCGCCGGACGGCCCTGGCTGCTGGCCAGGCCCGGCGGACTCGCCCCGTGGATCGGCCCGTTCCTCAAGCCCGACCACACCGGCTGCTGGTCCTGCCTCGCCCAGCGCCTCACCGGCAACCGCCAGCTGGAGCGCTACCTCGCCACCCGGCGCGGCGAGAGCGTGCCCCGCCACCCGGCCCGCGCCGGCCTTCCGTCCGGCGCGCTGGCCGCCGCCGGAATCCTGGCCACCGAAGCCGCCATGATCGCCGCCACCGGCGAACCCGCCGCGCTCTGCGGCCAGATGGTCACCCTGGAACTGCCCACCCTGCGCACCGAGACCCACACCGTCGTCCGCCAGCCGCAGTGCCCCTCCTGCGGCGACCCGGCGCTGGTGAGCGAACGCAGCCCGAAGATCGTGCTGTCCGCGCAGGAGGCCAGGCACACCGGCGACGGCGGCTACCGCGTCGACCGCCCCGAGGACACCCTGGCCCGCCTGGAGAAGCACATCAGCCCGTACTTCGGCGCGATCACCCGGCTCGTCTCGCACACCCCCGAGTCCAACACCCTGACCTACAGCTACTCGGCCGGGCACAACTTTGCCATGGTCAACGACAGCATGGACCTGCTGCGCCGCAACCTGCGCGGCCAGAGCGGCGGCAAGGGCCGCAGCGAGATCCAGGCCAAGGTCAGCGCCGTCTGCGAGGCCATCGAGCGCTACTCGGGCGTGTGGCGCGGCGACGAGGCCGTGCGCCGGGCCGCCTACACCGAACTGGACCCCGGCCTCGCCGTCCACCCGCGCGGCCTGCTGCACTTCTCCGAGGCCCAGCAGGCCCACCGCGAGACCTGGAACCAGGACCCCGCCAACCGGCTGCACAAGGTGCCCGACCCCTTCGACGAGAACACCCCCGTCGACTGGGCGCGCGGCTGGTCCCTCACCCACGACGAGGAGCGGCTCGTGCCGGCCGCGTACGCCTGGTACGGCCACCCCGACCTCGACGACCACTTCTTCTGCATCTCCGACTCCAACGGCAGCGCCGCCGGCAACACCCTGGAGGAGGCGGTGCTCCAGGGGCTGTGCGAGCTGACCGAGCGCGACGCGGTCGCCCTGTGGTGGTACAACCGGCTGCGCCGCCCGGCCTTCGACATGGACTCCCTCGACGACCCCTACGTGGACCAACTGCGCGCGCACTACGACGCGATGGACCGCGATCTGTGGATGATCGACATCAGCTTCGACCTGGGCATGCCGGTGTACGTCGCCGCGTCCCGGCGGCGGCACGCCGTCGAGGACATCATGGTCGGCTTCGGCGCCCACCCCGACCCCCGGATCGCGGCCTTCCGGGCGCTCACCGAGCTGAACCAGTTCCTGCCGATGGTCGAGCAGCGCGACGAGAACGGCGACACCGCCTACCTGGTCGACGACCTGGAGACGCTGACCTGGCTGAAGCAGGCCACGGTGGAGGCCGAGCCGTGGCTGCTGCCCGACCCCGGACAGCCCGCGACCGCGGTGGGCCCGCAGGCGGGCTTCGACCTCTCGGCCCGCATCCGCGACCAGGTGGAGCGCATCCGCGAAGCCGGGTCCGAGGTGATCGTCCTCGACCAGACCCGGCCCGACCTGGAGCTGAACGTGGTCAAGGTGATCGCCCCCGGCCTCAGGCACTTCTGGCGGCGGCTGGGCGAGGGGCGGCTGTACGACGCCCCGGTACGCCTCGGCCTGCTGGCGGAGCCCACCGCCGAGGCCGACCTGAACAGCTGGAACGTCTTCTTCTGAGCCGTTCCCGACGGCCCCCAGGGACCGTCGCCCCGAATGTCGTCGCGCAGCACGGGCGGGCCACGGCACTGCCGCGGCCCGCCTCCTCTCAGGGCGGGGAAGCCATGACCACCACAGCACCACGACACCTCCCGGACCACTCGGACCTTCCGGCCGGCGCCGCCGCCGGGACACCGGACCTCCACACCACCACGTACCGGCTGATCCCCGGTACCACCCTCGACGACCAGGTACTCACCACCCGCTTCGGCGAACTGCGCCTCAAGGGACTGACCCCGGGCGCGCTGGCCGCCCTGCGCGCACTGGCCGAGGGCGACCTCACCGAGGCGCGGACCAGTGCCCTCGTCGTCCACGGGGACGGCGAAACGGGCCTGCTGCGCTGGCAGATGCTGCGGGCGCGACTCGAATCGGCGGGCCTGTTCGAGCACGCGGTGCACCGACGCGAGACCGCACCGGGCGAACCAGGCATACCAGGTGTACCAGGCGCAGTCAGCGGCGAATTCGCTGCCACGCCCGGTGAATTCGAGGCCGCGCCCGGAGCACCCGGCACCGCTTCCGGCGCGCCCGGCACCGCGCACGAGGGCTCGCCGTACGGCACCCTCCTGGCCCGGCTCACCCGCGTCGGCCGGGGCGGCACCGCCCTCAGGCCCACCCCCGCGGGTCCCGCCCGCCTCACCCGTCACGCCGTCGTCCGGCCCGCCGACGGCGGCCTCGTCCTCCAGGCCCCGGGCAGCCCGCTCGCCGTCCGGTTCACCGCCGGCGCGGCCCCTTTCCTCGCCCGCCTGAGCGACTGGACCGACGCGGTGCCCGCCCCCGTACTGCGCCTGCTGGCCACCGCCGGGGCCCTCGCGCCCGGCGGCCCGGAGCAGGATCCGGAGGCCACCTCGCGCGGCAGCGTCCAGTGGGACCCCGTCGACCTCGCCTTCCACACCCGCACCAGGGTCCCGGCATCGGCGCCCGGATACGGCGGCACCTACCGGCACGCCGAACGCTTCGGGCCGCTGCCCGTCTCCGTACCGCCGGGGGAGGGCGAGCGGGTGCCCCTGCCGGTGCCCGACCTCGACGCCGTCGCGGCCCTCGACCCGCCCCTCACCCGGGTGCTGGAGGAGCGCACCTCGGTCCGGGAGCACGACGAGGACGCCCCGCTCACCCTCGCCCAGCTCGGCGAACTCCTCTACCGCACCGTGCGGATCCGCTCCACCTTCACCGGCGGCGACGGCCAGGAGCTGGCAGACCGGCCGGTGCCCGCCGGGGGATCGCTGCACGAACTGGACGTCTACCCGCTGGTCTCGCACGTGGACGGCCTGACACCGGGCCTCTACCGCTACTCGGGCGACCGGCACGAACTCGAACTGGTCGCCCCCGCAGGGCCGTTAACCGCACCTCTGGTCAAGGAGGCCAGGGGCGCCGCGATGATGGCGGCCGACCCCCAGGTGGTCCTGCTCGTCGCGGCCCGCTTCGGCCGCGTGATGTGGAAGTACGAGACGGTCGCCTACCCGCTGATCCTCAAGCACGTCGGCGTGCTCTACCAGACGTTCTACCTGGTGGGCACCGCGATGGGGCTCGCCGTGTGCGGGCTGGGCGGCGGGGACACCGCCGCGTTCGCCGCCGCCACCGGGCACGACCCGCTCCTCGAAGGCACCGTCGGCGAACTCGTGCTGGGCAGCCGCCCGAGGACCGCCGGAGCACCGCACGCCCCTGTCGCCGCGGGCGACTGAACCGACCGTAGAAGCGTGGGGGGAGAACCACCGTGCAGTTCCGCTACCAGGCCTTGCAGCGCAAGCGGGAACCCGACGAGCTGGACGCACCGGTCCTGCTCGCCGCGCCCCGCGGCTGGATAGCCGTCTTCGTCGTCATGATCGTGATGGCCGGGGCCTGTGTCTGGGCCGCGTTCGCCAAGCTCGACGTCACCGTTGACGCCCCCGGCGTCCTCAGCCACCCCGGCGGCACCAGCCAGGTGCAGAGCCCCTACACCGGGATGGCCCGCGAACTGCTCGTCAAGCCCGCCCAGCAGGTGCGGGCGGGCCAGGCGGTGGCCAGGGTGACCGACGACGCGGGCCGCGTGCGCACCGTCACCAGCCCGTTCGCGGGAAAGGTCATCAGCGCCACGATGACCAGCGGCCAGCTCGTCCGGGTCGGCGCCACCCTCGCCACCGTGGAACGCACCGATCTGCCCGGCGACCGGCTGGTCGCCCTGGTCTTCGTCCCCGCCGACCAGGCCGCCCGGCTGGTCCCCGGCCGCCCCGTCTCGCTGTCGGTGTCCACCGCGCCCCCGGCCGCGTACGGCCTGCTGCGCGGCAAGGTCGCCCGCGTCGACCCCTACCCGCTCACCCGCGAGGCCCTCGCCTCGCTGGTCGGCGGCGACCTCGCGGCGGACGGCTACCACCGGGGGCAGGCCCCGCGCCTGGTCACCGTGGACCTGCTGGCCGACCCCGGCTCGGCATCCGGGTACGCCTGGTCGACCACCCACACCCCGCCCGTCACGCTCGGTTCGCAGACCTCGGTGTCGGCCTCCATCGAGCTGCGCACCCAGTCGCCGTTCGATCTGGTCCTGGGCCGCTGAGTTGAGGAGGCACCCATGAGCGACACCAGGATTCCCGCGCCCGGCGACGAGGGCACGACGGCCCCCACCGGGGGCACGACTGCCACCTCCGGGGGCGCGGCGACCGCCGCCCCGGCCACCGCCACCCGGGCGTCGGCCCCGGGCACCCGGCCTCCCGGGAAGAAGGCCGACCCGTCCCCGGCGGTGCGCCGCCCGCGCCGTGCCGCGTCGCGGGCCCGCCGCCGGGCCAGAAGGCGTGCCCACCGCGTGCCCACCGTCCTGCAGATGGAGTCGGTGGAGTGCGGCGCGGCCAGCCTCGCCATGGTCCTGGCGCACTACGGGCGCCACGTACCGCTGGAGGAACTGCGCGCCCTGTGCGGGGTCTCCCGGGACGGCGCCAAGGCCAGTTCGCTGATCGCCGCAGCCCGTTCCTTCGGGATGGTCGCCCGCGGCTTCCAGGCCGAGGCGGAACTGCTGCGCGCCCAGACCGGGCCGGTCATCATCTTCTGGGCGTTCCAGCACTTCATGGTGGTCGAGGGCATCTCCACCCGGTTCGGCCGCACGCTGGTGGCGGTCAACGACCCGGCGGGCGGGCCGCGGCTGATGGAGTGGTCGGAGTTCGACTCCGGCTTCACCGGCATCATGCTCACCTTCGAGCCGGGCCCCGACTTCCGGCCCGGCGGGCGCCGCACGTCCACCGCCGCGGCCCTGCTCGGCCGCCGGCTGCCCTCCGGACGCGCGCTTCCGCTGGTCCTCCTGGCCAGCCTGCTGCTGGTGGTCCCCGGCATCATCGGTGCCGCCTACCAGCGCGTCTTCATCGACCGGGTGCTCGGCTCCGGTTCCACCGGCGCGGTGCTGCCGCTGCTGGGGGCGATGACGGGCACCGCCGTCATGATCTTCGTGCTGACCTCGGTGCAGCAGCACTACCTGCTGCGGATGGAGATCCGCGCGGGCCTGATCGGCTCGGCGCGCTTCTTCCGCCATCTGCTGCGGCTGCCCATCGAGTTCTTCCTCCAGCGCAGGCCCGCCGAGGTCGCCAAGCGGGTCGCGGGCAACGACACCGTCGCGATGATCCTCTCCCGCGACCTCGCCGCCACCGTCATCAACCTCGTCCTGGTCGTCTTCTACGGCGGGCTGATGCTGCGGTACGACGCCCTGCTCGGCGCCATCGGCCTGGCGAGCGTCGCGCTCAACATGGTGGTGCTGCAACTGGTCGCCCGCTCCCGCAAGGACGCGGTCGGCGCGCTGCGCACCGACCGGGGCAGCCTGGTCGGCACCACCTTCGCGACCCTCTCCACCATCGAGTCCGTCAAGGCGACCGGCGCCGAACCCGACGCCTTCACCCGCTGGGCGGGCTTCCTCGCCAAGGTCACCTCCGCCCAGCAGCGGCTGGGCCAGGCGACGGCCGTCCTGGTCGTCGTCCCGCCGCTGCTCGCGGTCGTCAACATCGGTGTGCTCCTGCTGGTGGGCGGCCTGCGGGTGGTCGACGGCGCGCTCAGCGTCGGCATCCTGGTCACCTTCCAGACCCTGCTGGCCGCGCTGAGCCGCCCGGTCACCCAGCTCACCAACCTGGGCAGCCGGCTCCAGGACCTGGACGCCGACCTCAAGCGCATCCACGACGTGGAGAAGTACCCGCAGGCCCGCTGCTTCGAGCCGACCGCCCCCGCCGCGCAGCCCGCATTCGCCGCACCGGACGTACTGGACGCACCTGCCGGACCCGATGCCCAGAGCACACCCACCACATCAGACACACAGACCGCACCAGACCCGGCCACCCCAGCCACCCCGACCCGCACCGCCCCCGCCGCCCCCGCGCAGGACAACCGCCTCGACGGCGAACTCACCCTCCGGGACGTCACCTTCGGCTACGGCCCGCTGGCCCCACCGGTTGTCACCGGCCTCAGCCTCACCGTCGCCCCCGGCTCGCGGACCGCCATCGTCGGCGGCTCCGGCAGCGGGAAGTCCACCGTGGGCCGCCTGCTGACCGGTCTGTACGAACCCCGCTCCGGCCAGATCCTGCTCGGCGGACGCCCCCGCGAGGAGATCGGCCGTACGGTGCTCGCCGCCTCCATGGCGTACGTCGACCAGGACATCGCCCTCTTCGCCGGCACCGTCCGCGACAACCTGACCCTCTGGGACGACACCGTCCCCGACGAGGTCGTCCTCGACGCGCTGCACGACGCGGCCGTCTTCGACGAGGTCATGGCCCGCCCCGGCGGTCTCAACGCGACCGTCTGGGAGCACGGCGGCAACTTCAGCGGCGGCCAGCGCCAGCGGCTGGAGCTCGCCCGCGCGCTCGCCGCCCGCCCCACCCTGCTGGTCCTCGACGAGGCCACCAGCGCCCTGGACCCCGCCACCGAACGGACCGTCATGGACAACCTGCGCCGCCGGGGCTGCTCCTGCCTGATCATCGCCCACCGGCTGTCCACGGTGCGCGACGCGGACGAGATCGTCGTACTCGACCGGGGCACCGTCGCCGAACGCGGCAGCCACGACGAACTCCTCGCGGCGGGCGGCAGCTACGCGGCCCTGTTCGAGTCCAGCGACGCGGAGGAGCGTGACGCCCTGTGAACACCCCGCCCCCACGCCCCGCGGACCCCACCCGGCCGCCCGGCACCACCCGCGCCGGCACCACCCGCGCCGGCACCACCCGCGCCGACGCCACTCCCGCCGACGCCACCCCCGCGGAGCCCGCCGCGGGCGGCACCTCCACCGCCACCCTCGCCCCGGCCCGCACCCTCTGCCTGGACACCCCCGGCAGGCTCCTCTACGTCGAGTCCGGCAGCGCCGACCTCTTCGCCGTCGACCGGGGCACCGACACCGCGCGGGCGGGCCGCCGGCACTTCCTGTGCCGGGCCGAAGCGGGGGCCCTGCTGCTCTGCGGGACCACCGACGAGCGGCGGCACACCGTGATCGCCAGGCCCGTACTGGACTCGCGGCTGGTGCAGTTGCCGCTGTCCGTGCTGGACGACATCAGGGCGGGCCGCGCCACCCTCCCGCAGCCCGCCGACGCCCGGCCCGTCGAACTCGACCACGCCCGCCTCCTCGACGGGCTCACCGCCGGCCTCGGCGCCCTCGCCGACGCGTTCCCCGGCTCGCTGCCGCCGCGCCAGTTCACCTCCCTCAGCCCCGCCGGGGTCACCGAACTGGCCGAGCACGACGTGACCCGGTCCGTCGACGGACTGCGGTTCGTGCGGGTGGAGTCCGGACTGCTCGACCTCGGCGACCCGGCCACCGAGAACGGCGCCCCCGACGGCCTCGGCACCGCGACCGACGAACTGCCACTCGCCGCGGCGGGCCCCGGCGCCGTGGTCTGCCTCACCGAACGCGACTGGCTGCGCGCCCGCACCCCCGCCCGCCTCACCTCCGGATCCCTGCTCGACGTGTACCGCGAGGGCCGGCTCATCCCCGTCCTCACCGAGCACGCCGACCGGCTGCGCGCCACCGTCGACCACCGCATCGCCGTCCGGCGCAGCGGCGAACGCGCCGAACTGGCCGCGCGCGCGGCCAAGGACGACGCCGTGCTGTCCACCACCGTGCGCAGCTTCGACGCCGTACTGCACGACACGGAGGCCCGGGTCAGGCTCGCCGACGTCGCGGCGGACCCGCCGCTGCTCGCCGCCGTGCGGCTGGTGGCGTCCCGGCAGGGCTTCTCGGTACGTCCCCCCGTGCGCGGCAGCGGGCAGCGCAGGTCCGACGGCGACGACCTGCGCGCCATCGCGCTGGCCTCCGGGGTGCGCACCCGGGGCGTGCGGCTCGACGGCCGCTGGTGGACCACCGACCTGGGCCCGATGGTCGGCTACCGCACCGCGGGCCGCCCGGTCGCCCTGCTGCCGCTCGGCCGCGGGTACGTCATGGTCGACGACGGCCGCATCACCCCCGTCACCGACCGGGCGGCGGCCCTGCTGCGCAACCAGGCCGTCGTCCTGTACCGCCCGCTGCCCGAGACCGTCCGCGACGTGCCGGGTCTGCTGCGGTTCGGCCTCTCGCCGTCGCTCGGGCACGGCCGGGACCTGACCCGGTTCGCGCTGACCGCCGTCCTGGTCGCGGTGATCGGCCTGGTCATCCCGGTGATGACCGGCAAGGTCCTGGGAACCTTCGTCGCCGCCGCCGAACGCGACCTGATCGTGCAGGGCGCCCTGGTCGTCATGGCGTCCGGCCTGGTCACCGCCACGCTCTCGGTCGTGCAGAACCTCGCCGTGCTGCGGATGGAGAGCCGGGCCGGCGCCGCCATGCAGGCTGGTCTGTGGAACCGGCTGCTCTCGCTGCCCGCCGCCTTCTTCACCCGCTACTCCACCGGTGAACTCGGCACCACCGTCCTCGGCGTCACCGCCGCCCAGGAACTGCTGTCCGGCATGCTCACCACCGCCGTGCTCGCCCTGATGACCGGCCTCGCCAACCTGGCGCTGGTCTTCGCCTACGACGTGCGGCTGGCCCTGCTCGCCGTCGTCCTCACCGGCTTCGGGGTGCTCGTCGCCGCCGTCGCCGGACGTCTCCAACTGCGCTGGTCGCGCCGCGAGTACAAGCACGAGCAGGCCATGTCCGCCATGGTCTTCCAGATGCTCACCGCGATGCCCAAACTGCGGGTCGCCGCCGCCGAGGAGCGGGCCTTCGCCGAGTGGACCCGGCTGGCCGCGCACGGCCACACCCTGTCCGCCCGGGTCCGCCGCATCCAGAACGCGGTGACCACCTTCAACGCGGGCTTCCCGCTGGTGTGTTCGGCGATCGTGTTCGCCGTGACGGCGGGGGTGCTGCACGGGCAGATCCCGCTCGCGTCGTTCCTGCCGTTCTACGCGGCCTTCAACCTGCTGCTGTCGGCGGGGCTCCAGTTCACCGCCGCCGCGGTCACCGCCGTGGGCACCGTACCGATGCTGGAGAAGCTCGCGCCGATCCTCGAAGCGGCCCCGGAGAACGACGGCACCAGGGCCGACCCGGGCGACCTGTCCGGCCGGGTCGCGGTGTCCCACCTGTCCTTCCGGTACGGGCAGGACGGCCCGCTGGTCCTCGACGACCTCAGCCTCAGCGTGCAGCCGGGGGAGTTCGTCGCGGTGGTCGGCGCCTCGGGCAGCGGCAAGTCCACCCTGCTGCGGCTGCTCCTCGGCTTCGAGACCCCGCTGTCGGGCAGTGTGCTGTACGACGGCCAGGACCTCGCCGAACTCGACATCTCGGCGGTCCGCCGCCAGTGTGGGGTCGTCCTGCAGAACGGGGCGCTCCAGCCGGGCGGCATCCAGGCCAACATCGTCGGCTCCGCCGGGCACACCCTGGACGACGCCTGGGCGGCGGCGGAGATGGCGGGCCTCGCCGACGACATCCGGGCCATGCCGATGGGCATGGACACCGTCCTTTCCGAGGGCACCAACACCCTCTCCGGCGGCCAGCGCCAACGCCTCATGATCGCGCGGGCGCTGGTGGCGCGGCCCCGCATCGTCTTCTTCGACGAGGCGACCAGCGCCCTCGACAACCCCACCCAGAGCCTGGTCGCGGAGAGCACCCGGCGGCTGAACGCCACCCGGCTGGTCATCGCGCACCGGCTGTCCACCGTGATCGACGCGGACCGCATCGTGGTCATGGAGGGCGGCCGGATCGTCCAGCAGGGCACCTACGAGCAACTGCTCGCCGAGAGCGGCGGACTGTTCGCCCGGCTGGCCGGACCCCAACTGTCGTGATGCGAGGCCCTGTTGCGCTCGGCCGCCCAAGGCGGGTGCACTGTGCAAGGAGATTGCAAAGCGGCTCCTGCCGCACGGACCGCGATGTCACGATCACCCGAGTTTCACCACCCCCACACACCGCACGCGCCCCAGGGGCGCCGCACCGACGAACAAGCAGAGGACACCACCATGAGCCAGCAGCCGCGGTCCGCAGCCACCAACCCCAACGTGATCCTTCCCGTCCTCTACGCCCTGGTCGTCATCGTGGTCGGCACGCTGGCCGGCGGCACGGTCACGGCCGTGGTGGCGGTGGCGGGCGCCGTACTGCTGGGGCTCTACTTCGCGTTCGGCCGCAAGGGCCGCAACCGGGGCTGAGCCGCCGTACCGGGTACGGGCGGGGCCTGCCCGGTGGCGGGCCCCGCGCCCGTACGCCGGGCCGGCTCCGGTCGGGCGGCCGGTACGGGCCGGCCGCCGCCCGGGGGTGTCCCGCCGGGGGCCCGTCGTCCGGCGGTACGGTCCACCAGCCCGAGCAGCGGGCCGGTGGCGGCCGTGGTCACCAGCGCCATCACGATCAGGGCGAGCACCAGTGGAGCGGGCAGGAGCCCGGCACTGTGCCCCGCCTGGAGCACGATCAGCTCGGTCAGCCCGCGGGTGTTCATCAGCGCCCCGACGCGCAGCGCCTCCGCCTTCTCCAGTCCGCCGGCCCTGGCCCCGGCGTAGCCGCCGACGAGCTTTCCCGCCAGACCGAGCACGAGCGCGGCGGCGACCAGCGTCCACGAGGCGGCGGCGAACGCCTGCGTCAGCACGGTGATTCCGGTGACCACGAAGAACACCGGGGTCAGCGCGAGTCCGGCCCGCGAGACCCGGGCCACCGCGGGCGCCCAGGGCTCGGGCGCCGCCCACCGCACGTCGGTGGGCACGGCCAGTCCGACCAGCGCCGCCCCGACCACGGCGGTCAAGCCGAGGTGTTCCGTCTCCAGGGCCGTCGCCAGCGCGACCGACCCCACCAGCAGGGCGGCGGCCAGGGGCCGTCCGGCGAGGACCCGGCGCATGCCCGCGCCGCGCAGCACCCACCGCAGCAGCAGCGCGACCACCGCCGCGAACAGCAGTGCCCGCCCCGCACCCGGCAGCCCGGACGCCTCTCCCGCGCCCAGCCCGATCGCCAGGGTGAGCAGCACCCAGCCGATCCCGTCGATGACGACGGCGGCGCCCAGCGCGAGGTTCCCGGCGGCCGACTCCGTCATCCCCCGGTCGACGAGGATCCTGGACAGCACGGGCACCGCGGTGATCGACATGGCCACGGCCACCATCACGACGAAGGCGGGGAAGGGGGCGGTGCCCCGGGCGGCGGTGTCGCCGGTCGCGCCGATCACCGCGACCAGCAGCAGGCCCGCGGCCAGGGGCACCAGGAGCGCCCCGCAGACCAGCGAGGACAGTGCCCGCCGGGAGGCCCGCCGGTCTCCGGCCCGGAGCCGGTGCGTGAGTCCCACCAGGAAGAGGACGAGACCGGCCTGTCCGAGGACCTTGAGGTCCGCCAGCACCGGTTCCGGCAGCACCTGGCGGAAGAACCCGGCGCCGAACAGCGCGAGCACCGCGGGCCCCGCCAGCAGCCCCGCCGTCACCTCCCCGATGACGGCGGGCAGCCGCACCCGCCGGGCCAGCGCCCGGCCCCCGGCGGCCAGCAGCAGTACCGCGGCGAGCGCGGCCCCGGTGTGGGCGAGCCGCAGGGGCAGGAGCGGCAGAAGTCCGTGAAGTTCCATGCGCCAGGACCCTTCCTTCTATGTCGAGTTCATGACATATCCGGAAGCGTAGGGTCGGCGGCGCGGGAAGCCGGTACGTCAACCCGGCCTCCCGCTACGTAAATCAGGCTTGCGTACCGTCGCGCGACGCGTCGTACGACGCGAGGAGCCGGCCGACGGCCCCGGCCGGGTAGGGGACGTCCCGGCTCTCCTTCTCGAACCGTCCGACGAAGTCCGTGACGGTCGCCGCGAGCGGGGCGAGACGGGAGAGGAGCGCCGTGGCGCCCGGCGGGCCCGCGGGTGGCGGCTCCCCCTCGGCCCAGGCGCGGATCAGCGCCTCGCGGGCGTCGCGCCGGTGCCCGTACAGGCCCAGGACCAGCCAGTTCACCAGATAGCTGAGCGCGTAGGCGCGGTCGTAGGTGCGGTGCCGGTCGAAGAAGTCCGCCTCGGCGGGGGACAGCGCGAAGCGGGAGGAGAGGGCCAGGCCGAAGTCGGTGAAGTAGAGGCGCCGGCCGTCGGTGAGGATGTTCCCGAAGTGGGCGTCCATGTGCAGCAGCCCGCGGCCGTTCATGAAGGCCACGGTGGCCTCCAGCTCCCGCTCCACGAAGGCACAGGCCCGGTCGACGGCCTCGGCACCGGCGGCCATCTGCCCGTCCAGCCACTCGTGCAGGTTCTGCGGGACGTGCTCCAGGAACAGCACGAGGCTCGCCGGGGAGTCCCGCAGCCCCTCGATCCGCTCGCGCATCCCGGGCCCGCCGCCCCAGTAGTCCACCGCCCGCCCGATGTCGGCCAGCTCCTCGGGGAGCGGCGGTGCGGCCTCCGGCAGTACGCGCCAGTGGTACAGCAGCGGAAAGCCGGAGTGCTCTCCCGAGAGCACCCAGTCCGAGGCCGCCTCCTGCGCCGCCAGCTCCCGCCAGACCCCCGGGCCCGCGTGCCCGATGCCGCCGACGCCGTACTGGCAGAAGACCGGCAGCTCGAACAGGTTCGCCGTGGAGCGGACGTGCTCGGGCCGCAGCTCCCGCGCGGTGAGCGGCACCCGCTTCACGAAGACCCGGGTGCCGCCCACCTCCAGCAGCACGGAGCGTCCGCCGATGCCGGAACCGAGCGGGGCCGCCGTGCGCACCAGCGCGGCCAGGCGGTCGTCGTCGAGCGGGGCCAGCGCGGCGGACACGGCCGTGTGCGCCGCCCGGCGCGCGTCGTCACGGTTCACCCCGGTGCCGCGGCTCACGGCGCGGTCGGAAGCTGCCGCTTGTGCTCGGTGAGGTGGTAGCGGCGCACGATGGTCCCGAAGACGGACTCGGAGACCGGCCTGCCCTCCAGGAAGTCGTCGATGTCGTCGTAGGTCACACCGAGCGCGTCCTCGTCCAGCTTGCCCGGGGACAGCGACTCCAGGTCCGCGGTCGGGGCCTTGCCGACCAGCTGGGCCGGGGCGCCGAGGGCCTCCGCCACGGCACGCACCCGCCGCTTGGTGAGACCGGTGAGCGGCACCAGGTCGGCCGCGCCGTCGCCGAACTTGGTGAAGAACCCGGAGACCGCCTCGGCGGCGTGGTCGGTGCCCACCACCAGACCGTCGTGGGCGCCGCCCACCGTGTACTGGGCGATCATGCGCTCGCGGGCCTTGATGTTGCCGTGCACGAAGTCCTGGTGGTGCGCGTCGCGGAAGACCGTACCGCCGGCCACCGCCGCTTCCAGCGAGGCGTCGCTGGCGGGCTTCACGTCCACGGTCAGCACCTCGTCCGGCCGGATGAACTCCAGCGCCAGCTGTGCGTCCTTCTCGTCGGCCTGGGCGCCGTACGGCAGCCGCATCGCGAAGAACTTCACGTCCCCGCCGCCGGCCCGCACCCGCTCGACGGCCAGCTGGCACAGCCGGCCCGCGGTCGTGGAGTCCACACCGCCGCTGATGCCCAGCACCAGCGCACGCCGGTTCGTGGAGGTCAGCCGCTCGGCGAGGAACGCCACCCGCCGCTCGATCTCGTGCTGTACGTCGAAGGACTCGCTCACCTGGAGATCACGGGCGATCTCCTGCTGGACGGACAGGGGCGCCAGGTCGGTCACGGTTGCTCCTCGTTCGGTGCTCTGGACGGTGCCGCCCCGTCCGCCGGGCCGTGGCCACAGGCGTGTGCGGGGACAGAGTCACTCTAGAGGCTGAAGCCGAAGAGCCCAGTTCAAGGAGGGGAGGACCCCGGTGCGGAGGGGTGACCGGGCGCCGCACCGCTTCTGACGCGAGGGCTCACCGGTGACGCGAAGGCTCACCGGCCACGGGGACGGTCGGGCCGGAGCGTCCCCGAGGGAGGGTCCGGCCGCCCGACCCGGTGCGGAGGGTCAGGGGTGCCGCCTGCGTCGGCCGCGCGCTACGGGCGCAGGTCCTCGGCGAGGATGCGGTCGATGTTGCGCTCGGCGAGGGCCGTGATGGTGACGAACGGGTTCACTCCCGCGTTGCCCGGGATCAGCGAGCCGTCCATCACGTACAGGCCCGGATGGCCGTGCAGCCGGCCGTAGTTGTCGGTGGCCCGGTTGAGGACCACGCCGCCCAGCGGGTGGTAGGTCAGGTGGTCGCCCCAGATCTTGTAGGTGCCGAAGAGATCCGTGCGGTAGATCGTGCCCTCCTTCTTGTTGATCTTGTCGAAGATGGTGCGGGCGGCATCGATGCCCGGCTGCTTCCAGGCGGTCTGCCAGCTGAGGTCGACCCGGCCGGCCGCCGCGTTCCAGCTGAACTCGGCGCGGTGCGGGTTGTTGGTGATGGTCAGGTACAGCGAGGCGTACGTCTCGATGCCGGTGGGCAGCGGGGCGACCTCGGCGAACGCGCCGCCCGCCTCCCAGTTGTCGATGGCGGCCGTCGGCATGGACGCCTGGAGCTTGCCGGTCGCGTCCCACATGTGGTTGGCGCGCCCGCACATGATGTTGCCGTTGTCGCCCCAGCCCTTGCCGATCTCGTCGTTCAGCCGGGGCAGCTCCCCGGTGGCCTTCAGCCGGGTCAGCAGTTTCGAGGTGCCCACGCTGCCCGCCGCGAAGAACACCCGCTCGGCCGTCACCGTCTTGGTGGCGCTCACCGCGCCCGTGGTGTCCAGTTGCTCGACGGCGACGGTGTAGCCCCCGCCCTCGGTGGCCGGACGCACCGAAGTGACCCGGTGCAGCGGCGATATGACGACCCGTCCGGTCTCCCTGGCCGCCGCGAGGTAGGTCTTCTGGAGGGACTTCTTGCCGTAGTTGTTCCCGTACAGCACCTCGGCCGCCAGCGCCGACTTCGGCACCTCGCCCGCCGCCTCCCGCTTCATGTAGTCCCAGTCGTACACGTTCGGTACGAAGACGAACGGG
This sequence comes from Streptomyces sp. NPDC004111, assembly GCF_042874215.1. Taxonomy (NCBI): domain Bacteria; kingdom Bacillati; phylum Actinomycetota; class Actinomycetes; order Kitasatosporales; family Streptomycetaceae; genus Streptomyces; species Streptomyces sp. NPDC004111. The sequence continues at coordinate 801,465 of NZ_JBIAMU010000001.1, forward strand.
AACCCGGAGCGCTGCGCGTGCTTGCGGCCCACCCGCGCGTACTGGTAGCACTCGGCCGACTCCCACCAGGCGGGGTCCACGTTGGTGACGCCGAGCCCGGCGTTGGCGCGCGGGTAGTACGTGCCGTACATCTCGTCGGCGTTCACCGACGGGAGCACGGCGCTGAATCTCTCCCTGCGGGGAGTCACCGCCATCCCGCCGTTGACCAGCGACCCGCCGCCCACGCCGCGCCCCTGGTAGACGGTGATGCCGCTGAAGTCCTCGGCGTCCAGGATCCCGGTGTGCTTCGGCACGTCCTTGTCGAGCGGGAAGCCGAGGAAGTTGCTCAGCGGCTGCTTGGTCCTGGTGCGCAGCCAGAAGGAGCGGTAGTCGGGCGCGGTGGTGTTGGCGAAGATCTTGCCGTCCGGTCCTGGCCCGTCCCAGGCCATGCCCATCTCCACCATGTGCACGGTGATCCCGGCGCGGGCCATCCGCAGGGCCGCGACGGAGCCGCCGTAGCCGGTGCCGATGACCAGGACGGGAACGCGGTCCCCGGCGGACAGCACCCCGGGCGCGGGGACGGCCGCCCGCGCCGGTACGGCGAGCGGGCCGGAGAGGGCCACGGCCCCGAGGAGGGAGCCGGTGCCTGCGATGAACCGGCGCCGTGAAACACGTGGGGTCCACGGGGAGTTGGGGGAGGGGGTTGAGCCGGAGGATTGTGTGGTTTCGGAGGACTGGGTGGTTTCGGTTGACTGAGTGGTGTGCGTGATCGATCCGCTCATGCGAGGTTCCTCACTCTCATGGGGAAGAGGTGGGAGTTCTACTGCTACGGGCGTGAAGAGTCGACTCATACCTGTAAGTAACTTCAATTCCGCCCCGAAGAGCGCAGGTCGGACCACTTCTCCCGGCGAACCACTGGCCGCCCCCCGCCCCCAACCGTCAACCTGGAGATCCACGTTCGGTGTCCCACCCATCACCGGGGGAACACCGGACACTCGGTTCTCCGGAAGGCGACATCCATGCAGCACCGGCCGGTCTTACGCACTGCCTCCCTCACCCTGGCGCTGGCGGCGGCCCTGACGGCGGCGACGCTCGCCCCGACCGCGTACGCACAGCCCCAAGCCCCCGCGCGCGACCGGCCGTCGGCCGACGGGGCGGCCGGGGCGGACCAGCGGGGCGGCGGGCACACGGCGACCCGGGCAGCCCTGCGCGCCATGGTCGAGGAGGGCACCCTGCCCGGCGTCGGGGCCCAGGCCCGGGACGACCGGGGGCAATGGTTCGGCGCGGCCGGAGCGGCGGACACCGCCACCGGCCGCGCGCGCACGGCGGGCGACCACTTCCGCGTCGCCAGCATCACCAAGACGTTCATCGCCACCGTGGTGCTCCAACTGGAGGCGGAGGGCAGACTCGACCTGGACGACACGGTCGAGAAGTGGCTGCCCGGCCTGCTGAAGGGCAACGGCTACGACGGGCGCACCGTCACCCTGCGCCGGCTCCTCAACCACACCAGCGGCATCGCCAACTACACCGACGACCCCGCGTTCCTCCACAAGGTGGCGGGCCCCGGCTTCCCGGAGCACCGCTACGACACCTACACCCCCGAGGAACTCGTCGCCGTCGCCCTGAAGCACGCCCCGCCGCGCCCCGACCCGCAGAACTCGCCGTACTACTCCAACACCGGCTTCGTGATCGCCGGAATGGTCATCGAGAAGGCGACCGGCCGGTCCTACGAGCGGGAGGTCGCCCGCCGCATCCTCAACCCGCTGAAGCTGCGCGAGACCTCGCTGCCCGGCACCTCGCCGCACCTGCCCGACCCGCACCCGGTGGCGTACTCCCGGTTCCACCAGGAGGGCCCCGGCGGCCAGATCCACGACACCACCGAGCAGAACATGACCTGGCTGGGCGCGGCGGGCGACGCCATCTCCACCACCGGCGACCTCAACCGGTTCCAGCGCGCCCTGATCCAGGGCCGGCTGCTGCCGCGCGCGCAGATGAAGGAGATGCTCACCGAGGTGCCGTCGGATGAGGTGACGGGCTACGGGCTCGGCGTCGAGTTCGCGAAGCTGTCCTGCGGGGTGAAGGTGGTCGGCAAGAGCGGGCGCACGAACGGCTCCCTGTCGGCGATGGTCGGCACCCCGGACGCCAGGCACCAGCTGACGTTCAACGTCAACGGCGACTGGCTGACCGACGGACGGCTCTACGTCAACGTGATCGAGGCGGAGTTCTGCGGCAAGCCGCTGCCCCCGCGCCCCGCGCAGCCGTCCCTGACGGGCGCACATGACGCGGACTCCCTGGCGAACGCCTTCGCCCGGGTCCGGTAGGTCCCGCTGTCCCGCGGTACGTGAGGGGTGTGCCGGTGGCCGTCGGCGGACGGCGGGCGCCCCTCCCGTACCGCCCTCGCACCACGCTCGCCGGGGGCCGTAGCGGAATGTGTGCGGGGCTTCACCGAAGCTCTCCGGAAAGCCTTGACCAACGGTTGAGAGTTGGATCAACTCCCAGCTCAGGGGCGGTAATTACTCATTCTTTGGCAGAAATTTGCTCTGTCATGAAAGGTTAATGAGATGGCAAAGTGAGAGTCACGACAGCCCTGCAAGCTGTTCCCGGGAGCGACGCGGAACCGGCCGTCGGACGGCCGCCGCGACGCACCTCGTGACCATCGACCCGACCACACCGCGTCCGCCCCCACGGCAGGGACGCAGGAGGCAGGCCACCTTGAAGTCCCTGATCGACCACGCCCGTTCGTTCGCCGAGACCCATGTGGCGGACCCCCGGAACACCGCGGCCTTCCGCGCCCTGCGGACCGGACAGGCGCCCGAAGCGCTGTTCGTGACCTGTTCCGACTCGCGCGTCGTCCCCGCCCTCATCACCGGCGCACGCCCGGGAGAGCTCTTCGAACTCCGTACGGCGGGCAACGTCGTCCCGCCCTACCCGTCGTCCGCCACCGCCCCCGGGCGGCCCGACGCCCCCGCCCACCCGCAGAGCGAGGCCGCCACCATCGAGTACGCCGTCCGCGTGCTCGGCGTCCGCGACATCGTCGTCTGCGGGCACTCGCACTGCGGCGCCGTCGGCGCCCTGGTGCGCGGCGAGGACCTGTCCGCCGTACCGGCGGTGCGCGACTGGCTGGAGCACTCGGTGGCGCCCGACACCGCCGTCCGCTCCACCGCCCCCGCCACACCGGACGTCGCGGAAGCCGTCCAGGCCCACGTGCTCGCCCAGGTGGAGCGACTGCGCGCGTACCCCTGCGTCCGGGAGCGGCTCGCCGAGGGCACGCTCACCCTGCACGCCTGGTACTACGAGGTCCACACCGGAACCGTCACCGCCGGCCGGCCGCAGGCCCACGGCCCCCGGCCGGTGTTCGGCCCGCTGTGAGCGCGCCGTCGCGCCCCGCCGACCGGCCACCCGCTCGCCACGACAGTGACAGGACCCCCACAGCCATGTCCGCACAGCCCGCTTCCGCGACACCCCCGCCGTCCCCGCCCGAACCCCCCGCCCCCTCCCTCCGCACCACCCTCCTCGCCCCCTACCGCGAACTGCGCAGGCCCGGCGTCCTGCGGCAGGACCTGCTCGCCTCGCTCGTCGTCTTCCTGGTGGCCCTGCCGCTGTGCGTGGGCGTGGCGGTCGCCTCCGGCGTACCCGCCGAACTCGGCCTGGTCACCGGCATCGTCGGCGGTCTCGTCGTCGGCTGCCTGCCGGGCAGCGCCCTCCAGGTCAGCGGCCCGGCCGCCGGACTGACCGTGCTCGTCCTCGAAGCGGTACGGGAGTTCGGGCTCGGCGTGCTCGGCGCGATCGTGCTGCTCACCGGGGCGCTCCAGATCGTGCTCGGACTGCTGCGCTGCGGCCGGTGGTTCCGGGCGATCTCGGTGTCCGTCGTCCAGGGCATGCTGGCCGGCATCGGACTCGTACTCATCCTCGGCCAGCTCTACAGCATGACCGGCGCCGCCCAGCCGCTCACCGGAGTCGCCAAGGTCACCGGCCTGCCGGGGCTGGTGGCCGACACGTTCACCGCGCCGGGCGCGCTGACCGCCGCGGCCGTCGGACTGGGCACCGTCGCGGTGCTGGTGCTGTGGCCCAGGCTCCCCGCGAAGGTGCGCGTGGTGCCCGCCCCGCTGGCCGCCGTCGCCCTGGCCACCGCGGCCACCGCCGCCCTCTCCCTCGACCTGAGGACGGTCACCGTACGGGGCCTGGCCGACGCGATCCAGCCGCCGGGGGCCTCGGACCTCGCGGCCCTGGGCAGCCTCGCCGTCCTCGGCACCGTCCTCGCCTTCACCCTCATCGCCTCCGCGGAATCGCTGTTCAGCGCGGCGGCCGTGGACCGCATGCACGACGGGCCCCGCACCCACTACGACAAGGAACTCGTCGCGCAGGGCGTCGGCAACACCGTCTGCGGCGCTCTCGGCGCGCTCCCGATGACCGCGGTCATCGTGCGCAGCTCCGCCAACGTCCGGGCGGGCGCCCGCACCCCGCTTTCCCGGATCGCGCACGGCGGCTGGCTGCTGCTGTTCGCGGTGCTGCTGCCGGTCGCGCTCGGCATCATCCCGCTGGCCGCGCTCGCGGGCGTACTGGTCCACGCGGGGTTCAAGCTCCTGCCGGTGAAGGAACTGGTCCCGCTGGCCCGCGCCCACCGGGGCGAGGCGCTGGTGCTCGTCACCACGGCCCTCGCCATCCTGCTCACCAACATGTTCGAGGGCGTCCTCATCGGCCTCGCCCTCGCGGTCCTGAAGTCCGCCTGGGAAACCTCCAAGGCACAGGTCTCGGTACGGGAGCTGACCGGCGGGCGCCTCGTCGTCACCCTCACCGGGAACGCCACCTTCCTGCGGCTGCCCCGCATCCTGGAGACCCTGGAGGCGCTGCCCAAGGACCGCCCGATAGAGCTCGACCTGACCGCCACCCACCACCTCGACCACGCCTGCCGCACCACCCTGGAGAACTGGGCGACCCGGCACAACGACAGCGGCGTGGAGGCGGTCCGCATGACCACCGAGCGGGTGCGGGACCCGGCGGACTGAGAGCTGGCCCCGGGGCGGCCGGAGGGCGGTTGCCCCGGGGCGGTCACCTTGTGGTGACCGGGGCACCAAAAAGTGCGTTCTTCCATGTCAGAGGCGGTTCTCCTACGGTTTTCGGTGGCAGCGGGCCACCGCCGTCGCCTCCGGGAACAGCACGAGAAGGAAGCAGACCCACCATGCCCCTCACCCTGATCAACCCCAGCGGCCTGCCCGAGGCCGACGCCTACCGGCAGGTGTCGGTCGCGACCGGATCGAAGCTGGTCTTCGTCGCCGGGCAGGTCGCCCAGGACGCCGACGGCACCACGGTCGGCGCGGGCGACCTCGCCGCCCAGGTCGAGCAGTGCTACCTGAACGTCGCCACCGCCCTGGCCGGCGCGGGCGCCACCTTCGACGACGTGGCGAAGCTGACCGTCCACGTCGTCGACTGGACGCCGGAGAAGATGCCGCTGTTCCTGGAGGGGGTCGCCAGGGCCGCGGCCACCCTGGGCACCACCCCGGTGCCACCGGGCACACTGCTCGGCGCCGCCGCACTCGCGGCCCCCGACCACCTGGTGGAGGTCGAGGCCACGGCGGTCCTCGACTGAAACGCGGCCGGCCGGGGCCGGTGCGGCCCGCGCGCGGCCGGTCCAACCGGAAAGCGCGCGGCCGGTCCGCCCGGAAAGGGGGAGGGGGCACCGCACGCGTCCGGACGCGGAAGGTACTGTCCACCGCGCCGGAAGCCACCGGGCCTCCGCGCACACCGGCGCACGAAGGGCAGGCACCCACCCATGCGGCACCCGCACGAGTTCCAGGACGTTCCCCCGACCACCCTCGCCGACATCCTGGGCCGCGACCAGGTCATGGACATCGGCATCCGCCCGCTGTGGACCCCGGTGCCGCGCGTCGCCGGTCCCGCCTACACGGTCCGCTGCCCGCCCGGCGACAACCTGATGCTGCACGCGGCCATCCACCGTGCGGAGCCCGGTTCCGTCGTCGTGGTGGAGTCCGGCGACCTGGACCACGCACTCGCCGGCGGCAATGTGTGCGCGGTGGCGCAGCGCAGGGGCATCGTCGCTTTCGTGCTCGACGGCCTGATCCGGGACCTCGCCGAGGTCCGCGAGGCGGGCTTCCCGGTCTTCGCCCGCGGCGTCGTCCCGATCCCCGGCACGAAGAAGGCGCTCGGCGAACTCAACGGCCAAGTGCGCTGCGGCGGAGCCCTGGTGAACCCCGGCGACATCGTGGTCGCCGACGAGGAGGGCATCGTGGTCACCCCCGCCGCCCGCCAGGAGGAGACCCTGGGCGCCGCTCGGGCGAAGCTGGCGAAGGAGGCCGCGGAGTCCCTCGACGAGTGGGAGGCCCAGCACCGGGCCCGCATCGAGAAGGCCCTGGAGGAAGTCGGCTTCACCGGCTGACGGACGGGTGCTACGCCGGAGGCAGCACTCCCGCCGGGAACGCCTCCACACCCACGATGTGGCGCACGTGCACCGGCTCGATCAGGACGCTGACCCGCTGCTCCCCGGGAACGGTCCACTCGTAGTGGTCCGCGCCGGTGTACTTCTTCGCCAGCCGGTCCATCGCCCGGTCCGCCTCCGGTCCCTCGACGAAGCGGACGGCCCGGCCGCGGATCTGTACGCGGTCGTACGGGTTCTCGGCGTCGGCGTGCGAGAGGTACAGCCGGGGGTCGCGGCGCAGGTTGCGCTCCTTGATGCGCCCCACCGAGGTGTTGAACATCAGGTGCTCGCCGTCGAAGTCCAGCCACATGGGGGTCACGTGCGGCGCCCCGTCGGCCTCCACCGTGGCCACGTACCAGAAGTTCGGCGCTTCGATCCTGGCGCGGACTTCCGGGGTCAGGGTCATGATTTGCTCCCTCTGCTCAGCGGCTCGGTGCTCTGTGGTGCGTACGGGGTGATGCGTACACGGTGCCGTGTACGCGCTGTCGCGTGCACGACTCGTGCACGACTCGTACACGGGCGAAATGTCGTCCGCCCCTGCGATCGTGACATCCGCTCAGGAGCAGGGGATACCGGGGGGAGGTGCCTCGCGGTCCACCGGACGTCCCGCGGCCCCGCAGCGGGCCCGCGCGGCAGGGGCGGCCCGCACCTCCGACGGGTCCCGCGCGGCCGGTGTGCCGCGCATCGCCAGGGACATCAGCGCCGCCGCCGCGCACAGCGCGCCCGTGGCCGTCCAGACAGGGTCGTACGAGCCGAAGAGGTCGCGGACCGTGCCGCCCAGCAGTGCCGTCGACGCGGCGCCGACCTGGTGGGCGGTGTTGACCCAGCCGAAGACGATCGCGCTGTCGTCGCCGTAGTGCGTGCGGCACAGGGCGAGCACCGGCGGGACCGTCGCCAGGTCCAGCAGGCCGAAGAGGACGACGAAGGCGAGCAGGGAGGGGGTGGCCGTCGCGGTCAGGAGCAGCGGCAGGACCAGCAGGAGCGCGCCGCGCAGTGCGAAGTACACCGCGAGGAGCCGGCGCGGGGAGCCCCGGTCGGTGAGCCAGCCCGACGCGACGGTGCCCGCGAAGTTGCAGACGCCGATCAGCGCCAGCAGGGAGGAGGCGGTGGTGGCGGGCATCCCGTGGTCGTGGGCGGCCGGGGTGAAGTGGGTCCACAGGACGCCGTTGGTGGAGGCGCCGCAGACCGCGAACGCCCCCGCGAGGAGCCAGAAGGGGCCGGTGCGGGAGGCGCGGCGCAGGGTACGCAGGGCGCGGCGGGCGGCCCCCGGCACCGGGGCGGGCCTGGGGACGAAGTCCGTTGCCCCGTACGGCTTCACGCCCGCGTCCGCGGGATGGTCGCGCAGTACGAGGCGGAGCAGCGGGACAGTGACGAGGGCGGCCAGCGCGACGGTGACGAGGGCGGCGCGCCAGGAGTACTGGCCGACCAGCCGGGCGAGGAGCGGCAGGAACGCCATCTGGCCGAGCACGCTCGCGGACGCCAGTACTCCGGTGACCAGGCCGCGACGGCGTACGAACCAGCGCTGGGTGACCGTCGCGCCGAACGCCATCGCTGTCGCACCGGTGCCGAGACCGACCAACAGGCCCCAGTACAGCGTCAGTTGCCAGGGTTCGGTCAGGACGGTCGCGGTGAGGAGGGCCCCGGCGGCGACGGTCGCGAGTGCGGTGACGGCGATCCGGCGGATGCCGAACCGGTCCATCAGCGCGGCGGCGAAGGGCGCGGTGAGCCCGTACAGCAGCATGTTCACCGAGGCCGCGAAGCCGATGGAGCCTCGGGACCAGCCGAGTTCGTCGTGCAGGGGGTTGGTGAACAGGCCGGGCAGGGTGGAGAAGGCCCCGGTGACGAGGATGGCGAGCGCGGCGGCGGCGGCGACGGGCCAGGCGCGGTGAACGCGGCGGGTGCGCTGCGGATGCGGGGTCCCGTCGTCGGTGCCGGTGGCTGGATCGGTGGTCATGGGAACGATCCTTCGCGGCGGCGCGGGCCGCGACCACCGGCCGGATGGCCACCCTGTGAAAGAATCTGGCCATGAGTCCGGCCGAGCACACCGCCCCGCCCGAAGCCCTGGGACAGCCCCGGTACGAAGACCCCGGCAGGGCCCCGGAAGACCCGGGCAGGGCCTCGCGCGAAGGCCCGCACCGGGTCGCCGTCCTGGTCAGGCCGGGGCTGCTGCCGATGGAACTGGGCATCGTGCACCGGCTGTTCGGGCAGGCCCGGTCGGCGGCGGGCGAGCCGCTGTACGACGTGGTGACCTGCACCCCCGAGCCCGGGGAGGTCGCCACCGACACCGACTTCACCGTCAACGTCGCGCACGGCCCCGAAGCCCTGGAGGCCGCGCGGACCGTCGTCGTACCGGCCGCGCAGGAGGACTACGGGCCCCAGGAACGGGGCCGGCTGAGCCCGTTGCTCGCCGCCGCGCTGGCCCGGATCCGCCCCGGCACCAGAGTGGCGTCCATCTGCACCGGGTCCTTCGTGCTCGCGGCGGCGGGACTGCTGGAGGGGCGGCGGGCCACCACCCACTGGAAGTCCTGCACCGAGTTCCGCGAGCTGTACCCGGAGGTGGACCTCGACCCCGACGTCCTCTACACCGACGACACCGGAGTCCTCACCTCCGCCGGGGTCGCCTCCGGCATCGACCTGTGCCTCCACATGATCCGCAGCGACTTCGGGGCGGCCGTGGCGAGCGAGGTCGCCCGCTCCACCGTCGTACCCCCGCACCGCGAGGGCGGCCAGGCCCAGTACGTCCGGCGCCCGGTCCCCACCCCCGAGGTCTCCTCCACCGGCCCCGCCCGCGCCCACGCCCTGGCCCACCTCGACCGCCCGCTCACCCTCGCCGAACTCGCCCACGAGGCGTCCATGAGCGTCCGCACCTTCAGCCGCCGCTTCCGCGAGGAGACCGGCCTCACCCCGGTGCGATGGCTCTCCCTCCAACGCGTGGACCGGGCCAGGCAACTCCTGGAGGAAACGGACCTCCCGGTCGACCGCATCGCCCACGAGTCCGGTTTCGGCACGGGCACCTCGATGCGCCAGCACTTCCAGTCGGTGCTGGGGGTGTCGCCGCACGCGTACCGGGTGACGTTCCGGGGGCCGGGCGAGGGCGTGGGGTGACTACGGAAGGGTCGGTTTGCCCAGGTCGAAGCTCCGCTTGGTGTACCCGACGTACTTTCCGCCGCTGGAGACCGCCTTGATGAGGACGTAGTCCAGCTTGCCGTCGGCGAAGGCCTTTTCGAGTTTCTCCGCGAGAGCCCTGTCCTCCTCGCGGTCCTTCATCTCGCGGACGATGTCGAGGAAGTACTCCCTGCTTCCCTGTGAGACACGTCGTCCGTCGGGGAGTCTGCGGGAGCCGAGTTCGGTCCGCCGGTCACCCTTGTACTCGATGACGGTGTACCGGCCGTCGGGGTGGCTGACCACCTTGTCGAACTGGTCGTTTCCGTTGGCAGGGCCGTGCAGGGGCTCTTCCTTGGCGTCCGGGTGGTTCTCGGCCAGGTAGTGGTGCCTCGTCGCCGCCGCTCCGAGGGCTTCGGAGGACTTTGTCCTCCTGGTGTGCGCCGCCTTGAACGCCGTGGTCGCTTCGGCGAGCTGGGCGGCCGACTCAGGGGTGTTCAGGGCGGCGTGCTCGTCGGTCGCCTTCTTCCTCAGTTCCGTCGCGTCGAGGCTGGCGCTGTTGGAAGTGAACCGCTCCAGCGAGATGTCGTGCAGGCCGGGGAGTTCCGAGGTGTTCTTCATGGTGCTCGTGTCCACCGAGGTGCTTCGCTTCTCTCGGTAGTGCGGGCCGGGCGGCGAGGGCTCCTTCGAGCCGAGTTCGAGCGCGGGCCCGGGGAGGTCGGGCTCGACCACCGGGGACCGGACACCCGGATCGGGGGCCGGGGCCGACCTCGTGTCCCCCGGAGTGGGGTCGGTCATCGGGGTGGCGGAGCCGACGGGCTCGGGTGCTCGGCGCTCCTGGGGGTCGGGGTCCTGGCCGGGCAGGCGGAGCGGGAGCAGCGGGGGCCGGGGGCCGGCCGCCGCGCGGACCTCGGTTCCGGCCCCGGTCGGGGCCTCGGCCCGGGGAGCGGGGGCGGCGGGCGGCTCGGGCGTCGCGGTGGCGGTGCCCGGCACGTCCCAGGGGCGGCCGGTGGCGATGTCCGTCGTCGGCTTCGGCCGCTTCCACACCGAGTCCTGGAAGGCCGACTGTGCCACTGCCCCGGTACCGGCCCCGGCTCCGTCCCCGGCTTCGGTGCCGGGACCGCTGGGCCGCGCTTCCGCGGACCGCCGTGCCGGCCGTGACGCGGTCGAGGGATCGAGTGCCGTGCCGGGTGGCGCGTTCCGCACGGGAGCGCGGCGTACGGCCGCCGGCTTCTCGCGCTCGCCCGCCGCGAGCAGCAGGGGCGCCGTCTCGTCGGGTGCCGCCACGTTGACGGGGGTGCCGTCACCGGTAGGGCCCCGGGACGGCCCGGAGCGCTTCTGGTGCGGCGGGGGCTCCACCGGTGCCACCCCGGAAGAAGCGGCACTCCGTGGCAGGGGCTTCGACGGAGCGGGTTCCTGCGTGGCGGCCTGCTGTGGGGTGGGCTCGGCCGGTACGGGTTCCTGCGACGAGGCCTGCTGTGGGGTGGGCTCGGCCGGTACGGGACCATGCGGGGCGGCCTCGGCCAGTAGGGAACCCTGCGGGGCTGGCTCGACCGGTACGGAATCTGGCGGCGCGGTCCTCTGCGGGGCTGGCTCGGCCGGTACGGAATCCTGCGGCGCGGCCATCGGAGGCACGGGTTCCTGTGCCGTCGCCCCGCCTTCCCGCGACGGCGCGAACTCCTTCGGAGCGGCCTCCCCTTGAGCCGCGTCCCGGGCCGTCGGTTCCGACAGTTCCGCGAAGTGCTTCTCGATCGCGTCCAGCGCCGCCTTCCGCTCGGGCGGCAGCGTCGGGTCCAGGCTGCTCCTGACCTTCTTGAGCTCCGCATGCCGCTTGCGCAGGTTCACCACGAACTCGGGAGCGGACTGGGCCAGCCGGGCGAAGCCGTACCACTGGCTCAGCGAGTTCACCCGGTCGAAGGCCTCGACCGCGCCGCCGAGTTCGTGCTCCTGGAGCCACGCCCGGTTCTCGTCCACGATCGGGGCCGCGACCGCGAGCGCGAGTGCCGTCCGGTCCGCCCAGCGGAGCACCTTGCCGACCTTGGTGGCCGGGGCGGGGGACTTGCCGCCGATGGCCATGCCGACCGCCGCGGTCAGCTGCAACCGCTCCATGGAGTGCCGCCGGTACTCCTCGTGCAGGTGCAGCAGTGCCCGCGCCGGCATCAACTCGGTGCGCCCGCCCGCGTCGTACCGCCGCACCTGGACGATCTCGTCCGGATCGAAGTCGTAGTGCAGCGCGTCGACCTTGTTCCGGAGGGTCGACACCTCGTCCCGGTAGCTGCCGGGAGTGCCCGCCGTCAGTTCCACCCGGACCTTGCCCTGCGGGGTGATCCACGACGTCAGCGGCGACTGGGCGGTGGAGGTGAAGTTCACCGTCTGGAAGGGGAGCGTCTGGAGTTGCTCCGTCTGCGCGGCGGCCTCCGACAGCCGTTCGTCGGGCACGGCCGACAGCCGGGCCGTCATCACGCGCTTCGCCGACCTCATCAGGGCGTCCGAGTCGTCGATGAGGGGGACGGGGGACATGCCGTGCAGGAACGAGCCGAGGACTCCCGTCGTACCGGCGACGAGCCGTGCGTGCAGCCGGTCGAGCAGATGGCGGCCGTCGGGAGTGCGGGCGAGGTCGTGCAGCGCCCGGTTCGACGACAGGAGAGGTGAACGCAGCAGGGCCGCCGCGAGCCGCTCGGGGTCGTCCGCCGCGTCGAGCGCGTCGGCGACCTCCCGGGGAGAGCGGCTTCGGGTGGCCAGTGCCTCGGCGAGGGCCACGGCCTCCCTGGCGGGGCGTTCCGCGAGCATCTCGCGGACCTGACGGTGCCCGACGAGGGTCGAGCCGGCGACCGCGGCGTACTCGGAGACCTTCGCCAGCGCGGACGGCTCCGGTTCCGCCTCCTCCGCCGGGCTCGGAGCGTACGGGGACGTGGGTTCGGGAGCGGCGGCCGGACCGGGTTCCGGTGCCGGGCCCTGCCCACCGGGGGAGGGCGCCGGCACGGGGGACGGGGGTTCCGGCAGGAGGCGGAGCGGGGGCGGCACCGGCGGCCCGTAGTAGCCCCGGCGCCCCAGCTGCGGCGGTGCCGCCTGGACCGTGCCCGCCGCGACGGTGCCGGGCGTCGGCGCCGGACCGCCCGAGGCGGCGGACTCCGCCTCCGCCTCCGCCTGCTGCGGTGCGCGCCCGGTCGCGCCACGGGAAGCGCCGCGCTGCTGCACCACGTGCGCCAACTCGTGCAGGAGGAGCCGGAACCCACCCGGGCTGTCGGGGGCGTGCTCGCCGCGCGCCAGCAGCACGTGGTGGCCCCGGGTCACCGCCGGAGCGCCGAGCACCTGCGGCGACTCCGCCTCCACATGCAGCCGTACGTCGCCGAAGTCCGCGCCCAGCGCTGCTTCGAGCCGCTCCCGCAGGCCGCCCTCCAAGGGGCGCCCGAGCAGTTCCCCGACGGCCCGGTTCCCGCAGGCCGCCTGGGCCGCGAGCACGGCGGACGGTCCGCCGTCCTGCCGGGCGTGCGCCGGAGCGCGGGGCGCGGCGGCGCGTTCGCCGGTACGGGGCGGTGTGCGCCCATGTGCCCTCACCACGGTTCGTCCGCCACGGTGTGCGTCCTCGGCGTCGTACGTCAACGGCCGGCCCGGCGAGCGGCCCTGCCCGTACTGGTCAGATGACCGCCGTACGGCCCCGCTGTCAATCCGTCCCGCCGGGCCCGTTACGCGTAGGGGCTGTGCATCGTCAGGTACCGGATGTCCAGGTCCTCCTGGAGGTAGTCCAGCCGCCGCTCCCAGAAGTCCCGCATGTGGGGGAGGGCGAGGTGGGCGTCGAGGTCCTGCTCCGAGCGCCACGCCTCGTAGAAGACGAAGAGGCCGGGCTCGTCGCGGTCCTCGTGGAAGTGGTACGCCAGGCAGCCGGGCTCCTGCCGGGTCGGTTCGACGAACGACAGGAGCAGTTCCCTCAGTTCGCCGGCGCGCTCCGGCTTGGGGCGGGCGGTGCCGACGAGGGTGAACGGCTGGGGCATGTGTGGTCCTTGGGGTCTCGGTGATGGCCTGTATAGGTACGGTTCGAGTCGTACCTCTGACGGGTCGGACGCTAGCAAGCCCGCAAGGTAAGATGCAAGCCGTACCTATGTGTCCAGGAAGGCCGGGAAGGCCAGGAGGAGTGCGGATGCCCGACGAGGAGGGCCACCCGGCCGTCGAGGAGATGGAACTCGGCGCGGTGCTCGCCGCGCTGGCCGACCCGCTGCGCCGCCGGGTCGTGCGCGAACTGGCCGTGGCCCCCGACGACACCGCTCGTACGTGCGTCTCCTTCGCGCTCCCGGTGTCCAAGGCGACGGTCACCCACCACTTCCGCACCCTGCGCGAAGCGGGTCTGGTCCGGCAGGTCGACCGGGGCAACAGCCGGATGGCGACCCTGCGCAGACAGGACGTGGAGTCCCGGTTCCCGGGGCTGCTGGGACTGCTGGAGGCGGAGGAGCGCCAGGAGCGGACCCGGGCGCGGTAACGGGGCCCGAGCGGACCGGGGCCCGGCGGCTCCGGGCCCGCGCCCGGCGGCTCCGAGCGCGCGCCCAGCGGCTCCGGGCCCGCGCCCCGCGCCCGGCGTCCGGTCAGCGGAACGGCAGGTTCCGCCAGGGGCTTCCGGCGTGCTCCGTCAGCAGGCGGTGGGCCGTCAGGTTCTGGTCGTAGACGTGGCCGTACTCCTCCTGGTCGAAGCGCAGGACCCGGCCCAGGGCGTAGCCGGCCGAGAAGGACTCCCAGGAGGTGTACGAGGACTTGGCCAGGGCGCCCGCGTACACGATGGCCTGTTCCGCTTCCGGCGGGGCGCAGTAGCGGGCGGACAGGCCCCAGCGGGCGAGGTTGACGGCGCGGCCGTAGTCGTAGCCGACCGTGGTGGAGACGCGGCCCTCGGGCGGGAGCAGGCCGTCGGCGCGGAAGCGGGACTCGTAGCGCAGGATGCGGCGGACCAGTTCCTCCATCGACCGCACCGCGTCCTGACCGGCGCCGTTGTCGTGCAGATGGCCCGCGGCGGTCTCGCGCCACAGGTCCGCGGAGGGGAGTTCGCCGCCCAGGGCGTTGCGCAGGGACTCGCGGACGCGCAGGGCGTAGTCGGGTTCGGGCGGACTGTTGTGGGCGTCGAGCAGGGCGTCCAGCTGCCGCCGCCAGCCGGGGTGGTCGGTGATGCCCCAGGAGTCGCGCAGCGCCTCGCGCTCCTCGGTGTACTCGCGGTAGACGGTGCCCACCTCGTTCCACGGCACCCCGTTGCCGACCGCCAGGTGCGTCCCGCAGGCCAGCCCGTACGCCAGCGGCCCGTGCAGGGCGCCGTGCCGCAGGGCCAGGAAGCGGTCGCCGCCGGGGGTGTCGTGCTCGGCGTAGCAGCGCAGCCAGTGCGCGCGGTGCACGGGAGCGGCGGGCAGCAGGAGCTGGGCCGGGGTGCCGATGTTGACGGCGAACAGCTGGTCGGGGTCGGGCCACTTCGCCTCGGCGATCCACTTGAGACTGACCCCGTGGAACACCATGTCCGGATGCCACGGCGGCAGCATCCCCCGGGTGAGCACCGGTTTGCAGCTGCGGCCGGTCGCCGGGTCCGGGTGCGGAAGCCAGCGGACGAGGTCGGGTTCCGCGTCGACCTGGGCCCTCGGGGCGGGGATGTACAGCTCGGCACCCGCCAGCACCCGGATCTGGGCGTCGACGTCACCGCGCAGCCCCGCCTCGTGGAGGAGGCGCTCGGTCTCGGAGGGCGGCGCCCAGGGTGCGGCGGCGTACGGAACCGGGGGAGGGGTGTTCATGGGGTTCACGACCAGGGGATGTTCCGGTAGGGGCCGGCCGGGTCCTGGGTGAGGATGCGGTGCTGGGCCAGCGACTCCTGGTACTTGGTCTCCGACCTGGGGTCGAGGGGGCCGGGCGCGCCGGAACCGCCCTCGCCCCGCGCGGCTTCGGCCACGGCGTCCTGCGTGAAGTAGATCAGCCGGGTCATCGCGTACCCCAGCGAGAAGTCGGCCCAGGAGCCGTAGGCCCGCCGGGCCCGCTCGTCGATGCGCAGGACCGCTTCCTCGGCCTCGGGCGGGGTGATGTACCGAGCGCCCAGGGCCAGCCGTACGACATTGACCGCCCGCCCGTAGTCGAAGGCCTTCAGGCTGTCGACGCGGCCGTCCGGCGCGAGCGCCCCGTCCGCGCGCAGCCGCGCCTCGAACCGGAGGACGCAGCGCAGCGAACCCACCGCCTCCGCGAGGTCCTCGGCGTCGGTGCCGCGGTGGCGCAGCGTGGTGGTGACGGCGCTCGTCCACTCCTCCTCGGAGGGGGCCCGGCCCAGCTGCCGGACCATGCCGTGCCGGGTGCGCAGCGCGAACTCCTGGAGGGTGCCGATCATCCGGGTCTCCAGCAGCGCTTCCAGCGTGCGCCGGTAGTCCGCCCGGTTGTTGACGTGCCACGGATTACGGAGGCGGTCGATGTCGGTCGCGTAGTCCTCGTAGGCGGCGCCGAGCTGGTTCCAGACGAGGCTGTTGTGCACGGCGAGCTGGGCGCCGAGGGCGAGGCCGTGCGCGAGGGGCCCGTGCAGGTGGCCGCCGCCGTGGGTGAGGAGCAGGCCCGCCCGGTGGGTGCGGCCGTTGCGCTCGTACGCCTCGGCCCACGCCTTGCGGTGCTTGGGCCGCGCTTCGAGCGACATCGCGTACGGGGTACCGGGGTTGACGGCCAGCCGCCATGTGTTGTCCGGCCAGACACGGGCCAGCTCGCCGAGCGGGACCTGCCGGAACACCCACTCCGGATGCCACGGCGGCAGCATGCCCGGCGTCAGTACGGGGACGCAGGTGCGACCGGTGGCGGGGTCGGGGTTGGCGGGCAGCGGCGGGGCGTAACCGGGGGTGTCGGCGTGCAGGCGGGGGACCAGGAGGTAGAGCCGGGTGCGGGCGAGGACGTCGAGGACGGCGTCGGGCACGGGGTGCGCCCCGGCCCCGCCGGTGCCGCTCCCGTGCCGGGCAGCCGCGTACAGCTCGCGCTCGATCTCGGTGGGCGGCGGGGCGGGCGCCCCGCCCTCGGCCGTCCCCGTCGCTCCCTGCGTGCCCGCACCCGTGATCACCGCACGATCCTACGAAACGGGCCCCGGCCACCGGGCCGCAGGGCCCCGCCACGGCGACCGCGGGAGCCGTGCCGAGCGCCCGCACGAGGCGCACCGCATGGCAGAGGGGGCGCGCTTCTCCGGGGCGAGCCGGGCCGCGGGCTGGTGGAGGTGTGCTCTTTCGGGACGGGCCGTGCCGCGGGCTGGTGGAGGCGCGCTTCTCCGGGGCGAGCCGGGCCGCGGGCTGGTGGAGGTGCGCTCCTCCGGGCCGAGCCGGGCCGCGCGCCGGTGGAGGCGGGCGCATCGCGGGGCGGGCCGTGCCGCGTGCCCGGCCGAGGGCAACGCTCGCGTCAAGAGGTGCACTGCGCGGCGGCGGGCCGGGCAGAGTACTCCGTATGACCTTGACGACCACACCCGCGGAACTGCTCCGCGCCTTCGCCCGCACCCGTGCCTCGCTCGACGGCGAGGAGGTCACCTACGCGTGGTCCGGCGACGTGTACTCCTGGGCCCCGGACGAGCCCTACCAGCGCGTCTTCGGCTTCGAGGGGCTCAATGTCGCCCGCCTCGTGGCGGACCCCGACAACGGCCCCGACGCCTACCAACTCCTCACCCGCGAGGCCGCGTTCTATCTGGACCCCGCCTCCCGCGAGATCCTGGAGACCTGGCAGGACCTGCCGGTGACGCACATCTGGAACGATCCGGCGAACCAGAAGTGGCGTCCGTTCCCGATCCCGACGACCGAGCTGGGCGGGCAGGTCTGCTTCAGCATGGAGATCCCGCTCGCCTACCCGTCGCCGCTGCCGGTCGCCGACTACCCGGTGCACTCGGCGGGCGACACGTACAAGGCCCTGGAACTCTTCCAGTTCTTCGCCGACCGCGCCGACCTCGCGGGGACCGCCCCCAGTGTCCCGGCGACCATGTCGTGGATGCGGATGTCGCCGTGGCTGCCGTGGATGGCGCGCGGCCAGCGGCCCGGCGGGCTCACCTTCCACTGCCGGGGGCGCAAGCTCGGGTCGTACGAAGAGGTGCCCGAGCGGACCCGGGCGTACATCGCCGAGCGGCACCCGGAGTTCGCCCACGCGCCGGAGAAGTGGAGCGAGCCGAACGAGACCAGCTGGACGTACTGGCGGAAGCTCCACCCGCCCAAGCAGGGCTGACGGAGGAACTTCCTCCGGCGGCCGGCCCGCGGCCGGCACCGCCGCCCACGCACACGAGTGCCCAGAGGGCGGCCGGGCCGGCCACCGGCAGCGGCCGTACGGGTCCTACGCGTTCACCGGGCCTGCGGGGTTCCGGTGCTCCCGGGGTGCTGCTTCGCGGGGTCGAGCGCGCCGTGGAGGAAGAGGTCCACGAGTTCGCCGGTGGTCAGGGGTTCGGGGGCGCTCGGGCGGCCGGATGCCATCAGCAGCATCTGGAAGGTGTCCGCGAGGCGTTCGGGCGGCAGTCGCAGGGCGTCCCGGTCGGGTGCGAACAGGGCGGCCAGGGCGGCGCGCGGTGCGGCCAGCCCCGCTTCGCGGTCGGGCAGCGGGCCCCTGGTGCCGCCGTGACCGGCCCGGCCGTCGTCGCCGGTCCCGCTGTTCCTGCTGTCGCTGCCGTCCGTGCCGTCCCCGCTGCCGCCGGCGTCGCCGTGCGTCCTGGGGAGGTCGGGGCGACGGAGCCTGCCGACCGAGGCGAGGGCCCCGGCGACGTCGCCGATGCGGTCCATGTGACCGCGCATCACCTCGGCCGCCTCGGTGAGGCGTGCGGCCAGCGGCTGGTCGCGGGCGATCGCTTCGAGGTGGGTCACCGTGTCGTCGGGCCGCAGCACCTCGGCCATGCAGGCGGCGAGCACGGCGTCCTTGTCCTCGAAGACGCGGAAGATCGTGCCTTCGCCGATGCCCGCGGCACGGGCGATCTTCGCGGTGGTCACCGCGGCGCCGTACTCGACGACGAGGGGCAGGGCCGCGGCGACGATCATCGCGCGGCGCTGGTCGGGTTCCATGGCGGGCGCTCGGCGCCGCGAGGGGGTCTCTGTCATGCCCTCACCGTACGGAGTGAGTACTCACTCCGTCAATGGGTTTGGTCGCTGCCGCCACGGCCACTGGGTTAAACCGCTGGTCGGGGCCCTTTCGTCGTGGCAGGCTGCGGTGTCGTAACGGACCGGCGGACAACCGCACCAGCCGCACAGCAAAGGGCGAGGCACCATGACCAGCGAGCGGGACGACCTGCGCATCAGCACCTTCGCCGAGCGGCCCGCGCTGATCGGCCGGGCGTACGAGATCGCCGACACCTGGCCGGAGTTCACCTCCCACGAGCCCGTCGTCGGCGCGCTGCTGCACCGGGTGGTGGAGGAGTTCCCGCAGTACTGCGTGGTCGCCACCGACGGGGACCGGGTGGTCGCGCGCGGGTTCAGCGTGCCCTTCAACGCCGTACTGGACGGGCGCGAGCCGATGCCGGACCAGGGGTGGGACCGGGTGCTGCTGTGGGCGTTCGCCGATCTGAAGGAGGGCCGGCCGACGACCGTGGCCAGCGCGCTGGAGATCACCGTCGACGCCGGCCACCTCGGCCGCGGGCTCTCCTCCCGGATGCTCGCCGCGATGCGCGAAGCGGTCGGGGCACAGGGGCACGACACCCTGCTGGCGCCCGTACGTCCCAACGCCAAGCACCTGCGCCCGCGCGTCCCGATGGCCGACTACCTCCGCGAGCTGCGCGACGACGGGCTCCCCGCCGACCCCTGGCTGCGCGTCCACGTCAAGGCGGGCGGCACGGTCGAGAAGATCGCCCCCGCCTCGATGACCACCGCCGGCACCCCGGCGCAGTGGCAGAAGTGGACCGGGGTGCCGTTCGACCGCGACGGCGCGGTGGAGGTGCCGGGAGCGCTGGTCCCGGTCCACTGCGACCTCGCGCACGACCACGCGGTGTACGTCGAGCCGAACGTCTGGGTACGGCACCGGATTTCCCGCCCGTAGCGGCGGAACGGGGGAGGGACGGACGGTGCGGCCCGGTCGGCTCGGCTTGGCTGAGCCACCCCGGTCGGCTCAGTCCGGGGTGGCTCGGCCCGGGTCGGCTCAGCCGCCGCCCCGGGGTCGTGGCGCCGTCGGCCCTGGGGCCGTTTTGGCGGGCGCCGTACGAAGGTGTGCCGCCCCGTGCCGGACGACGTCCGGTCCGCTCAGAAGTCGTCCCAGGCCATCGAGCTCATCCGCCACCCCTCCGGGGTCCGTACGAACTGCGTCGTCTTCCGGCCGCCGCCCTCGAACCGTTCGCCGTCCCTCACCCCGGACTTCCGGTACTCGGCGAACCGCTGTGCGACCGAGCCGAAGACCTCGGTCCGCTCCGAGACCTCCCACTCGGAGAACTCCGTCAGCGTGCCGTCGGTGAGCATCTTCTGCCGCGGCCCGATGAACGCGTCCAGGTCGTAGAACACCGGCCGTCCGCCGACGGTGCTCACGATGCTGCCCTGCGGGACGAACACCTCGCGGATCACCCCGAGGTCGGGGACGCGGCCGTCCGTGTTCGTGAACGCGTCCATGAACACGCCCACCAGCCGGTCGAGTTCCGCCTTCGCGCCGGCCCCGGCACCGTGCGCGGCGGCGGAGTCCTCCGTGCCGTCCGGCTTCCACTCGTCCGCCAGCAGCGACCACAGCTCGCAGTCCTTGCGCACCCCCTCCGCCTCGCCCGCGCCCCGGTACCCCGAGAGCTGCCGCATCACGCCCTCCCGGGTCATCCCCAGCCGGCGGGCCACCGCGCTGCTGCGGGTGTTGCCCACGGCGGCGATCCACTCGATGCGGCTCATCCCGCGTTCGCCGAACGCCCAGTCCACCAGCAGCCGGCACGCCCGGGTCACCAGACCGCGGCCCTCACCGGCGGGCTCCGTCCAGCAGCCGATCTCGCACACCCCGGACGCGGCGTCGAAGCGCGGGAACATGACCCCGCCGACCAGCGTCTCCGCCGCCGCGGAGCCCTCCGTGGAGCCTTCTGCGGACAGGTGGTCCGTCGTCCAGATCCCGTAGATCCGCCCGGTGTCCGACGCCTGCCGGTCCGCGTACCGCTGGAGGACGGCCGTCGCGGAGGTCAGGTCGGTGCTGAAGGTCGCCCACGGGATCCAGGGGTCCACGGTCGGCCGGGCGCGGTCGATGTGGGCCAGGAACTCCGGTGCTTGCCAGGGTTCCAGCGGGCGGAGCCAGGCGTTGTCGCCGAGCGGGACGGTGAACACGGATACCTCGATCCCTGGGTGCGTAACAAGCGTTCGGTACGTAAGGTAGCAGCATGCCACCTGCACCAGGAGACCGTGAAGCCCGCCGTGAGGACGTATCGAAGGCGGTGTGGGAGGTCCTCGCCGACAAGGGGTTCGGCGGGCTGACGCTGCGAGCCGTCGCGAAGGCCATGGGCGTCTCCACCGGGATGCTCATGCACTACTTCCCGACCAAGCGCGCCCTCATCGCGCACGCCCTGGCCGTCCTGGAGAAGCGCACCGCCGAACGCCCCCGCCGCACGCCCTCCGCCGAGGGCCTGGCCACCGTACGGGCGATGCTCCTCGACATCCTCCCGTTCGGCCCCGACGACACCGGCCGCAACCGCATCTGGGTCAGCTCCTGGGACCTGGCCCTCGCCGACGAGGGCTTCAGCGAGGACCAGGCCGCCCGCTACACCCGGCTGCGCGGCACCCTGGTGCCCCCCTTCGAGGCCGCCCGCGACCTGGGCGAACTCCCCGCCGACGCCGACCCCGAGCAACTCGCCGCCACTGCAGTCGCGTTCGTCCACGGGCTGGTGGTGCAGGCGCTCTTCGACCCGGCGCGCTTCCCCGAGGACGTACAGACGGCGATGGTGGACGGGCTGCTCGCGGCACTGCGCGGGCCGGGCTGAGGCCCGCTTTCCCCGGCAGTCCGGGGTCAGGCGTCGGCCAAGGACCGGATCGGGCGTCGGCCACCGCCCGGGTCAGGCGTCGGCCACCGCCCGCAGTGGGCCGAGTGCCGCCGCCCGCCGGGCCGGTACGGCTGCCGCCGCCACACCCGTCGCGAGGGCCAGGACGACGGTCAGGGCGAGGGTGCCCCAGGGCAGCGAGAAGGAGTACTGCGGGATCGCCCCGTTGGCCAGGCCGCTGATCCGCCAGGCGCCGAAGAGCCCGAGGGCCAGCCCGAGAAGGGTGCCGAAGGCGGCGACGGCCAGCGATTCGAGACGGATCATCCGCCGGACGCCCGCCCGGTCCAGGCCGATGGCGCGCAGCACACCGATCTCCCGGGTGCGTTCGGCGACCGACATGGCCAGGGTGTTGACCATGCCGAGCGCGGAGATCACCGTGCCCAGCGAGAGCAGGCCGAACATCAGCGTCATCAACTCGCCTGCCGTGCCCGCCTGTTCGGCGACCAGCCGGGCGCGGTCCTGGACCTTGACGAGCGGGCTGTCGCCGACGGCGGTGCGCAGCCGGCGTTCCAGGGCGGGGGAGGTGGCGTGGTCGTCGGTGGTGACCAGGATCCGCTGGACGGAGCCGGGCAGGAAGCCGTGGCGCTGTACGTCGGACCGGTCGGCGAGGGCGTCGCCGGCGGTCGGGTTGTCCTCGTACACGCCGACGACGGTGGCGGGCCGGGCGGTGTCGGCCGTGCCGGACCGGGGGCCGATGGAGGCCTCGACGCGGTCGCCGGCGCCGATCCCGCGTTCCCGCGCGGTGCTTGCGGAGACGGCGATCCGTCCCGGCCCGAGGTCCTTCGCCGAGCCGCTGACGAAGTCGAGCCGTACGACGTCGGCCAGCGTCGCCGGGTCCACGCCCGCAACCGACTTGACGGAACCGCCGAGCGTGATCGTGGAGTCGGCGACGGCGGACGCGGTGCGTACGCCGGGCACCTCGGCGACCCGCCGTGCGCCCGCCGCGTCGACGGCGGTCGTGGTGGTGCCGGTGCCGATCACGTAGTCCGCGGCGAGCCCGGCGGCGGCCTGGGAGTCCAGGGCGCGGGCGGAGGAGTGGCCGATGACGGCGAGGCCCGCGACCAGCGCGGTGCTGATCATCAGGGACACGGCGGTGGCCGCGGTACGTCGCGGATCGCGCCGGGCGTTCTCCCGGGCGAGCACGCCCACCACACCGGACCGGGCGCCGAACCGTGCGGACAGCGGGGCGGCGAGACGTGCCAGGAGCCGGACCGCCGGGCCCGCCAGCAGCGGGGCCAGCAGCAGCACCCCGACGGTCAGCAGGCCGCAACCCAGCATCGCCGTCCGCAGGTTCTCCTCGGACGCGTCCCGCGCACCGCCCAGCGAGACGAGCAGGGCCGCCCCCGCGACGGCGAGGACCGTGCCGCCCGCGCCCCGTACCCGCGACCGGAGTGCGGAGGGCGCCTGCCCGGCGGTGCGCATCGCCTCGACGGGCGCGATCCGGGCCGCGCGGCGCGACGGCAGCCAGGCGGCCAGCACGGTGACGCCGACGCCGACGAAGAGGGACGCGAGGACCGGCGCGGGGCCGATCACCAGGGGGCCCGCGGGGAGCCGGTTCGCGTCGCCGCCGAGTACGGAGGGCAGCGCGGCGGCGACCGCGAGCCCGAGCCCGAAGCCGGTCACCGAGGCCACCAGGCCGACCGCGGCGGCCTCGACGAGCACGGAGCGGACCACCTGGCGCCGGGTTGCACCGATCGCGCGCAGCAGAGCGATCTCGCGGGAGCGGCGGGCGAGAAGCATGGTGAAGGTGTTGACGATCAGGAACGTGCCGATGAAGAGCGAGACCGCGGCGAACATCAGGGGCGGCCGTGCGTAGCTCCTGGTCCTGGTGTCGACGAATACGGACTGCCGGCTCACCTGCGCGGCCGTACTGACGACCTCGGCGCGGTCGGCGGGCAGCAACGGCTCGACCCGCCGGGTGAGTTCGACCTGGTCGGTGCCGGGGGCGGCGGACAGTTCGATGCCGGTGTAGTGGCCCGGGGAGGCGAACAGCCGCTGCGCGGTGGCACGGTCGAACAACGCCAGGGTGCCGCCCGAGGTGATCCGGGTGTCGTGGGTGGTGACGGTGCCGACGAGGCGTTTGCGCAGTACGGGGCCGTCGACGGCGAGGGTGACGGTGTCGCCGAGCGCGTACCCGCCGGCCTCCGCGGTGCCCCGGTCGAGGGCCACTTCGCCGCTGGTGCGCGGGGCGCGGCCGGAGTGGAGCGGGTAGCGGGAGTCGGTGCCGTCGGCGCCCGGGAGGACGGCCGCGGCCAGCTTCCCCGTCCGGTTGTCGGCGCGCAGCGGGGTGCCGTCCTTGGCGGCCAGCGTCACCGAACCGTCCGCCAGCGGACGCGCCCCGGCGACCCCGGGCACGGCGGCCAGCCGTGCCACGAGCGCGTCGTCGAGCGCCGTACGCCCGCCGTCGGAGGGGGCGCCGGGGACGAACTTCGGCTCCACGGTGGCCGCGACCCCGGCGCGGTTCGCGGTCAGTGAGGCGCGGTAGGCGGCGGTGGTGGAGTCGGCGAAGACCAGGGAGCCGGAGACGAAGGCGACCCCGAGACAGACCGCGAGGACGGTCATGGCCAGCCGGGCTTTGTGCGCGAGGAGGTTGCGCAGGGTGGTTCGCAGCATGGAGGGAGAGCTTCCGGGAGGTTGTCCGTCCGGACGGGAGATGTGGACGGGAGAGGTGTGCGCGGGCGCGCGCGGAGCGGGCGTGGGCCTGCGAGGTCCGTGGGCCTGCGAGGTCCGTGGGCGTGCGGCGTCAGTGGGTCGTCAGTGGGTCGTCAGTGGTACGGAGGCGGTGGTCGAGGCTCTTCATCGTGTCCAGCACCCGGTCCGGGGTGGGGTGGGCCATCTCGTCGACCAGCCGGCCGTCGGAGAGGAAGACGACGCGGTCGGCGTAGCCCGCGGCCACCGGGTCGTGGGTGACCATCACGACGGTCTGCCCCAACTCGCGCACCGAATCGCGCAGGAAGCCCAGGACTTCGGCGCCGGCACGGGAGTCGAGGTTGCCGGTGGGTTCGTCGGCGAAGACGAGCGCGGGCCGGGAGACCAGGGCACGGGCCACCGCGACCCGCTGCTGCTGGCCGCCGGAGAGCTGTCCCGGCCGGTGCCCGAGCCGCCCGGACAGCCCGACCATGGCCACCACCCGCTCCAGCCACTCCGGGTCGGGCCGCCGGCCCGCGATGGCGGACGGCAGCGTGATGTTCTCCAGCGCGGTCAGCGTCGGGACCAGGTTGAACGCCTGGAAGACAAAACCGATCCGGTCGCGGCGCAGTTCGGTGAGCCGCCGGTCGTCGAGCGCGGACAGCTCCGTACCGCCGATTCGCACCGATCCCGCGTCGAACGAGTCGAGCCCCGCCGCGCAGTGCATCAGCGTGGACTTGCCGCAGCCGGACGGCCCCATGATCGCGGTGAACTCGCCCTCCCGGAAGGCGATGTCGACGCGGTCCAGCGCGACGACCCGGGTGTCGCCACGGCCGTAGACCTTGGTCAGACCGACGGTGGCGGCGGCGATGCCGGGGGTGCCGGTGGTGCCGGACGAGTGCGGCGGGTGTGCCGGTCCCGGCTGGTCGGGCGGGCTCGACGCGAGGCGTTCACGGGTCATGGGGGGACTCCTCTTCGGGTGCGGACGGATGCACTCCGAAGGGTGTCGGCGGAACGTATCGGCGCCTGAGCCGCTTCGTATCGACGAGGGCTCAGGCACGCGGCGGTTGTGCGGCGGGTCGCGGGACCGGGGGGTCGAGGGGCGGGGGAGGGGGCCGGGTCAGCCGGGCAGGCGCAGGGTGGCAACGGCGCCCTTGCCCTCGCCGGCCGCGTTGGCCAGGTGCAGCTGGGCACCGAGCAGCCGGGCCTGCCCCAGGGCGATGGTCAGACCGAGCCCGTGTCCGGTGCCGCGTTCGACCGCGCCGGTACGGAACCGGCGCGGCCCTTCGAGCAGCAACTCCGGGGGAAATCCGGGGCCGTGGTCGCGCACGACGACGGTCCGGCCCTCGACGGTGACCTGCACCGGGGCGGCGCCGTGCCGGTGGGCGTTGACGACAAGATTGCCCACGATCCGCTCCAGCCGACGCGGATCGGTCTCCACCAGCCCGAGAGCTGGGTCGGCGGGGGGCGGTGGGTCGGCCGGGTGGGCGGGGTCGGTCGATGGGTCGGTGGCGAGCGCCGGGCCGGTCGGGTGGGCCGGGGCGGTTGATGGGTCGGTGGGGAGCGCAGGGCTGGTCGGGTCGGCTGGGGTGGTTCCGCGTAGCTGCCCGAGCGACGGGCTGGTCGGATGGACCGGTCTGGTCGGATGGTCGGCGGGGAGCGCCGGGCCGTTTGGGCGGGCCTGGTCGGTCGAGTTGGCCGTGTGGACCGGTCTGGTCGGTGGGTCGGCCGGGAGCGCCCTGTCGTTCGGGTGGGTCTGATCGGGCGGGTTGGCCGTGTGGACGGGTCTGGTCGGTGGGTCGGCCGGGAGCGCCCTGTCGTTCGGGTGGGTCTGATCGGGCGGGTTGGCCAGCCCGTTCGGGTCGGCAGGGCTGGTCGGGCGGACCGGGCCTGGCGGTGGTGTGGTCGCGTCGGCCGGGGCGAGCGGCGGACCGGGCGCGTCGGCCGGAGCGAGCGCCGGACCGGGCGCGTCGGCCGGGCCGAGCTGCGGCGTGGTCGGGTCCACCGGGCCGTTCGGGCGGACCAAACTGTCCGGGTGCGCCGGGTGCGCCGGGTGCGCCGGGTGCGCCGGGTCCGACGGGTCCGCCGGGTCCGACAGGTGTACCCGGTCCCTCGCGTCCGCCCCCGGCGCGCCCTCGCTCCCGGTGCCGGTTGTGGCCGTGATTCCCGGCTTCCGTACAAGTACTTCCGTCGTCCCGCCCAGCCCCGTCCTGGCCACCGCCTCGCGGACGACCTCGTCCAGTGGCACCCTCGCCCGGACCGGTTCTTCCGCGCCCGCGTCCAGTCGGGAGATTTCCAGCAGGTCCTCGACCAGGCCCCGCAGATCGCGCACCCGTTGCCTGAGCAGGTCCTCCGTCTCGCCGGGCGGCAGCAGGTCGGTCGCTGCCAGCAGGCCGCCGACGGGGGTGCGCAGTTCGTGGGCGACGTCCGCGGTGAACTGCCGTTCGGCGCGCAGCTGTCGGCCGAGCGTGTCGGCCATCGTGTCGACGGCCGCGGCGATGTCCGCGACCTCGTCGCCGCCCCTGGCCGGCCCCGTCCTGGCGTCCAGGTCCCCGGCCGAGATGCGGGTCGCCGTCTCGGACACCCTGCGCAGCCTGCGGGCGATCAGCCCGGCCCCGTACACCGCCGGCGGCAGGACCGCCGCGAGGGAGACCAGCGAGGCCCCCACCATGATCATGTCGAGTCGCCGCACCCCGTACAGGTCCGTGCCCATGTTGACGCGCAGGGCCAGTACCGGGCTGCCCGGTCCGGCCACCCGCTGGGCGGCCCACACGCTCGGCCCCGAGTTGCCCTCGACCCGTTCGTCGAAGGTTGTGTGGCGGTCGCCGTCGGCCGGCTGCCGCAGGGCGGCGGGGAGTTCGGCGGGGTCGAGTTCGGCACCGCCGGCCAGGGCGCCGGTGGCCCGGTAGGTGCCCATCGCGGAGTAGACCCCGTTGAACGCCTCCCGTTCGGCCCGCTCGCGTACGTCGTTGACCGACCACACGTGCACCAGCACACCCACCACCGTCACCACCAGACAGGCGGTGGCCCCGGCCAGCGAGGCGATCTTCCAGCGCAGGGGCATACGACGGCCCTGCCGCACGCGGCGCAGCGGACGCATCCCGCTCAGCGCCTCAGCTTGTAGCCGAAGCCGCGGACCGTCTCGATCCGGTCCCGGCCCAGCTTCTTGCGCAGCCGCTGCACGCACAGGTCGACCACCCGGCTGTCCCCGTCCCAGCCGTACTCCCAGACGTTGCGCAGCAGGGTGTGCCGTTCCCGTACGACGCCGGGGTGGGCGGCGAATTCGAGGAGGAGCTTGAGTTCCGTGGGGGTGAGCGCCACCGGCGTTCCGGCCAGCGCGACCTCCAGGCCGCCGGTGTCGATGGTCAGGTCGCCGAAGACCAGCAGTTCGCCCCCGGTGGACGGGGCGGCCCCCTCGGCCGGGCCGCCGGACCCGTCGCCGGGCGGGCCGGAAGGGCCGGGTCCCTCGGTCGG
The DNA here is from genome assembly GCF_042874215.1 of Streptomyces sp. NPDC004111. NCBI lineage: Bacteria > Bacillati > Actinomycetota > Actinomycetes > Kitasatosporales > Streptomycetaceae > Streptomyces > Streptomyces sp. NPDC004111. Next base: position 829,001 of record NZ_JBIAMU010000001.1, read on the forward strand.
GGCGTAGGTGGCGCGCCGCAGCAGCGAGCGGATGCGGGCCACCAGGACGTAGGTGTCCACCGGCTTGACCACGTAGTCGTCCGCCCCGGCCTCCAGCCCTGCGACGACGTCGAGCCCGTCGCCGCGCGCCGACATCATCAGTACGGGCACGAGGCTGGTCTCGCGGACCCGGCGGCACAGCCCGATCCCGTCCAGGCCGGGCAGCATCACATCGAGGATCAGCAGGTCGAAACCGTGGTCGCGGAAGAGTTCGAGCCCGGTCAGCCCGTCGGGGGCGGCCGTCACCTCGTAGCCGTAGCGGTCGAGCGCGACGGCGAAGGAGCGGCGCATCAGGTCGTCGTCCTCCACCAGCAGCACCCGGGCGGGCTGCGCCGGGGCCGGGGACGGGTGGGGCGAGGACACGGTGGCGGGTCTCCAGTTCGCGGATACCGGGCGGGCTTCGGGCGGGGGCGACGGCCCCGGCGGTACGTCGGCGGCCGGTGACCGCAACGGAACGATACGGCAGACTCCCGGGCCCGCCACGACACCGGGCAGCCGGCGGACTCCGCTCTTCCGGATGGCCGACTCCTCTGCGAAACCCCAGTTCAGGGCGGTGTACGTCGAGGAGAGGGGGCACGGGAAGCGACGCTTCTGCACTGGTGCGGGCGCGCCCGCCCGCCCACTTCGACGGCCGATCGAGCACCCGCTGATACGCGACGGACACATACGGGACCCCACCGCCCGGCCCGTGCGTCCCCTGCGCCCCGTGTAACGTCACGAGCGAATGTTCGATCAAGGTCGCCGGTCACCACCGGTCGTCGCCGCTCGCCCGGTGGCCGCCGAGGAGGGCCGTACGAGGGGGAAGCACCGCGACATGGACACCCGCCCCGGCGAAACCGCCGCCGCCCGGCCCCTGCTGGACCTGCGTGATGTCAGCCGCAGCTACGGGGACCGCGTGGTGCTCGACACCGTGTCGCTGAGCGTCGCGCCGGGGGAGTGCGTCGCCCTCGTCGGCGAGAACGGCTCCGGGAAGTCGACCCTGCTGCGGATGGCGGCGGGCCGCGAGACACCCACCTCCGGCACCGTGCTCTTCGACGGCGACCCGTTCGACGAGGACTCGGCCACCGCCCGTGTGCGCATCGCGACGGTGATGGACGCCGGTGCCTTCTATCCCGACCTGACCGTACGGGAACACCTCATGCTGATCGCGCTCGGCCACGGCCTGGCCGACGGGGCGGACCCGGCCGTCGACGAGGTGCTGGCGCACCACCGGCTGTCCGGCCACGCCGACGTACTCCCCTCGGCGCTGTCCTCGGGCCAGACGCAGGCGCTGCTGCTCGCCGCCGCCTTCGTCAGGCCGCACGACCTGCTGGTGCTCGACGAGCCCGAACAGCGGCTGGACGCCCAGGCCCGGCGGGAGCTGGCGCGGAGGGTGGCCGCGCACCGGGACGCCGGGGTCGCGGTGCTCCTGGCCACCCACCACCCCGCGCTGAGCGCGGTCGCCGACCGGGTGGTGGAACTGGACGCGGAGACGGGGACGGAGACGGGGCCGGATACGGGGACGGCCACCGAAGCGGAATCGGCCGAGGGCGCGACCACGGCCGCGGACCCGGCCGCCGCGGACGAGGCCGCCACCGCGGACCCGGCCGCCGCCGCGGGCGCCGGAGACCGGGAAACGGCTTGAAGGCCGGCGCCACCGAAGCGGCCCTCGCCCACCTCCACCGCGCCCGCACCGACTCCCGGCAGGAGAAGCGCAAGAGCGTCGGCCTGACGCTGTACGTCCTCGCCCTGCTGGGCGCGTGGTGGGTGATCCCCGCCCTCGCCCGCTTCGCCGGAGCCGGAGCCGGAGCCGGAGCCGGAAGCGGAAGCGGAACCGGGTTCGAGACCGGGACCGCCGCCCGACGCGGCGCACTCGCCGAGCACGTGTCGGCCGCGCTGCCCGCCCTGGCGCCGCCGCTCCTGCTGGCCGTCCTGCTGCTCACGGCACGCGGGGCGATGTGGCGGGGACCGGTGCTGTTCGACCTGCCGACCACGACCTGGCTGCTGCCCACACCCGTGGACCGGACCGGGCTGCTGCGGTCACGACTGAGGGCCTCCGCCCTGCTGTCCGGGACGGCCGGCCTCCTGCTCGGCGGTCTCACCGGTTTTCTGCTCCAAGGTCCCGGCACGGCGGCCCCCTGGCCGCTGCTCACGGCGGCGGGCGCCTGGGCGGGAGGCGCGACGGCCCTCGCGGGCTGCGCGGTCGGTGTGCTCGTCGAGCGCCGGACGGCCTGGGTGGCACGGCACGCCGTGACCGTCCTCGCCCTGGGCTGGACGCTCACGGCCGCCGGCCTGGCCGCCGCGGTCGCCGCGACGGTACGGGGTGCCGACGCGGGCACGGGTACGACCGGGCAACTGCTGCTCTGGTCCGGCCCGTGGGGCTGGGCGGTACAGCCGCTGGTCGCGGCACTCGGCGGCCCGGCGACGGGCTGGGCGGCGGCCACCGCCCTGACCGTTCTGGCCCTGGTCCCCGTAGTGCTGCTCGCCCTCCGCGACCTCCCGCGCATCCCGCTGGCCGCGCTCCGCCACCGGGCGGTGGTCGCCTCCCGGGTCGGCACCTCCCTCTTCGTACTGGACCTCCGCCAGGCGCGGGCGGGCGTCCCCGCGCTGCGGGAGCGCGGTTCTCGCCCTGCGGTGCGGCTGCCCGTGCCGCGCAGCCCCCGCCTCCTCGTACCGTGGCGCGACGCGACCTCGCTGCTGCGCCACCCGGGGCGGCTGGTGCGTGCCGCCGTCTGGGCGGTGACCGCGGTGGTCCTCACGGCCGCCGCGCCCTCCCGGGGAACGTCCGCGCAGCAGCTGACGGCACTGGCGGCACTCGTCGCCGCCTACCTCGCGGCGGCCCAGCTCACCGAGCCCGCGCGGCTGGAGAGCGACGACATCCGCCGCTCCGCCAACCTCCCCTGGACCGCCAGGGCCACGGCCACCCGGCACGCCGTCGTCCCCGGCACGCTCCTGCTGACCGTCCTCGCCCTGGGCGCCGCGGTGTGCGTGCTCACCGGCCACCGCACCCCCGGCCTGGCGGCCCTCGTCGGGTCCGTCCCGGCGATGACGGCGGCGGCCCTGGTCAGCTCGTACCGCGGCATCATGCCGGTCCACGTCCTCATCGGCACCCACACCCCGATGGGCAGCACCGGCCCCTGGCAGGCCGCCCTCTGGTACGCCCGCGGCCCGCTGGCCGCCCTGCTGCTGACCGCCCCCGTACTGATCACCGCCATCGGCCGCGGGGCGTACGGTCCCGTCCACCTGCTCTGCCAACTGCTGACCGCCGCCGCCGGCCTGTGGTGGACCCGCCGGACCGCCCACCGCCTGCACACGGGCTGAACGGCCGCCCGGGACCGCCCGGCACGGCCCGCCCGGCAGGTTCGCGGAAAAAAGTTCCGAGGGGCTGTCGATCCGGTCCCGGTCCGTTCGTCGTCATGGTGAAGGGACCCGCGCGGCGGTGCGCCGTGGCGGGGAACATGGCACCACAGGACCTGACAGGAGTCGGACCATGAAGTACATGCTGCTGATCAACGCCGGGGCGATCGACGAGAACGGCGGGGCCGCCGAGTGCACCGTCGAGGACTGGATGGCGTACGACAAGGAGGTTCAGGACGCGGGGATCCTGGTGGCCGGCGAGTCGCTCGCCGACCTGGTCACCGCGACGACCGTGCGGGTGGACGAGAACGGGAGGCGGAGCGTCACCGACGGGCCGTTCGCCGAGAGCCGGGAGGTGCTCGGCGGGTTCTACGTCATCGACGTACCCGACCTGGACGTGGCGCTGGACTGGGCCGCGCGGTGCCCCGGTGCACGGGGCAGCGGTTCGGTCGTCGTCCGGCCGGTCGCCGACTTCGGGGCCTGACGGTGCCGGGCGAGGGGACGGGCCGCCCGGCGGGCGGCGGAGCGGCCGGGCGTCCGGCCGCCCACACCTCGGTGGAGTCGGTGTTCCGCGAGGAGCGCGGCCGGCTGCTGGCCTCCCTCGTCCACCGGTACGGCGACCTCGACCTGGCCGAGGACGTGGCCTCCGAGGCCGTCGAGGCGGCACTGGTGCACTGGCCGGTCCACGGGGTGCCGGCCAGGCCCGGCGCCTGGCTGCTGACCACCGCGCGGCGCCGGGCCGTCGACCGGCTGCGCAGGGACCGGACGTACGCGGCCCGGCTCGCCGTCCTCCAGGTGGAGGCGGACCGGGCCGCCCCCGCCCCGTCGGCCGCCGACGGGGACGGCGGACTGCCGGACGAGCGCCTCCAGATGTTCTTCACCTGCGCCCACCCCGCACTCGCCGCCGAGGACCGCACCGCGCTCACCCTGCGCTGCCTCGCCGGGCTCACCACCCCCGAGGTGGCGCGCGCCTTCCTCGTCCCGCAGGCGACGATGGCCCAGCGCATCGTCCGGGCCAAGAAGAAGATCCGGGAGGCGCGCATTCCGTTCCGCGTCCCCGGCGCCGACGAGCTGCCCGAACGGCTGCCCGGGGTGCTCCAGGTCGTCTACTCGGTCTTCACCGAGGGCTACGCGGCCAGCTCCGGCCCGCAGCTGCTGCGCACCGACCTCGCCGAGGAGGCCATCCGGCTGGCCCGCATCCTGCGCCGGCTGATGCCCGCCGAGCGCGAGGTCGCCGGACTGCTCGGCCTGATGCTGCTCATCCACGCGCGCCGCGCCGCCAGGACCGGACCCGACGGCGCACTCGTCCTGCTGGAGGACCAGGACCGGGCCCGCTGGGACCACCCCATGATCGAGGAGGGGCGCGACCTGGTGGTCGTCGCGCTGACCGGCGGCCCGCCGGGACCGTACGGGGTGCAGGCCGCCATCGCCGCCCTGCACGACGAGGCCGCCGACCTCGCCACCACCGACTGGCCCCAACTGGTGGCGCTCTACGACGTCCTGCGCGTCCTCACCCCGTCCCCGGTCGTCGAGCTGAACCGGGCGGTGGCGGTGGCCATGCGGGACGGCCCGCAGTCGGGGCTGACCCTGCTCGACGCGCTGGCCGGCGAACCCCAGCTGCGCGGCCACCACCCCTACCAGGCGGCCCGGGGCGACCTGCTGTTCCGGCTCGGCAGGCTGCCCGAGGCGGCGGCGGCCTACCGGCTGGCACTCGACCTCGCCGGCACCGAACCCGAGCGGGCCCATCTGCGCCGCCGGATGGAGGCGGCCCTGCCGGCGGGCCCGGACGGTCCGGCCGGCCCGCAGGACCGGGGACCGGGGGCTACGTCGACGGCCTGAGGTGGGTGCGGCGGCCGTCGTGGTCGAGGATGCAGAGCAGTTCCGCCGGACCGCCGTGCGCGCCGAACGCGTGCGGGATCATCGTCGAGAACTCGGCCGCCTCACCCGTCTCGACCAGGATCGTCCGGTCGCCCAGGACCAGCTCCACGGTCCCGGACAGCACGGTCAGCCAGTCCTTGCCGGGGTGCACCCGCAGTTCCGCGTCGCCGCCCCGGGGGGCCGGTTTGGTGACCCGGAGCTTGGCCACGGTGAAGCCGCTCGGGCCGGAGTCGCGGTTGAGCAGCCAGGTGGTCCTGCCCTGGTCCTCGTCCCGGTGCGGCCGGATCACCACGTCGTCGTCGGTGGTGGATTCCACCAGCTGGTCCAGACTGGTACCGAGCGCACGGGCCAGCGGGGCCAGCTGGTCCAGGGCGATCCGGCGGTGGCCCGTCTCGATGCGGCTCAGCGTGGAAGGGCTCAGATAGCAGCGGGCGGCCAGCTCGTCGAGCGACCAGCCCTTGGCCAGCCGCAGCCCCCTCAGGCGCTTGCGGACCAGGTCGTCCAATTCTCCGTCTTGCGTCATAGGCAAGATTGTATGCGGTAGGCGCAAGGCGGTCGTACGCTCGTGGCATGGGAAATCAGCAGCAGGAAAACCAGCGGAACCACGAAGGCCACCAGCACGAAGGCCACGCCCACGGTCACCGGCAGGGCCACGGTCACGGCCATGACCACGGTCACGACCACGGGCACGGCTTCCCCTCCGACGCGGCGGCCGAGGCCGTCCTCGCGGAACTCCTGGAGCTCGACGCCGAGGTCCTCGGCTCGTACCTCTCCGAACTCATGGGCTGGCTCGAACAGCTGACCGCCGACGCGCCGCCGCGCCGGATCGTCGACCTGGGCGCCGGCACCGGCACCGGCACCCGGGCGCTGCTCGCGCGGTTCGAGGAGGCGGAGGCGGTGGCCGTCGACATGTCCGACTCGATGCTGGAGCGGCTCGCGGAGAAGGTCCGCGAGGCCGGGATCAAGGACGGCCGGGTGCGCACCGTGCGGGCCGACCTCGACGAGGGGTGGCCCGGGGGCCTCGACTCCGTCGACCTGATCTGGGCCTCCGCCTCGCTCCACCACATGGCGGACCCCGACCGCTCCCTCACCGAGGTGCTCGCCGCGCTCCGCCCCGGCGGCCTGCTGGTCGCGGCGGAAATGGACTCGACGCCGTTCCCGCGCTTCCTGCCCGACGACCTGGGCCCGGAGCTGGGCAGGCCCGGTCTGGAGGCGCGGCTGCACGCCGCCGTGGAGGAGTCCCACTCCTCCGACGTGCCGCACCTCGGCGACGACTGGGGCGTGCGGCTGGCGGGGGCGGGCTTCACGGTCGAGGCCGAGCGCCGTTTCGTCGTCGATCTGACGGAGCCGCTGCCCGCCGCCACGGGCGAGTACGCGCGAGGCACCCTGGGGCGGCTGCGCACCGGGCTGGCGGAGCGCCTGGACGCGGACGACCTGGCCACGCTCGACGCGCTGCTGGACGAGGACGGCCCGCACGACGTGCGCCGCCGCGACGACCTCACGGTCCGTACGAGCCGGACGGTCTGGGTGGCGCGACGGCCCGCGTAGCCGTGGAGGGGTGAGGGCGGATGCGGGTCGGCCGCTGTGCGCGGTGCCGCCGCCCCCTCTCTTTGACATGCAGGCATTTGCCTGCATGATGGAGGGGTGAGCAGCGACATGGACAAGGTCTTCAAGGCCCTGGCCGACCCGACCCGACGGCTTCTGCTCGACCGCCTGCGCGAGGACAACGGCCAGACCCTGGCCGAGCTCTGCGCGAACGTGACGATGACCCGCCAGTCGGCGACCCAGCACCTGGGTCTCCTGGAGGCGGCGAACCTCATCAGTTCGGTCAAGCGGGGCCGGGAGAAACTCCATTACCTCAACCCCGTACCGCTCCACGAGATCCAGGAGCGGTGGATCGGCCGGTTCGAAGAGCCCCGGCTGCGCGGGTTGAGCGCACTGAAACAGAAAGCGGAGTCCGCCATGAGCACCTCCAGCACCCCTTCCCCCAAGCCCGCGTTCGTCTACACCCTGTACATCGAGGCCACCCCCGAGAAGGTCTGGGAGTGCCTGACCGACGCCGAGGCGTCGGCCACGTACTGGGGCCACCAGAACGTCTCCGACTGGCAGCCCGGATCGCCCTGGGAGCACCGCCGGGTGGACGGTTCCGGCATCGCCGACGTCGTGGGCGTCGTCGTCGAGGCCGAGCCGCCCCGGCGCCTGGTCACCACCTGGGCCGCCCCCGGTGACGACAGCGCGGAGGGCACCTCGCAGGTCACCTTCGACCTCAAGCCGCACGGCGACACCGTCCGGCTGACCGTCACCCACGAGAACCTGCGCGACGAGGCGGACTTCCGGCAGGCGTCGCAGGGCTGGTCGATGGTCCTGTCCAACCTCAAGACGTACGCGGAGACCGGCAAGCCCCTGCCCACCTCCCTGTGGACCGGCGGCGGCCGGGGCTGACGGCCCGACCAGGCCGCCCCGGCCCGTCCGTCATGGGCGGACCTCACGGCTGGACATTCGGGCGAAATCGCTGACAGCGTGTGGGCGCATCGCGTTCGAACGTCCTCCCGGGGGGTCCCACCATGCAGCAGCACAGCGCCGGTCTCGCGCCGCGCACCGCCGCCTTCTACACCGCGCAGAGCGACGTCTCCGACCCCGGGCCCCTCGTCGCCCGCTTCGCCGGCCTCCCCTCCGGAGTGGGCGAACTCGCCCTCACCGTAAGGAACCTGATGATCCATCGGATGGAGCAGAACCTCTTCCACTGCACCCATCCGCCCGAGCGCCTGCACCACGACGCCGAGACCCGCTACCTCGACGGCATCCTGCGCCTGCTGCTGGCACGCGACGGCGCCCCGCTGACCCGGCGGCGCGCACCCGGCGACCGGTTCGTGGGCGTCTGCCGCGACTTCGCACTGCTGCACTGCTCCCTGCTCCGGCACGCGGGCGTCCCCGCCCGGCTGCGCTTCGGCTTCGCCGACTACTTCGACACCGACGGCTTCCACACCGACCACACGCTCGTCGAGTACTGGGACGCGGCCCGCGAACGCTGGCTCCTCGCGGACGCCGAACTGGCCGACGCGCGGTTCGCCGCCGAGCACCAGCACGTCGACTTCGACCCGATGGACCTGCCGCGCGACCGGTTCCTCGTCTCCGGCGAGGCCTGGCGACGGGTCCGGGCGGGCGAGGCGGACCCGAGGACGTTCGGCGTACGGCTGCCGGGCGGTGAACTGGCGGGGGAGTGGTTCATGGCGAACGTCCTGCGGCTGGACCTCGCGGCCCTCAACAAGGTGGAGCCGCTGCCCTGGGACGTCTGGGGCGAGGGGGTGGGCGTGTCGGGCGACGACGCCATGACGGACTCCCTGCGCACGAGGTGCGACCGGGTGGCGTTGGTGACGGGGGACGCGGTCCCGTTCGACGCGGCCCGCGCGCTCTTCACCGGGGACGCCGCCCTGCGCACCCCGCCGACGGTCCTCTCCCTGACCACGTACAACGGCCCGGTGGAAGTCACCCTGCGCTGACACCCGCGCCCCGCACCGCCCCGCCGGGTGTCCCGCCGCCCCCGCGCCCCGCACGCCGAAGGCCCGCGTGGCGAGCCCCCGGCGCCGGGCGGCGGTCTCAGCGGGCGCCCAGTTCCCGCACCGCCCGGGTCAGCGCCGGGTCGCGCAGCGCGGCCAGGTCGGCCGGGGCGTACACCGGCACCCGGTGGGTGGGCGGGATGCCCGTGCCGTCGTACGTCCGGCCCCTGGCGTCGGCGTACTTCTCGTTCGGCACGGTCAGCGTCCAGCCGTTGGGCAGGACGCGGTCCATCGTGTCGGAGAAGACGCCCTGGGTGCTCTCCCCGATGCGCACCGGGGCGGGCGAGCGGCCCATCAGCGACTGCGTGAAGGACTCGCCCGCGCTGATCGTCAGCGGACCGGTGAGCACGGCGAGCGGACCGGTGTAGCGGGGGCCGGGCGCCGGGTGCACCCGGATCGGCTGCCCCGGGGTCCAACTGTCCGGGCGCTGCGGGTCGTTGCGGGCCGACTTGGTGTACGCCGTGTACGTACGGTCGGTGAGGCGGGCGGCGATCCGGGTTCCCAGGGCGTCCGCGCCGCCGCCGTTGAAGCGGAGGTCGACGACCAGGCCCCGGAGCGAACGGGTCCGCTGCTCGGTGAGGACGGCGTCCAGGGCACGGTCCAGCGCGGCGGCGTCCGCGTCGGCGTCGAGCCTGTCGCCGTCGGCGAAGGCGATGAAGCCGGTGATGCGCAGGTAGCCGAGGTGCTGCCCGGGGCCGGTGCCCTGCTTCAGGTCGGCGTACTGGATCTTCCCGTTGGCGAAGCTGTGCACCTTCTCCGGCAGCTGCGCCCGGGTGGCCGCCTCCACGTCCGCCAGGTACTTCTCGGTGGGGAACGGCGTCCCGGGGCGGAGGTTGAGCGTGCGGCGCTTGCCGGTGCCGTCGGCGAGCTGGGTGTGCATGTCGTGCAGCGGCTCGATCATCGCGGACAGGATCCGGAACAGCTCGTCGTCGGTGGTCCCCGGGTGCACCTGCGGCCGGTACCGCTCCCGTGCCGCGTCCCAGTCGATGCCCTTGGCCCGGAGGAACGGGTAGTTCTCGCGGAGCGTCGACCAGAAGGTGTCGAAGGTGTGCACCGGGTCGCCGGAGGGCTTGCGTGTACAGTCCGCGGGCAGCTCGGCGACCCGCCGCAGCCGCTGTTCGCCCACCGACCCGGCCGGTGTGAGCCGCGCGCCGCGGCCGTCGGGGGTGGCGCGCATCGACAGCTGCCGGACGCTGTCGGCGTCCCGGAACGGCACGCCGGTCACCGCCCCGCCCCCGGCCCGGCCCGCACTCAGCTGCCAGCGGCCGGGCAGGCATCCGGCGGCCGAGTACTCGTAACTGCGCAGCACGCCCCGGTGCACCGCCACGTACCGCTGGTAGCCGACGCCCTGCCACACCCCCTCCAGCGCCGCCGCACCGGCCGCCGGGGCCTGCGGGGCGGGCGCGGCGGGGGAGGCGGCGGACGCGGACGGCACGAGTGCCAGCGCCGTCGAGGCCGCCAGCGCCACCGCGGCCGCGACGGACCAGTTCTTCTTCCTGTTCCCGGACATGAACCTGCTTCCTCGTGGTGCCTGGACGTGCCGATCCCGTGTTCGGTGTTCGGCGTCGCTGTGCACGCTGCGTCGCGACCACCTCAGCGTCCCGCGCGCCGCCCCACCGGGCCATCCGGGCTCCCCCACACCCGAACCTGGTGCCAGCACCAGCAACTCCCTTGAACCCCAGGTCTTTTCAGGACGTGTTCGAGCTTTCGTTCGAGGTCCGTCGGTGTGGCGCCGTACCCTCGGAAGGCCGGAGGCGGAGTCGACGGGGGAAGGCCGGTGGGCTTGATGGGGAGGCAGGGTGGGCGGGGCGCGGAGGCTCTGTGGGCGGTGCTTCTGGTGGCCGGGATCGTGCTGCCCTACGCGCAGGCGGTGCCCTGGCTGGCCGACCACGGGCCGGACTTCGGACTGCTCCTCGACGAGCTCTTCGTGAACCGGATCAGCAGCTTCTTCGGCTGGGACGTGATCGTCTCCGTGGTGGTGCTGGTGGTGCTGGTGACCGTGGTGGACACGGAGTTGCGCCGGGGGCAGCGCGTCCTGGTGGTGTGCGGGTCGCTGCTCGGCGCCTCGGTCGGACTGCCGCTCTACCTGCTGCTGCGGCAGCGGAACCTGCGGACCGGGCGGCAGGGGGCCGGCCGCGGTGCGGTGGCCGAGACCGGAGCCCGGCCCCGGGAGATGCCCTAGGGTCCCTGCTTGCCGAACTGGGCTGCGGCCCCGGCCGGACGACCGCGCACCTGCGGGACCTGGGCCTGGACGTGTTCGGTGTCGACCTGTCCCCGGTGATGGTCGGCATCGCCCGCGAGACCTACCCGGACCTGCGCTTCGACATCGGCTCCATGGACGCCCTGGACCTGGCCGACCACACGCTGAGCGGCATCGCGTCCTGGTACTCGCTCATCCACGTCCCGCCGCGCGACGTGCCGCCGTACTTCGCCGAGTTCCGCCGGGTGCTCGCGCCCGGCGGCCACCTCGTGCTCGGCTTCTTCGAGTCGGAGGGCGCCCCCGTCACGCCCTTCGACCACAAGGTGACCACCGCCTACCGGTGGCCGGTCGACGACCTCGCGAAGCTCGCGGGCGAGGCGGGCTTCGTCGAGATCGGCCGGATGCTGCGCGAACCGGGAGAGGGCGAGCGGTTCCGCCGCGGGCATCTGCTGATGCGCAAGGGCGAGTAGCCGACGCCCACGGTTCGCACCCGCCCCCGCTCCTGCTACTCCTCCTGCCCGCGCCCTTGTCCGCTCTGCCCGCTCTCTCCGTTCCGCCGTGCGTACCGGGCGCGGGCGGCCTCGTGGGCCTCCCGCAGCAGCCGTACGACCAGGCCGCCCGTGCGCGGCCCCGGGTTGACGACCGCGATCCACCCGGCCGTCCCGTACACCGGGTGCGGCATCAGCAGGTCCGTCGCCGCGTGGTCGCGGGGCCGGGCGAGGGAGCGCGGCTCCTCCCCGGTCAGCTCGCGGAACGTCGTACGGCCCACCTGGATGTTCACCCGCAGCCGCCCCGGAGCGTCGAGGCCGGAGGCGAGGTCGCCGGGGTAGTTCTTGGTGACGACGGTGGCGTACGGCTGGACGTTCCGCGGCATCCGCCCGTCGGGGGCGTAGTAGAGGAACACGTCGCCCCAGGTCAGTTCCGGAAGCTCGCTGCCAGGCCCCGGCCGGACGACGAGCACGCCCGCGAGGTCCCGCACGGCCGCGACGACCTCCTCCACACCCATGTCCCTCTCCCCGTCCGCGCCCGGATTCCTGCCCTTGCCTTCGTTCATACTCGTACTCATGGTTCAAGCATCGGCTTGAAGTGCTTGTGTGGGGTTGTGGGAGAGGAGGGCGGACGGCGGTGAGCGATTCGCGACGTACTCCGCTCAGGACCGTGGACGTGGCCGGGCAGACCGGGTACTCGGTGCAGCAGGTGCGCGACCTGGAACGGCTGGGAGTCCTCCCGCCCGCCCCCCGGGCGGGCAACGGCTACCGCTCCTACACCCCGCTGCACGTCCGGGCGTTGCACGCCTACCGGGGTCTCGCGGAAGCCGCCGGCCCCGGTACCGCCCGCCGCCTGCTCGCGGAACTGCGGACCCGGCCGCTCGACGAGGCCGTGGCCGCGGTCAACGCGGTGCACGCAGGGCTCGCGCGCGAGCGGGAGGAGACGCTGCGCGCGCAGCGGGCACTGCACACCATCCGGGCCGAAGCCCACACCGAGAACCCCGGGCAGGAGAGCCCGCGGCAGCCCCGGCGCCCCGACGACACGATGACGATCACGGAACTCGCCGAAGCCCTGGGCGTACGGACCTCCACGCTGCGGTTCTGGGAACAGGAAGGGCTGATCGCCCCGGACCGGGTGACCTCGCTCAGGGCCCGCCGCTACGATCCCGCGGCGATCGACGCGGCCCGCGTCGTCACCGCGCTGCGCGCCGCGGGCTACGCGATTCCCGCCGTACGCGAGGTCATGGACTCGCTGCGCGACGCGGCGGGCCAGGACCGGGCCGAACACCTGCTGCGCACCCGCCTGGACCTGATCGCGACCCGTTCCCTGGCACTGCTGAGGGCGGGGGCGGACCTGGCCGCCCTGGTACCGGCCGCCGCACCCTCACCCCAGGATCCGCCGCACGGTCCCTGAACCCGCCGCACGACCGCGCTGCCGGAAGGCGAAGACCTGACCGGGCTCCAGCACGAGGGGACGTTCGAGGACGACGGTCACCACGGCGGTGTGCAACGGGTGGAGCACGTCCGTCCCACGGGGCAACACGACGGTGCCGCGCGCGACGGCGGTCCGCAGATGGAAGCCGAGACCGTCCCCGGTGCGCAGTTCGGTGGCGCCGTGCTCCTCCGAGAGCAGTGCCAGGTCAGCGGCGAAGGAGAGGTGCGCACCGACCGCCCCGGGTGCCGCGACCACCTGCCCCGGCTCCACGAGCCCGGCCACGGCCCCCGGGAACAGCAGCCCGACGGACATGCCGGTGCTCGCCTCGGCCACGCGTTCCCGCAGGAGGACGATGTCGCCGACCCGCGCCGACGTCCGCCGCCCGTACCCGACGAACTCCACGTCGTCACCGGGACGCACGCGCCCGCGCTCGACGCACCCGGCGACCAGGACGTCCCTTCCCCGCCACCGGGGGAGGACGTCCGAGACCGGCAGCAGGAACGACGCGTCGGCGAAATCCACGAATCCGTCCCGTCCCGTCTCCGGGCCCCGTGTTCCCGGCAAGAGCGGTCATCCTACGTCCGTGGTGCGTCCAGGGCCCGTTCGAAGCAGAGGGAGGTCGCCAGGCCCTCGTAGATCCCGAAGTTGGGGATCGGCCGGTAGCCGGAGCGGGTGTAGAAGCGGACGGCGTCGGGCTGGGCGAGGCCGGTCTCCAGGCGCAGGCGCTGCCAGCCCCGGTCCGCGGCCCACTCCTCCAGGGCCCGCAGGAGCCGGGGGGCGGCTCCCGTGCCCCGGTGGTCCGGGGTGACGTACATCCGTTTGACCTCGCCGGTCCTGTCGCCCAGGTCGCGCAGGCCCGCGCAGCCCACCGGGGTGCCGCCCGTCGTCCCGTCGTCCTCGCGGGCGACCACGAACACCGCGATGTCCGCCGCCGACGGTGCCGTGCCGGGCTCGCTGTCCGGTGTGCCGTACCGTGCGGCGATCTCGGCCCGCTGCCGGTCCCGCAGCGCACGGGCGTCGGGGTCGTCCCAGGGCACTTCCTCGATCCTGAGGTGAGTGGGCTTCATGGGGGCGGATTGTGCCCGGTGGTTGTTTCACCGGAGTGAACGGACCCGGGGCGGGCCGCCCCGGAACCGGGGTGCCGTCGTTGCCTTGACGTCGGGGGCAAGGTTTAGCGTCGTTTCCATGCGCATCGGCGAACTGGCGGAACAGGCTGGAGTCAGCACCCGGACCCTGCGTTACTACGAGTCCCGGGGGCTGCTGCCCGCCCGGCGCGCGGTCAACGGCTACCGCGTGTACGGCGACGACGACCTGCGGCTCGTGGCACAGATCCGCACGCTCCAGGACGTCGGCTTCGGCCTGGAGGAGACCAGGCCCTTCGTGGAGTGCCTCCAGGCGGGGCACCCCGCCGGGGACTCCTGTCCCGCCTCGCTCGACGTCTACCGGCGCAAGCTCGCCGAACTCGACCTACTGATAGGCGAGTTGACGGCGGTACGGGACCAGGTGGGCGCTCAGCTGCTGCGCGCGGAGGCCGAACTGCCGGACGGGCCCGTGCCGCTCTGCGAGCTCGGCCGGAACTCCGGAGCGCAGGGCGCCGAGGGCGCCGAGGAGCAGGAAATCCAGCCACAGGACGGGTGAAGGGGACGACATGTTCAAGGCAGCAGGGGTCGACGAGGTCACGGACGCGAACTTCGCGGACGAGGTGCTCGGGGCCGACCGCACGGTGCTCGTGGAGTTCGGCGCCGACTGGTGCGGCCCGTGCCGGCAGCTCGCGCCGGTGCTCAGCGCGGTCGCCGAGGAGGAGGGCCACCGGCTCAAGGTCGTCCAGGTCGACGTGGACGCCAGCCCCGGCACGGCCGCCGCGTACGGCGTGCTCGCCGCGCCGACGCTCATCCTCTTCCGCGACGGCGAGCCGGTGAAGTCGATGGTGGGCACCCGGCCCAAGCGGCGGCTGCTCCAGGAGATCGACGACATCCGGTAGCCGTGCGGCGGACGATTCTTCACACCGGTGTCCGTCGGAGGGAACCCGGTGACCCCAGGGCCCGTCATGATCAGTGATCAGAGCAACCTCGCACGGCCGCGGTGGCGGTGACCAGCGGAAACCCGGGCCCGGACCCGGAGTCCGCCCCGCCACCCGTCCGTGCGCGAACACTTCCCTGGGGGGAATCCTCGTGCCGACGTACCGTCGCCGTTCCACGGCCGCCGTCCTCACCGCAGCCGCCGCCTCGCTCGCCGCCGTCGGCGGACTCGTGGCCACCGCGACTCCCGCCGCCGCGGTGCACGGCGGCAAGAACACCACCGTCACGGACCACCCGTCCACCATGTCCCTGCGGGCCGTCGGCGGCGAGCACATCTGCGGCGGCACCCTCATCGCCCCCACCAAGGTGCTGACCGCCGCCCACTGCGTCGACAAGGAGGAGGGGCCGGCCCGTTCCTACGAGGTCGTCGGGGGCCGTACCGATCTGCGCACCACCAAGGGCACCGTCCGCAAGGTCGTCTCGGTCAAGATCCACCCGAAGTTCGACGCGGCCAGGTTCACCTACGACGCGGCTGTCCTTACCCTGGCCAAGCCGATGCCGTACAAGCCCCTGCCGGTCGCCGGGGCCAAGGACTCCGCGCTCTTCAAGTCCGGCAAGTCCGCGACCGCCCTGGGCTGGGGGCTCACCGCGACCGACACCCCCGGCGTCCGGCTGAAGGCGGCGCGCGTCGTGCTGTCGCCGCTGAAGGGCTGCGAGCCGTACACGCAGCCCGACGACTCCCCGGCGCAGAAGCTCTGCACGACCCCCGCCGCCGGCACCCAGGACAGCATCTGCCGGGGCGACTCGGGCGGCCCGCTCATCGTCGGCGGCAAGCTGGTCGGGATCACCTCCACCGGCAACAAGTACTGCAACAGCGACTTCCCGACGGCCCTGTTCACCCGTACCAGCGCCATCGTGGCCGGGCTCGGCGTGCCCACCGCGTGACCTGAACCGGGACGGGGGCGGCGGGCCCTTAGGCTGTGGGGCACGAGCGGTACCGCGCGCGGTGGGCGCAGCGGTACCGCGGACAGCGGAGAGGAGGCGGTGATGCCGGAGAAGAACATCGAGTTCGGGAAGTTCGGTGCCCGCGGCATCAAGGGCGCGGATGCCGTCGCCCGCCAGCTCGACGCGCTCGCGGGCGGCATCGCCACCCCCGTCACCGCCAAGCGCGGTCTGATGGCGCGGCTGCACTACCTCACCCGTACCCCGCACGCCCGGCAGGCGGCCCGCGACGCGGGGCTCACGGTCACCGACCGCACCCTCAAGGCCTGGCTGGACGGCAAGCGCCGCCCCACCGCGGCCAACCTGGACCGCATCGACGCCGCCTACCGCCTCGTCCGCCGCCAGAACGTCGCCAAGCACCTCCTCAAGCGGCTGCACCGGGAAGGCCGCGGCACCCGGGTGGAGATCCACCCCCTCAACCAGTCCGGCGTCGACCAGCGGCTGACCCGCGTCATCGAGCACCGCTCGCTGAACGTCCGCCGCTGGGAGCGCATCGTCGACGCCTGGGCGGCCGACGACCGGCAGGAACTGGACGCGGCCTGGGACGACACGATCGTCGACCTCGGCTCGCAGTGGGGTCAGTACGAGTACGTCACCAACGTCGGCTTCGCGGCGTAGCGCACACAAGCCGCGGGGGCCGCACGGGCCGCGGGAGCCGCACCGATCGCTGGGGGGGGGGAGCACGGCCGCGCCGGCCGTGCGGCCTGCGTCCCGCGCCGCCCGCGTCAGGCCCGGCCGTGGGCCAGCAGGGCCGTGTGCGGCAGCACCAGCACACCGTCCGGACCGGTGAACTCCGCACACAGCACGTCGAACTCCCGCTTGATCCGGGCGGTCACCTCCGGCGGACCGCCCGCCACGATCCGGCCGATCGTCGCCACCCCCGAGGCCGGTCCGCTCCACCACTCCAGCGGCGTCGCCCGGTGGTCCCAGCGAAGGGTGGCGCAGGCGGGACGGGAGAGTCCCGCGTCGGCGAGCAGTGCGGTGAAGCCCTCCTCGGTACGGGGGAAGTCGTCCTCCGGTGCCAGGGCGGGCAGATGGGCGGGGCGTACGACCCCGGCCGCCCGGACGGCGCGCCCGAGCAGCGCCTGGCCGGAGGAGGCGGGGGCGGCCCAGATCGTCACCGCGACGTGTCCGCCGGGGCGGGTCACCCGGCGCAGTTCGGCCAGCGCCGCGGCGGGGCGGCCCACGTGGTTGAGGACGAAGTTGGCGACGACCGCGTCGAACTCCCCGTCGGGGAAGGGCAGTCGCGGGAGCGATGCCAGGTGTACGCGGGCCTCTGGCGCGGTCCGCGCGGCGAGGGCGGCCATGCCGGGCTCGGGGTCCACGGCGGTGACCTCGGCGCCGCGTTCGCACGCGGCGCGGGCGACGGTGCCGGGGCCGGTGCCGACGTCGAGGAGCCGGGTGCCCGCCCGCACCCCGGCGGCGTCCAGCAGCGGCGGCGCCGTGTGGGCGCACAGCTTGGCGAAGCTGCCCGCGTAGGCCTCGGCGCGCCCGGCCCAGGCCAGGCGTTCCGACGCGTCGAAGGGGGTGGTGCCGGCCTGCTCCGGGAGAACGGTGTGCGAGGGCGCGGTCCCCAGGAGGGCGGTGTCGGCCGTGTGCGCCGCGCTCACGGGGTCTCCGCCCGCTCCGTCGGCCGTGTGCGCCGCGCTCACGCGTTCCCCGCCCGCTCCGTCGGCCGCGTGCGCCGTACGCACGCGTTCTTCCCACCGCCCCGTCGGCCGCCCGCCTCTTCCGGCCGTTGCTCCACCGTGTGCCACCAGCGTCCCCCTTGTGCCTGTCCGTACAGGTGGGGACGGGTTTCCGGGCTCCGGCGTTGCCTGTCCGGGGCGCGGCAATTCCCTTGCGCCGGGCGGGCCGGTGGGCCTACTGTGACGGCCGCCGGTCAGGTGGCCGGTGATCCTTGTCCGTACGGCGAAAAGCCACGACAGAGAAGGGAGGCCGCGATGTTCACCCCGAACCCGGCGCTCCGGATCGCCCCCGCCGCCCCCGCAGCCTCTGCGCGGGCACGACGGACCGGCAACTGAACCGCACTCCCGCGGTACCCGCCCGATCTGGTGGCGCCTCCAGCTTCATCGCCCTGGAGGCACAGTGAGTTCCCGTACGACTTCCCGTACGTCTTCTTCCCGCACGTCCTTCCGTCCTGCCGTCGAATCCGACCTCGAACGCTTCCTTCCGCTGCTCGTCGCCGATCCGGCCAGCACCCTGACGGCCGATCTCTACCGGACCAAGCTCGCCGACGGCCAGTACCGTTCCGAGTGGACCTGGATCGCCGAGGGGCCCGCCGACGCGTCCGGCCGGCCCGTGCTCGCGGTCGCCGTGTGGTGGGGGCTGCCGACACAGGCCACACCCGGTGCCCTGGACGCCGTGTACGTCGCCGACGTACTCGTCCCGCAGGACCAACGGGTCTCTCTGGCGGCCGAGTTGCTGACCGCCGCGCACGAGGTGTACACGGCTGCCGGGGCCGCCGAGCGGCCCGCGTTCCACATCTTCCTGCCCGGGGACTTCCACGACAGGCCCGAGGTGACCGAGGCGCTGTCCTGGCGGCGGGAGGTGGCCGAGGCCGCGGGGCTGGCGGGCAGCGTGGAGCGGCTGCGCTACGAGTGGAAGCCGCAGGACGGGCTGCCGGAGCCGGCCTCGTCCCGGCTGACCTTCACTCCCGAGCCCGACGACGAGGTCTTCGTCGATCTGTTCCGGCGGGTGCTGGAGGGCACCCTCGACGCGGGCAGCCGCAAGGAGGCCGAGCGGATCGGCGCCGAGGCGCAGGCCCGCGGCGAGGTGGCGCTCTACCAGGAGCAGCTGATCGGCGAGCGGTCCTGGTGGCGGGTGGCCCGTGACGGGTCGGGCGAGCCGGTCGGCTTCGGCATCCCCTCGCTCAACCCCGCCGGTCCCGTGGTCGGTTACCTCGGCGTCCTGCCCGAGCACCGGGGCCAGGGGTACGTGGACGAGATCCTCGTCTGGATCACCAGGTTCCTGGCGACCGAGGCGGAGCCGGAGGCCCCGCAGATCCGCGCCGACACCGATGTGACGAACCGTCCGACCGCCGCCGCCTTCGAGCGCGCCGGGTACCGCAACGAGACCCGCCGTCTGGTGCTCTGCGAACACTCCTGACCGGGAGCCCCCGGGGGCAGCCTCAGGCGGTACCGGGCTGCCCCCGGGGGGGGCGTTCGCGCGCCGGAACCGTCCCTTGATCGCGAGTCGTCGCGAAAGGGTGGTTCCGGCCACGTTGGCCGGGATAAAGTCACCGCGCGCCGGGCGGAGTTGGGCCGCCTTCGGCGTATTCCGCACACAAGTCCTCAAGAGGGGTGGGCCTGCCATGAGCAGCACCGGCAGCGGTAAGCACGAGGGGTTCTCGGCCGAGGAACGGGCCGCGATGAAGGAGCACGCCCAGGAGCTGAAGGCGGCGTCCCGCCGCAGTTCGCGCGCGGACAAGGCGGAGGCGGCGGCACAGGACGTCCTGGCGAAGATCGCCGAGATGCCGGACGACGACCGGGTCATCGCCGAGCGCGTGCACGCCGTCGTCCTGGCCGCCGCCCCGGACCTCGCCCCGAAGCTCTGGTACGGGATGCCCGCCTACGCGCTGGACGGCAAGAACGTCTGCTTCTTCCAGGCCGCCGCGAAGTTCAAGGCGCGGTACGCGACCCTCGGTTTCGAGGCGCGGGCGCGGCTCGACGACGGCTCGATGTGGCCGACCGCGTTCGCCGTGACCGAGGTGACGCCCGAGGTCGAGGCCCGGATCACGGAGCTGGTGAAGCGCGCGGTGGGCTGACCGGGGGTGACGGGGGCCGAGGCACGGGCGGTCACGCCGTGCCGCCCGCGCACGCCTCGGCCCCGAACGCGCCGGGCCGCGAGGGCCCGTGTCCGTTCCCGCTGCCTGCCCGGACTGCCGCTCCCGGTCACCCCCGGTGCTGCCCCAGGTGGGCGAGGAGGCCGTCGAGGGCCCGGTGGAGGGCGTCGGAGTTGGCCGGGTCGAACCAGGTGGTGCGGATACGTTCGTTGTTGCCGTTCGGGGTCTCGTGGTCGGCGGCGAGCTGCTGGAGGGAGCGGCCCTCGTCGTCCAGGGCGCGGCCGACGCCCTGGAAGAGCCCGCGCACGTAGCGGTCGGCGACGGCGGGCGCGACACCCTGGCCGACGGCCCACGAGGTCAGCTCGGCGAGGTACGCGTAGTGCGTGGTCAGGGTGCCCGTCAGCGCGGAGAAGACGTCGAAGGCCGCCTCGTCCGCGACGGGCTGCGCCCCGCCGAGCCGCTCGAAGAGTGCGTCCGTCACCGGGTGGGAGGGGTACGTCACCGTGACGGAGCGGCGTTCGCGCACGGACGGCAGCGGGACGGCCCGTACCAGCACGGCGTCGGTCGCAAGCGTGCGGCGCAGGTCGTCGTTGGCGACGCCGGACATCACGTTGACCACGATCCGGCCGGCGCCCACCTGGAGACCGGCCAGCGCCTCGTGCCGGTCCTGGCCCCGGACGGCGACGACCACCACCTCCGAGCGGTCCACCACCTCCTGGTTGTCGGCGCAGACCCGGACGCCCGGATGGCGGGCGGCGAGTTCGGCCGACGTACGGGCGCCCCGGGGCGAGAGGAACACCTCGGGGGAGCCGTCGCGTTCGCCGCCCCCGTCGTCCGCCGCGTACAGACCCGTCACGAGGGCCCGGCCGATCTCTCCGACGCCGATGATGCCGATGCGCTTCACTGTGCTGTCCTCCCGAGGCCGGGCCAGGTGCTGCCGCAGGCGTGCGAACTTGGCCAACCGCCATTGTGCTGCGGCGCTTTTGACGGGCCGTCGCCAGGTGCCGTCACAAGGTGCGCGGCGGCCCCGACCGGTGCGCCCGGCCGCCGTGGACCCCGGAGTCGTCCCCCTTCACATGCATGTCATCCTGGGATGTCACAGCACGCCGGACGACAAGAGGATCGGCGGGAACGTCCGGGTGCGGGGTACGCAGTGCGCGAAAGAACGATGAGGCTCTGCTTCCTGGTCGAGGAGCGCTACCGGTACGACGGCATGCCCCGCGAAGTCATCGGCCGGCTGGCCTCCTGGGGGCACCGGGTCGACGTACTGCGCCCCGGCGGCTCCCTCCAGCACCTGACCGGCACGCTGCCCGGGATGCTGCGCTCCGGCGACCACGACGCCTGGGTCCTCAAGACGGTCTCCGGCGGTCCCGGCCTCACCCTCCTGGAAGCCGCCGCCGAGGCCGGTGCGACGACCGTCAACGACGCCGGGGCGATACGCCGCGTGCGCGACAAGGCGCTGGCCGCCGCGCTGGCCGCCCGGCACGGGCTGCCCGTCCCGCCCACCTACGCGGCGGCGGCCCCCGGACTCCTCGCGGACCTGCCCGACTCCGCGTACCCGCTGGTCGTCAAGCCCGCCGACGGCAGCGCGGGCCGCGCCGTCCGCCTCGTCGCCTCACCGGCCGAACTGGCCGCGCTGCTGCCGGTACTGGCCGGTGAGGGCATGCTCATCGCCCAGCCGTACGTGCCCAACTCCGGCACCGACCTCAAGGTGTACGGCGTCGGCGGCCGGCTCTACGCGACCGAGCGGCGCTCCCCGCTGCACCCGGAGCACCCCGTGCCCGAGCGGCGGGTGCCGCTGCCCGCCGAGATCGCCGCGCTGGTGTCCCGGATCGGCGCGGTGTACGGGCTCGACCTGTACGGGGTGGACGTGCTGCTCGGCCCGGACGGTCCCGTCGTGGTGGACGTGAACGACTTCCCGAGCTTCCGTCAGGTGCCGGACGCGGCGGCGCGGGTGGCGCGGGCGGTGCTGGGGCTGGCCCGGGGCGGACCGGGGGCCGCGTACCCGGTACGGAACCCTGCGGCGGCGCCGGTGCCCCCGGCGGCCTCGGTGTCCCCTGCGGCTCCGGTGGTTCCTGTGGTCCCCGGTGCGGCGAACCCCGTACCCGCCCAGGTGGCCGTCGGGGCGGGCGAGGGCGCATGAGGATCGCGCTGATCACCCCCGATCCGGCACATCCGCTGCTCGCCGCGACCACCGCCCTGCTGGCACCCCGGCACACGGTGACGGCGATCGACCCACGGAGGGCGACGAAGGCCGGGAGGGGCCCCGCGTCCCCGCTCGCCGACGTCTACCTCCTCAAGTCCCGCACCCCGCAGGCCCTCGCGCTCGCCCACGACCTGGAGCGGCGCGGCGCACGCGTGGTCAACGGGGCGGCGGCGACCGCCCTGCTCCAGGACCGTACGGCCATGGCGGAGCGGGCGCTGGCGGCCGGACTCCCCTTCGCCGCCACCCGTACCCACGCCTCGCTCACCGAACTGGCCGCCGGGCCCCCGCTGCCCGGACCCGTCGTGGTCAAGAGCCGCCGCAGCGCCAAGGACGACCTGGTGGCGCGCGTCGACAGCGCCGCACGGCTGCGGGAGCTGGCGGCGGCCCGGCCGGACGCGCGCGAACCGGTGGTCGTCCAGGACTTCGCGCCCAACGACGGCTGGGACCACAAGGTCTGGGCGATCGAGGACCGGCTCTTCGCCGCGCGCCGCCGCTCGGAACTGGCGGAGCCGGTGGCGGCCGTCGGGCCCGCTGGGCCGCCGCAACCGGGCCGTGGTCCGACCGTCCCGCTCGGCGCCGACCAACTGCCCTCCGGATGGGCCGAGTTGACCCGCCGTGTGCGCGAGGTCTTCGGCCTTGACGTCTACGGCGTCGACTTCGTCGAGGTTGTGGGCCGGGACGGCCGCGGCACCCCGCTGATCGTCGACATCAACGCGTTCCCCGGCATCCGCGAACAGCCCGGCGCCCCGGAGGCGCTGGCCGCACTGGCCCTCGGGAACGGCAGGGCGTAGCCGGCCGCCCTGTTTACTACGCGCCGCGTAGTACGTAGCGTGGAGCACCGGCGCGACCGGCCGTGTGCCCGTGCCGGGCTTCACCGGCAAGGGGCGCGAACTGCTGGAGCAGGAGGCGCGGTCGATGAACCGGGTCTCCGGGCGGGTTTTCGAGCGGACGGCGCCCGATCCGCAGGAGTACCTCGACCGGCTGGCCGCGACGGAAGCGGCCCGCTCCTACAAGAGCGTCATCCTCGACGCCCTGGAGCTGCGCCCCGGGCACACCGCGCTCGACCTCGGCTGCGGTTCGGGCGCCGACCTCGGCACCCTGGCCGCGGCGGTCGGCCCCGGCGGCCGGGTGATCGGCATCGAACCCGACGGTCAACTCGCCGGGCGGGCCCGCGAGGTGACCACGGGCCTGCCCGCGACCGGCGGCGCCGTCGACGTACAGCGCGCGGACGTCCACGCGCTGCCGTTGGCGGACCGCAGCGTCGACCGCGCCCGGACCGACCGCGGTCTCCAGCACGTGGCCGACCCGGCGGCGGTGCTGGCGGAGGCGCACCGCGTACTGCGGCCGGGCGGCCGGCTCGTCATGGGCGAACCCGACTGGGACTCGCTGGCCATCGACCACCCGGACCTCGCGCTCTCCCGCGCGTACACCCGCCACCTCACCGACCGGGTGGTGCGCAACGGCGTCATCGGCCGCCAACTGCCCAGGCTGGCCGCGGAGGTCGGCTTCGGCGTGCCGGCCGTCGTCCCGGTCACCTCGGTGTTCCGCGACGTCGGGGCCGCCGACCGGATCCTGGCCCTGCAACGCAACACCGAGCGCGCGGTGACCGCCGGAGACCTGTCCGCAGCGGCGGCGCAGGAATGGCTGGACCACCTCGGCGCGGGCCCCTTCCTCGCCTCGGTGACGCTGTACGTGGTGGTGGCGGAAGTGGCGTCGTAGGGCCGGCCGGTGGCCCGGTGGCGGAGCCGGGGCGTGGGGTGCTGCGGCCGGCTCAGTGCTGGATCAGCCCGCCGACCGGCACGGGCGGCACATGGCCGGTCGCCGGAGCGGTCCGCGCCAGCGCCAGACCGGTGTCCAGCAGGGAGGAGCGGACCAGGCCGGGCACCTCGGACAGCGGCGTCCAGGCAGGTTCGGCGGTGTCGCCGTTCGGTTCGGGGCGCAGCCGGCCGCCGGTGACGCGGACCCGGTAGAAGACACCGACGTTCTGGAGCGCGGGCGAGCCCGGCACCCGGCGTTCCGCCGCCGGAACCGTCCGCGAGTCCACACCCAGCAGACGTTCCACCACGGTGTCGAGGCCGGTCTCCTCGCCGACCTCGCGGACCACCGCGTCGAACGGGTCCTCCGTGTGCTCGACCCGCCCCCCGGGCAGCGTCCAGGTCCGCCCGCCGTCCGGCCGCACGGCCCGCGCGAGCAGCACCCGCCCGTCCTCGATGCACACGGCGTACGCCGCCAGTCGCAGATCCATTCCGGGAGGCTACCGACGCCACCGGCCCCCGCGGAACGCCGCCCCGCGCCGATCCCCGAACCGCTGATCGCCCGGCCCCGGTGTTCCGCCGCTCCGCCCCAGGTGGGGGTGGCCTTCGGGCGCAATGGGGGGCTAGCACCACCTCACGGAGCGTGGTTGGCCCCATGGTCCACAACAGCCGCGATTCCTACCGTTGGAGGTGTTCGCGGAAGCCGCGGATGCACGAGCAGAAGCAGTGAGAAAGGGACGTCATGGCCTTGCGTCGAGACCGTACGCACACCGAGACGCGCACACAGCGCCCCAGGAGCGAGGCCCCGGCGCACCCGGCCGCACCTCCCGTCGGCCACCCCTACCCGGCCGCCGCCCACCCGCACACCCACCCGGCACCCGGCACCGCGCAGGTCCCCGCCGTCGAACTCCGCGCGGTCACCCGCAGTTACGGGCGCGGCGGCGCCACCGTGCACGCCCTGCGCGGCATGGACCTCGCCCTGCCGCGCGGCGGCTTCACCGCCGTGATGGGCCCCTCCGGGTCCGGCAAGAGCACCTTCCTCCAGTGCGCGGCCGGACTCGACCGGCCCACCTCCGGCGAGGTGCTCCTCGGCGGCGAGCCGATCACCCGGCTCCACGAGGACCGGCTCACCGAACTGCGCCGCACCCGCATCGGGTTCGTCTTCCAGTCCTTCAACCTGCTGCCCTCCCTCACCGTCGCGCAGAACGTCCTGCTGCCGCAGCGCCTGTCCGGGGTGCGCCAGGACCGCCGCCGCGCCCAGGAACTCCTCGCGGAGGTCGGCCTGCCCGAGCACGGCGAGCGCCGCCCCGGCCAGCTCTCCGGCGGCCAGCAGCAGCGGGTGGCCATCGCCCGCGCGCTGATCACCGCCCCGGAGGTGGTGTTCGCCGACGAGCCGACCGGCGCCCTCGACACCGGGGCCGCCCAGGAGGTGCTCGGGCTGCTGCGCCGGGCCGTCGACACGATGGGCGCGACCGTCGTCATGGTCACCCACGACCCGGTGGCCGCCTCGCACGCCGACCGCGTCCTGTTCCTCGCCGACGGCGCGCTCGCGGGCGAACTGCACCGCCCCGACCCGCAGTCGGTCGCCGACCGGATGACCCGGCTGACCGCCCCGTCCCGCCCGGTGCACCAGTACGCCGGGAGCGCCGCGTGAGCAACGGCCTCGCCAGGGCGGCAGTACGCTTCCGCCCCGCCTCCTTCGTGGGCAGCTTCGTCGCGCTGCTGCTCGGCGCCGCCGTCATCGCGGGGTGCGGCGCCCTCCTCCAGACCGGCCTCATGGCCGAGGTCACCCCGCAGCGGTACGCGCACGCCCCGGTGGTCGTCGCGGCCGAGCCGTACACCTCGATCACCGTGGTGCGTGCCGAGGACGCGGAGACCATCGACGCGCCGCTGCCGGAGCGCGCCCGCGTGGACACGGCGCTGGCCGCCCGCGTCGCCGCCGTCCCGGGGGTCGCTTCGGCGGTCCCCGACCAGTCCTTCCCCGTACGGCAGGGGCCCGGCCCCGGCGCCTCCGGCCCGGCGCGCACCGGGCAGCAGCCGCTGACGGCCGGCAGCGCCGCCGTCGCGGGTCCCCTCGTCGCGGGCCGCGCACCCGCCGCGGGCGAGGTGCTCCTCACCCGGCAGGCCGCCACGGAGGCCCGGGTGAGGATCGGCGACCCCGTCGCCCTCACCGCCCCCGAAGGCACCCGCGACTACCGCGTCTCCGGGCTCGCCGCGCCCTCCCCGCTCGGTACCGCAGTGTGGTTCGAGCCCGCGGAGGCCGACCGGCTCTCCGGCCACCCCGGCCGGGCGGACGCCCTCCTGGTGACCCCGGAGAAGGGGGTCGGCGCACAGGAGCTGGCCGCCCGGGTCGAGCAGGCGGTGGCCACCGCGGCCAAGGGCAGGGGCGCGGACGCCCCCGAGCTCCAGGTACTCACCGGCAACGACCGTGGCATGGCCGAACTGCCCGCCCTGGCCGCCGGAAAGACGTACCTGATCGGGCTCGGCGGCTCCTTCGGCGGGGTCGCCGCGATGACCGCGGTGTTCGTCGTGATGGGCACGATCGCCCTGGCCGTCACCCAGCGGGCCCGCGAGTTCGCCCTGCTGCGGGCGATCGGCGCCACCCCCAAGCAGATCCGCCGCACCATCGCCACCGAGGCGATGATGCTCGCCCCCGCGGCCGGACTCCTCGGCGCGATTCCCGGGTACGCGCTGGCCCGCTGGTGGTTCGGCGAACTGGTCGAACGCGGTGCGGTACCGCCGCAGGTCACGCTCAGCACGGGCGTGCTGCCGGTGGTGGCCGCCGTGCTCCTGAGCACGCTGTCCGCCCTGGGCGCCGGCCGGCTGGCCGCCCGCCGCCCCGCGAAGCTCCGCCCCGGCCAGGCGCTCGGCGAGGCCTCGCTGACCCCGCCGGGACCCGGCAGGGTCCGCATCGGCTTCGGCATCGGGTTCTGCGCGGCGGCCGTCTCCCTGGCCGCCGTCGCCTCACAGCTCGCCGGCGACGCCGCCGCGACCACCGCACTGGGCGTCGTCATGTGCTTCCTGGTCGGTGTGGTGCTGCTCGGCCCGCTGATCGCCCGCGCCGCCACCACCGTGCTCGGCCTCCCGCTGCGCGCGGCCGGCGCCCCGGGCTCGCTCGCGGCCGACAACTCCTCGGCCAACGCGCACCGGCTGGCGTCCGCGATCACCCCGCTGGTGATGGTGATCGCCTTCTGCGGCACGCTCGTCTTCCTGCAGAGCACCATCCGGGAGGCCTCCGCCAGGAACGTCGCCGACGCCGTGACCGCCGACCACGTACTGGCCCCCGCCGACCCCGCGGGCCCCGGTCTCCCGGCCGGGACGGCCGACCGGGCCGCTGCCCTCCCGGGGGTGGCGAGCGCCACCGGAATCCTCCGCACCGGCACGGTCTACGAGTCCATGGACAACCTGGTCACGGCCACCACCCTCGGCGTCTCGGGCAACCCGGCGAACCTGCCCGAGGTCCTCGACCTGGGAGTGCGCACCGGCTCCCTCGCCGCGCTGGGCACCGGCCGCGACACGGTCGCCCTGGACGCCGGGCTCGCCGACAACCTCGACGTCAAGACCGGCGACCGGGTCCCGCTCCGGCTCGGCGACGGCACCCACGTCACCCCCCGGCTGGTGGCGACGTACACCCGGGGCCTGGGCGTCGGCCAGGTGCTGATGCCGCGCGCCGCCCTGGCCGCGCACGTCACCACCCCGTACGACACCCAGGTCCTGATCGCCGCGAAGCCCGGCGCCGACGGTGCCGCGCTCGCCGGAGCGCTGGGGAAGCTGACCCCCGCCGCGACGGTCACCGACGCCGCCGGGTACGGCGTCCAGGCCGACCTCGCGCAGGAACTCGGCTCCTGGGCCAACACCGTGATGGCCGCGGTCCTCGGCGGATTCGCCGCGATCTCCGCCGCCAACACCCTGGTCATGACGGTTCTCGACCGCCGCCGTGAGGTCGGCCTGCTCCGCCTCTCCGGCACCACCCGCCGCCAGGTCAAGGGCATGATGCGCTGGGAGGCCCTCGTGGTGGCCGCCACCGGGCTGCTGCTCGGCGCCGGCATCGCCTGGACGACGCTGCTGCCGATCGCCCGCGGAGTGACCGGCGCCGGCCCGCACATCCCCCTGGTGGTGGCCGCGCCGCTGGCCGCCGGGGCGGTCCTCCTGACCGTCCTGTCCATGGGCCTGCCGACCCGGGCCCTGCTGCGGGTCCGCCCGCTGGAGGCGGGCGCGGGCAAGCAGTAGGGGCACGGGCGGGGCGTGTGCGCCGGGCGGGGGAGTCCCCCGCCCGGCGCACTCCTGTGCGGGCGCGGATGATGAGGTGTCCCCATGGCTCCCATGACCGATTCCGTGCCGCCGCCCGCCCCCGCCCTGCTGCCACGCCTGCGGGAGGAGCGGAACGTCTGGCTGTGCACGGTGCGTCCGGACGGCACGCCCCATACGACCCCGGTCTGGTTCGTCTTCGTACGGGACCGCTGGTGGATCGGCACGGACGGCGGCTCGGTCAAGGTCCGCAACGTCGAGAGGTCCCCGGAGGTCTCGCTCGCCCTGGAGGACGGGGGCCGGCCGGTCGTGGCCGAGGGCCGGGCGACCGCGCACCGCACGGGGTTCCCGGCGGACGTGGCCGCCGCCTTCGCCGCGAAGTACGACTGGGACGTCACCGCCCCGGAGCGGCCCGGGGGACACCGGGTCCTGCTGGAGGTGCCGGTACGGCGCTGGCTGCTGGCGGGCACGGCCCGGTGACACCGGCCCACCGCCAACTGTGACCCGGGTCACCTTCGCCCGTGTCACGGATGCGGGTGCCGTCCGGTCAAGGGGATGGACGGACGCGGTGCGGACCTCGCGCCGCGGCAGGCCGCAGGACCCAGGAGAGGAAGACGGCCATGGAGACCCTGACCGTACGACGTGTCATCGCCGCGCCGATCGCCGACGTGTTCGACTGGTGCGCCGTCAGTACCCACTACACCCGCTCGCCCTTCATCCTCAGGGCCCGGCTGGCCCGCCCGGGGGCCGGGGCGCCGTACGGCGTCGGCGCCGTACGGCTGCACACCTGGACCATCGGCTGGTTCCGCGAGCGGATCACCGCCTACCACCCGCCGTACGACTTCGACTACACCGTCGAGCGCAGCTTCCCGCCCGCCCGGCACGAGCTGGGGCGGATGACCTTCGCCGAGGTCGAGGGCGGCACCGAGGTCCTCTGGACGACCGCCTTCGAGGTGCCGCTGCCGCTCGTCGGGAAGGCCTTCGCCCGCTCGGTCGCACGGCCCCTGATCGCCCGCGCCTTCGGCAGCATCCTCGCCGCGGCGGACGAGGCGCTCACCGCCGGACGGGCGGCGGGCCCGACGGCCGCCCGGCGGACCGGGCGCTAGCGCGCCGGCCCGGCCGACAACCCGGCGGACCTGCGGACCGGTCGACAACCCGGCGGACCTGCGGACCGGCCGACAGCCCGGCGGACAGCGTGGCGGGGCGGCCGACAGCCCGGCCGACAGCGTGGGGCGGCTGGCCGGGCGGCGGTCAGCGTGCGGCGAAGCCCCTGAGGTCGTCCGCGAGGGAGGCGATGGCCGCCGGGTTGCGCGGGCTCTCGACCAGTTCCGCGTAGTCGAGGACGACGATCCGGTCGTTCTTCACGGCCGACACATTGGCCAGCGGCGGGTACGACGTCAGGAACTTCCGCTTCTGCTCGGCACTCGTGTCCCCGTAGTTGTTGATCACGATCACCTCGGGGTCGCGCGCCACGACGGTCTCCCAGCCCACCGTCGCCCAGCTGTCCTTGAGGTCCTTCATCACGTGGTCGCCGCCCGCCCTGGTGATGATGTCGTGCGGGGCGGCGTAGAGGCCCGAGGTGAACGGCTTGTCCTCGCCGCCGTCGTAGAGGAAGACGCGCGGCCGGTCCTTGCCCTTCAACGCCCTGGCCTCCGCGTCCGCGACCTGCTTGCGGAACTTCGCCACCAGGGCCTCGGCCCGCTCCTCCACGTCGAAGACCTTCCCCAGGTTCCGCAGGTCGGTGTAGAGCGCGTCGAGCGGCGGCATGACGCCGCGCGCCGTGCCGCGTCCGTTGCGGCACGACTCGCTCAGCAGGTACGAGTCGACGCCCACCTTGGCGAGCGCGGCCGGGGTGAAGCCCTCGCCCTCGTTGAAGCCGTAGTTCCAGCCCGCGAAGACCAGGTCGGCGCGGGCGTCCAGGACCAGCTCCTTGTTGATCGTCTTCTTCGAGAGCCACTTGGCCTTCTGGTAGCCGTCCTTCCAGGGAACGGAGCTGAGGTCCCCCTTGTCCTCCGGCATCACGAAGCCCGCCATCCGGTCGGCCAGCCCCAGCGCGAACATGATCTCGGTGATGCCCACGTCATTGGTCACCACGCGCTGCGGGGCCTTGTCGAACTGCTTTCGCTGCCCGCAGTTGTCGACGGTCACGGGGTAGTGGCTGCCGGCCGCGGCCTTGTCGGCGGCCCTGGGGGCGACGTCCGCACCGCAGCCGGTGAGGAGGAGGGAGGTGGTGAGAGCGACCGCGAGAGCGGCGGGGCGTACGGGGTTCAGGGGACGGTGGTGACGCATGACGTGCGACGGCTCCTTCAGGAGTGGGCGTGGGGGACGGAGTGACAGCGGGCAGGACGGACGGAGGGACGTAAGGAGGGACGTGCGGGACGCGGGCGCCAAGGGAGCGCTGTCGTCACGGGAGCGCCGTCGTCACGGGAGTGGAGTCGTCACGGAGGCGGAGGGCGCCGGCGCCGCGGAACCGGAGGCCGGGCATTTGGTCGGCCGGTCCACCACCGCCCTCGTCGTCAGCCGGTCGAAGAGCAGCTGCACCGCGCCCGTCTCCGGATGCCGCACCCGGTGCGCCCGTACGCCGAAGACGTCCGCCAGCAGCTCCTGCGTCAGCACCTCGTGCGGCGGCCCGTCGGCGACGATCCGGCCGCCCGCGACGACGTACAGCAGATCGCAGTGCAGGGCAGCGAGGTTGAGGTCGTGCAGGGCGGTGAGCACGGTTGTCCCGCTGTCCCCGACCAGCGCCAGGACCTCCAGCTGCTGGGCGATGTCGAGGTGGTTGGTCGGCTCGTCCAGGACGAGCACCTTCGGCTGCTGGGCGAGCGCGCGGGCGATCAGCACCCGCTGCTTCTCGCCGCCGGAGAGGGTCAGGAAGCCGCGGTCCGCGAGCCGGTCCGCCCCCACCCGTTCCAGCGCCTCCGCACACACCCGCCGGTCCTCCGCGGTGGCCCTGGCCACCGACCGCTGGTGCGGCAGCCGTCCCATCGCCACCACCTCGGCCACCGTGAAGTCGAACTCGGTGACCGCCTCCTGCGGCAGCGCGGCCAGCCGCCTGGCGCCCTCCCGCGCGCTCAGCCCCGACAGGTCGTCGCCGTCGAGCCGGACTGTGCCGGCCGAGGGGCGCAGCGCCCGGTACACGCACCGCAACAGGGTGGACTTGCCACTGCCGTTGGGTCCGACCAGCCCGACGACCTGTCCGTCGGCCGCCCGCAGCGTGATGTCCGCCACCAGCCTCGCCCCGCCGATCTCGACCGACAGGTCCTCGACGTCGACCCTCATCAGGCACCCCCGAAGGTGTAGGAACGGCGCCGCATCAGCAGCACGAAGCACGGCACGCCGACGGCCGCCGTGAGCACGCCCAAAGGCAGTTCGACGGGGGCGAGCACCACCCGCGAGAGCACGTCCACCCAGATCAGCAGCACGGCGCCGGCGAGCGGCGCGACGGCCAGCAGCTTGCGGTGGTCCGCGCCGACCAGCATCCGTACCGCGTGCGGGACCATCAGCCCGACGAACCCGATCGCCCCGCTGACCGCGACCACCGCGCCCGTCACGGCCGCCGACACCAGGAACAGCTCCTTGCGCAGCCGCTCCGGGTCCACGCCCAGCGCCGCCGCCGTCTCGTCGCCCATGGCCAGCGCGTTGAGCCTGCGCGCCGACCAGCCGAGGTGGACGAGCCCGCCGAGCACGGCGCCCGCCGCGACCGGTACGGAGGCCCAGTTGGCCCCGCCGAGACTGCCGAGCAGCCACATCATCGCGGAACGGGCCGCCTCGCCCCGCTCGGCGGCGAACACCATGAAGGTGGTGACGGCCGAGAACCCGTAGTACATCGCCGTCCCGGTCAGCACCAGCCGGAGCGGTGTCAGCCCGCGCGGCGTCCGCGCGACCGCGTACACCAGCACCATCGCCAGCAGCGCCGACACGAACGCGGCGCCCGACAGCGCCCACACCCCGAGCGCCCCGAACGCCCCGAAGATCAGTACCGCGTTGGCGCCGACGGCGGCGCCCGAGGAGATGCCCAGCACGAACGGATCGGCCAGCGCGTTGCGCACCATCGCCTGCACCGCGACCCCGATGGCGGACAGCCCCGCCCCGACCACGGCCGCCAGCACGGCGCGCGGGAAGCGCAGCTCCCAGACGATCGTGTACGCGGGCACCTCCTCCGGCGCGATGCGGCCACCGCTCAGCCCTGCCCACAGATAGCGCAGCACCTCGTCCCAGGAGAGCCCGGAGGCCCCGATCCCGGCCCCGCAGACGAGGGAGACCAGCAGCGCGCCGCCCAGCCCTCCGAGCAGCAGCGGCAGCGGCACCCGCCGGGAGTGCGCGGGCGGTCCGGCCGACCCGGGGTCGGGTCCGGAACCGGAATCGGCTCCGGTCGTGCGTATCGGGGACGACGTGGCCACAGGCGGGGATCGCTTTCGCCTCGGGCCGTGCACGTACGCAACCCAAGGGGCGGCCCGGACGCCGGGCGCCGGAACAGCACCTCATCGCAGTCCACGGCGAATTGACAGGAGCCTTCACCGCCACGGGTGATCGGGCTTACGGAGCCACCTGGGCTCCGCCTTACCGTTGCGGGTCAGCGCCGGACTTCGACCGGACTTCCCCCGTGGGGCGCTTGCAGCTTAACCGGTACGGCGCGGGGGCCCTCCGGCGGCTGCGGGCGCCGGAACGGCTTCGCCCGGTGGGACGGCGGGGCCGCGCACGGCGTTGTCGGTGGTGGCTGCGATGCTGGGGGCATGACCGACAGCACCGTTCCCACCACGACCGCCGCCGACTTCGCCTGGATCAGGGAGCAGTACGCGTCCCTGCTGGAGGCGTACTGCGTCACGCTGGTCGAGGCGATCACCCCCGAAGAGCTGCTCCGGGCGCTCGGCGCGGAGCCCGGGGAGCGGACGACGGGCGTGGAGGATCTGTGCGAACCCTCCTACGACGTATGGGACATGGAGGACGGCGAGCGGCTGCTCGTGGCGGCGGCCCCGGTCGGCGACTGGTCGCTGATGGTCGAGTACAACGGCTTCCTGGGCATCACCGACGAGGTCGCGCTCCCGCTGTCGCGCGGACGCACGGTGGTCTCGCACTTCCGCAACATCAACGCGGTGGACCACTTCAAGTGGTACCGGGACGGCACCACCCGCCTCCACTTCGAGCCGCTCTTCCCCCACCAGCGCGACGGCAGCCACCCCGACGAACTCCTCACCGCCATGCGGGAGTCCGGCTTCGACCTCAGCGACGCCGAGGACCGCCCCCGTCGCGGGCACACCGAAGCGGCCTTCGCCCTCGCACAGCGCATCACCGGCGTGGCCCCGACCCCGCTGCTGTTCGCCGGGGCGGAGTTCGTCGGCGGACTCGCGCAGCCGCCCCGCTCGTCCCGCTGAGCGGCCCGGCCTGGCATGCTGCGGGGTATGACCACGAAGGAAGCTGAAGCTGTCGCGGAGTTCGAGGCGCACCGGTCACGGCTCTTCTCGCTCGCGTACCGGATGCTGGGGTCCGCGAGCGAGGCCGAGGACATCGTGCAGGACACCTATCTGCGCTGGAGCGCGGCCGACGCCTCCGCCGTCCGTACGCCGGCCGCCTGGCTGACCAAGGTCATGACCAACCTCTGCATCAACCACCTCACCTCCGCCCGCGCCCGGCGCGAACGGTACGTCGGGCCCTGGCTCCCCGAGCCCGTGCTCACCGGCGCGGCGGCCGGCCACGGCGGTGCCGACCGGCTCGGCCCGCTGGAGACCGCCGAGCAGCGCGAGTCGGTGACGTTCGCCCTGCTCACCCTGATGGAGCGGCTCACTCCGGCCGAGCGCGCGGTGTTCGTCCTGCGCGAGGCGTTCGGGCACAGCCACCGGGAGATCGCCGAGGCGGTCGGTGTCGAGGAGGCCCACTCCCGGCAGCTGCTGCGCCGGGCACAGACCCAACTCGGCCACCCCCGAAGGCACTTCGAGGTCGACGAGCAGCAGCGGAAGAAGCTGGTCGAGCGGTTCTTCGCGGCCACGGTCGAGGGGGACATGGCCGGGCTTGAGGCGCTCCTCGCCGACGACGTGATCGCCTGGGCCGACGGCGGCGGCAAGGTGACCGCGGCCCGCAGGCCGATCCTCGGCCGGGACAAGGTGGTCCGCTATCTGCTCGGCATGGCGGAGCAGCTCGACGCCTCGCGGTTCCGGTTCGAGTTCGACGAGGTGAACGGGGAGACGGCGGTGCTCGTGCACACGGGCGCCGATGCCGGTGATCCCCGCGAGCCCGCTGCTGCCGGCACTCCCGGTGGTGCGGCGCCGGTGCTGTTCGCCGTCGTGGTGCCGGAGTTCAGGGACGGGCTGATCCGTGGGGTGCGGACCGTGGTCAGCCCCGACAAGCTGACCTTCGCGGCGGCCCAGCAGGCGTGACCCCGCGTGTCGCCGTGTGACGCCGTGCGGGCGTGACCCCGCGTGTCCCCGTGTGACGCCGCGCGGGCCCCGGCCCCCGCCCCGGTTCACCGCACGGCCGCGGCGCTCAGTCGACGCAGAACTCGTTGCCCTCGATGTCCAGCATCGGGATGCACGAGTCGGTGCCGTCGTACAGCGTCTGCACGTGCGTCGCGCCGAGCGGGACCAGCCGGGCGCACTCGGCCTCCAGCGCGGCGAGGCGCTCCTCGCCCACCAGTCCGGTGCCGACCCGTACGTCGAGGTGCACCCGGTTCTTGGCGGCCTTCCCCTCGGGGACGCGCTGGAAGTACAGCCGCGGGCCCTCGCCGGAGGGGTCCACACAGGCGAACCACGCGTCCCGGTCCGCGGGCTGCTGCGCGGCCCGGTACGCGTCCCAGTCGGCGAACCCGTCCGGCGCCGGCGGTACGACGTACCCCAGCACCTCGCACCAGAAGCGGGCGAGCCGCTCGGGTTCCGCGCAGTCGAAGGTGACCTGGAACTTCTTGATCGTCGTCATCGGCACACCCTATGAGGGCGCGCCGATCATCGGAACCCGAATGATCGGAACCCCGGATCACCGGAAACCCGGGTCACCGGAAACCCGAGCCCACGGCGGGCGGTCCCTTCGCCGGTTCGAACGCCCAGGACTCGATGTCCCGGTAGTGGATCGGCCCCGGGCCGCGCCCGATGTTGCTGCCGACCAGGTGCAGCCGTGCGGTGGGCCAGCGGCGGCCGGTGAACTCCGCGAGCGAGGCGGCCGTGGCCACCACGGGGGCGGTGTCGGCCCGGCGGGCGCGGGCCAGCGTCAGGTGCGGGCGCAGCGGCCGGCCCTCGAACGGGACGCCGCACTCCACCACCAGTTCCCGTACCTCCGCGGCCAGCAGGTGCAGCCCCGTCAGATCGCCCTCGACGCCGCTCCACAGGACCCGTTCGTCGAAGTGCCCGCCGCCCCGCAGGCCCAGTTCGAGGGGGCGGCGGGTGGCCGCGAGGTCCGCGAGCGGCCGGCGCAGCGCAGGGACCGCGGCGACGGGCAGCTCGCCGAGGAAGGCCAGGGTGATGTGCCAGTCCTCGATGCGGTTCCACCGCAGCCGCGGGTACGCCTCGTAGGCAGGGCCCAGCGCACGGGCCAGTTCGTCCTTGGCGTCGTCCGGCGGGGCGAGGGCGACGAAGACGCGGACGGTCGCCGACGGGTCGGGTGTGCTCACGGTCAGCTCGTCGGGGTGGCCTGGTGGAAGTACATGCGCCAGCCGGTCCCGGTGAGCCGCCACAGCGAACTGCGCCACGCCCTGCGGCCGTCCGCGTCGGAGAGGTACGTCAGGTGTACGACGCCGGGCGCCAGCACCGAGCCGGCCATCTCCCGCACCTCGATCGGGGGCTCCGCGCCCGCCGGCTCCGCACTCGTCGCCTCAAGGACGGTCGTCGCGTCCCAGCGCCGCCCCGACGCCCCGAACTCGAAGAACTCCGGGTCCAGCAGCTCGGACACCAGGACCTCGGACGCCCGCACCCGCGGGTCCAGCAGCCGCAGTTCCGCCGCGATGGCCTCCTGCACCGCCGGTTCGCTCGTCTCCGCCATGCTTTTGATCGTCATGCCCGCACTCTACGGGCGGGTCCCGGGCCGCCCGCGCAGAGCGGTGTGCCGGGTCAGGGCCTCGTGGATGGGTGCGGGCAGGGGCGGTCCGCTCGCGCTGCGCACCAGGTGGTGCGCGACGTCGGGCAGCGGGGTGTGCGCGTTGCGGGAGATCAGCGCGAGCAGCAGCCACGCCTCCTCCGCCGAACAGGAGGCCAGCGCCATGAGCATGCCCCGGGCCATGTCGATCTCGGGCCGGGGACGCAATGTCCTGTGCAGTTCCTCCAGGGGGCCCGTGGCTGCCTCGCCCTGCGCGAGTTCCCGCGCGAACGACTCGTCGGCGGCGAGCAGCCGGACGGGCGCGGCGGCCCGCAGGACGTCGCGGGCGAGCCGGTGGCGGGTCACCAGCCGGAAGCCGAGGCCGCGTTCCGCCGCGGCCGTTCTCGTCCGGTCGAGGACGTCGACCCCGGTGGAGGTCAGCAGATGGCAGCGCAGGTCGAGTACCAGGCACGGGTCGGCGCACGTGCGGACCAGACCGAGCAGGGCGTCCTGGACCGCCGGTGCGGTCGCGAGGTCGACGACCTGGTAGATCCGCACCACCAACCGCCCGTCGTCGCGGTGGACCGGCAGACGGACCGGTGGTGCGGGTGCGGCCGGTGGGGGTGTCACCGGTGCTTGCCCAGCCGGTACTCGGGTGTGGGGTACGGGCGTGGCAGGTAGCTGCATGGGGGAACTCCGTCACGAGTACGCGGGTGGGGACGCGGCCTCTTCCAGACGCTCTTCCGCTACGGTAGCGGGCCGCCCCGCGCACCGTGGCGGGTTCGCCGCAGCGGGCCGGCCGGCCGGGTGCGCGGCACCGGTCGCGCGCCGGAACATCTGTACGGCCGCGGGACCCGTACCTGGGGAAAGCCCGTACGACCGGGGCGGCTGTGTGACGGGAACGCTCTTGTGGGGGACGTGTGGCGAGGCGTTGCCGGGGAAGCCGTGATGCGGAGCGGCGACACCGTGACGACGACCGGTCGACGGACTCCGCCTCCGGTACTCGCCCGGATATCATCTCCGCAACCGGGCGGAGAGCGAGGAAGGGCGATCGCGGTGTCACCCACCAATGGCGAGAACGCCTCCCCGGGTCACCCGAATCCCGGGCGCCCCGAGCACTTCGGCCGCCCCGGCCACCGGCGTGCTTCCCACGAGAAGTTCGTCGCCCGGCGTCTCGTGGAGGCGCTGTCGGAAGCCGTCACGGACACCGATCCGCAGCGTTCGCTGGCCCGCCTGTGCCGGGCCTGCGTCGAACTGCTCGACGTGTCCGGTGCCTCCATCTCGCTGTCCGGCGGGGAGCAGGCCCGTACCACCTGGTGGTCGAGCGACGAGGTCGCCGGACGGCTCGCGGAGAGCCAGTACTCGCTGGGCGACGGCCCCTGCCAGCGGGCCGTGGCCCTGGCGGCGCCGGTGCTGGCCTCCGACCTCAGCCAGGGGCAGGACGCCCGCCGCTGGCCCGCCTTCGCGCAGGAGGCGGTGGCCCTGGGCGTGCGGGCGGTCTACTCGCTGCCGCTGGGCAGCGAGGCCGTCGTGATCGGCACGCTCGACCTCTACCGCGAGGAGAGCGGTTTGCTGGAGGGCGGTGAACTGCGCCACGGGCTGATGGCCTCGGACGCGATCACCTACGCCCTGCTGCACTTCCACTCGCTGCTGGGCGGCGGCGGGCCGGGGGAGGTGGCGTCCTGGCTGGAGGGGGCGGAGGAGGGCCACGACGAGGTGCACCAGGCCACCGGCATGCTGATGTACCTCCTTCGGCTCGACCCCCAGCAGGCACTGGCCCGGCTGCGGGCCCACGCGTATGTGCACGGACAGTCGGTGAGCGCGGCCGCGCGCGACGTCATCGAGCGGAAGGTTTCCTTCGATGAGTGAGACTCGACGGTGGGGGCCCGATGGGTGGGGGACCCGATGAAGGGGAACCCGGTGTGGCGGAGCGATACGGTCCATGGGCACACGGATGCCTCGACCCCGACCAGGAACACGGTGACCACGTCATGACGAGCCGGGAGAAACGCATCTCGGAGGCGTTCGTCAGCCTGACCGACGTCTTTGCCAGGGACGTCGACCCGACGGTCCTGCTCGACCGGCTCGTCGCGCACTGCACGGCCCTGGCCGGTGCCGACGCGGCCGGCGTGATGATGACCGACTCGCGCGGCAACCTGCGCACCCTGGCCGTCTCCGACCAGCGCGCGGGGCTGCTCGAAGTCGTACAGGCGCAGAGCGGCGAGGGCCCCTGCAGCGACGCCTGGCACAGTTCGGCCAGCGTGTCCGCGCCCGACCTGTCCCTGGCCAGGGACCGCTGGCCCCGTTTCGCGCACCTCGCGCTGGACGCGGGTTTCCGCGGGGCGTACGCGGTGCCCGTCCGGGTCCACGGGCAGGTCGTCGGGGCGCTCGGCCTGCTGAACGGCCGTACCGCGGGCGAGCGGGCCGAACTGGCGCTGGCCCAGGCGTTCGCCGACGTGACGGCGGTCGCGCTGGTGCAGTGGCGTGCCGACCACACCCGCCCCCAGGACGTCCTCACCCTGGTGCAGGCCGCCGTCTCCGCCAAGGCGACCGTCGAGACCGCCAAGGGCATGCTCGCCGCGCACAGCGGTCGCTCCGTCGCCGAATCCGGCACGGCGCTGCACCACTACTGCACCGTGCACCTGCTGAGCCCCGTCGAGGTCGCCCACGCGCTGGTGCGCCGCACCCTGGAACCCGAAGCGGTGATGCCGGCGCAGCGGGTCGGCTGAGCGGCGGCCGGGACGCTCGTGCCGCGCACCGTCGGGCGGCCGACCGACGGCCGGGGCGGTGGCCCGTGCCGTCAGGCGGCGAGGCGGTGGGCGAGGTCGAGCAGGTCGGCGAGGCGCAGCACCCGTCCGCCGTGGCCCGGCAGCGGTACGTGCAGCGGTGCGGTCCAGCGGGCCGGAATCGCGTCCAGGCCGTACCGGGCGCCCGCCAGGCCTCCGGTGACGGCGGCGACGGTGTCCGTGTCCCCGCCCAGGTCGATCGCCGCGCGCACGGCCTCCTCGAAGCCGGTGGTGGTGCGCAGCGCCCAGACGGCGGACCCCAGACAGGGCCAGACGGCACCGTTGAACTCGGTGGCCCGGTCGGGGTGCCAGTCGGGGGCCAGCACCGTCGCGTACCGGGCGCGGTGGTCGGGGTGCACATGGGTGAGGATCTCGGGGAGCGCGGCCAGGGGATCGTCGGGGTCGTAGCCGGTCGCGAGGGCCTCTTCCGTTTCCCCGCCGTCCTCCAGCATCAGGCGGATCAGCTCGTGGAAGACGGCGGTGCCCTCCCAGGCGGCGCGGTCGCCGTGGGTGAGGGCGGCGATGCGTCGTGCGGCGTCCATGGTGGCGGTGCGGCCCGCGCGGGCGAAGCGGACGGCGGACGTCGAGGCCCGCATCAGCGAACCGTTGCCCGCGGCATACGAGTTGATCTGGAAGTGGAGCGCGGCTGCCAGGTCCCAGGGCGACCCGTTGGTCAGTACGTCCTCGGTCTGCAGCCCGATGTCCTTGGGCTCGGCCGCGGCCCACCGCTGGAACCGGCCGAAGATGTCCGGCAGGTCCAACTCGCCGCGCTCCAGGAGGGATTCACCGACCAGGACGGCCATCTGGGTGTCGTCGGTGGCCTCCCCGGGGTCCCAGCCGCCGCCCCCGGCCATCTCGCCGCCGCCACCGGGCACGGGGTACGCCTCGGAGAAGGCCCCGCCCAGCCGGAACTCGAAGGGCCCGCCCAGGGCGTCGCCCACCGCCGATCCGACGACGGCGCCGGCCGCCCGCTGTACGCGCTCCATCCGTTGCCTACGCTCCGTTCGCCCGACGACGGTGACTTCTTCGCACCCCCAGTTTCCCGCACCACGCCGCCCACCCCCTCGGCCGCCCCTACCCGGCCCCGCCCCCTTGGGCGGCGGGGCCGCACCTTTCCCACCCCACCCCCGCCCCCTTGGGCGGCGGGGCCGCCCCCCGGGGGCGGAACGGGCGGGCAAGGGGGCGGCCCCCCGGCGGAGCCGCACCCCCCGGCCCCGCCCGGCCCCCCGGCCCCGCCCAGCCCTACGCACCCCCGACCGCGTACCCCCGCCCCAACACCACGCGCGCCCCCTACACCTCCCTGAAAGCCCCCACATGCTCCCGCGCCCACCGCGCGAACGTCCGGGCCGGGCGGCCCGTCACCCGTTCCACCGTGTCGTTCACGGTCCGGCCCTCCGGCGGAGTGTTCTTGAAGATGTCGATCATCCAGGCGACCGTGTCCTCGTCCAGACCCTCCGCCCGGTACCCGTCCGCTGCCTCCTCCTCGGAGAGTTCCACCAGCCGGATCTCCCGTCCGGTGGCGGCGGCGAGGGCCGCCACCTTGTCCCGTACGGTCAGCGCCTGCGGGCCGGTGATCGTGTACTCCCGGCCCGCGTGCCCGGCCTCGCTGAGCGCCACCGCGGCGACCGCGCCGATGTCGGCCTCGTGCACCATGGCGCTGACGCCGTCGACGAAGGCCGCCTGTACCTCCGCCTTCGTACGGATGGCATCCGCCCAGTTCAGGGCGTTCGCCATGAACTCCACCGGGCGCACCACCGTCCAGTCCACACCGCTCCCGCGCACCGCGTCCTCCAGCGGCGTCGGCCCGCCGCCGTGCAGCACGCTGACGCGCCGCACTCCGGCCTTCCGCGCCCGTTCGACGATCTCGGGGCCGGTGGTCAGCGCCTCGTAACCGCCGCCGGTGAAGGTGATCAGGTGCAGCCCGCTCACGCCGTCGAGTGCCGCTTCGAGGGTGGCGGGGTCGGCCAGGTCGCCCCGTACCACCTCAACTCCTTCCGGGAAGGACGCGGTTGAGGGGTCGCGGGTCAGTGCGCGCACAAAGTGGCCGCGGGCCTGGAGTTCCCGGACCACCTCGCGGCCCACGCTGCCGGTCGCACCGGTCACGAGGAACGTCCGAACTGCCGTTGCCGGAAGGGTGCTTTCCGTCGTCTTCTTCGTCATGGCCTCACCGTAGGAAGCCTTGCGGTCAGTTTCGGTCCGCGTTGCCCTCGCCCCGAGGTACGTCCTGAGGTACGTCCTGAGGTACGTCCTGCCGGGCGGGGACCTTGTGGACGGTGGTGTCGTCGGGGCTCAGCCGCCGCCCGTCCTCGGCCAGTACCTCCAGTGCGCGCAGCGGGCGTTGCGACCGGCGGTCGAGGAGTTCCGAGTGCGGTTCGCCGGGGGCGAAGAAGTTCTGCTCGCCCCACTGCCGCAGCGCCACGACGACGGGGAAGAGCGCCTCGCCCTTCGGGGTCAGTACGTACTCGCGGTAGGCGCTGCCGTCCGAGGCGGGTACGGATGCGAGCACACCGCCGTCGACCAGGGTGCGCAGCCGGGCGGTGAGGATGTTCTTCGCCACCCCCAGGCCGCGCTGGAACTCCCCGAAGCGCCGGCTGCCGTCGAAGGCGTCCCGCACGATCAGCAGCGACCACCAGTCGCCGATCGCGTCCACCGAGCGGGCGACGGGGCATTCGCTGTCGTCGAAGCGCGTCCTGCTCACCATGGCGGCGTCCCTCACTCACTCTCACACGTACTGGTTGCAACATGCTACCAAGTCGGGCTAGCGTCCCTTCC
Source organism: Streptomyces sp. NPDC004111 (assembly GCF_042874215.1). Classification (NCBI taxonomy): domain Bacteria; kingdom Bacillati; phylum Actinomycetota; class Actinomycetes; order Kitasatosporales; family Streptomycetaceae; genus Streptomyces; species Streptomyces sp. NPDC004111. Next base: position 870,499 of record NZ_JBIAMU010000001.1, read on the forward strand.
GGTTGCAAGATGAAACTGGATTCTCGAAGGGGTGGTGCCGATGTCCGGCGACGACGAGACCGTGGTGCGGGGGAGCGGAGAAGCCGCAGGGCGTTCCTCCGGGGATTCACCCCGGAACTCCCCGGTGATTCCCCCGGGGAGTTCCCGGGGAGCGGAAAGCTCCGCACCCGCCCTCTCCCGCGGGGTCGTCGCGCTGTTCGCCTTCGCCTGCGGGGCGGCGGTGGCCAACGTCTACTTCTCGCAGCCGCTCCTGGTCACCATGGGCCAGGACCTCGCGATGAGCCCCGCACTCGTCGGCAGCGTCGTCACCCTCACCCAGATCGGGTACGGGCTGGGCCTCTTCCTCCTCGTACCGCTGGGCGACGTGACCGACCGCAGGCGGCTCGTCGTGGCCCAACTGCTGCTCCTGGTCGGCGCGTTGGCGGTGGTGGCCGTCGCCCGGACGGCGGCGATGCTCCTCGTGGGCATGGCCGTGACGGGCCTCTTCGCGGTCGTCACCCAGACGCTGGTCGCGTTCGCGGCGTCGCTGGCACCTCCCGCCGGGCGCGGCCGGGTCGTCGGACTGGTCACCAGCGGTGTGGTGGTCGGCATCCTGCTCGCCCGCACCGCGTCCGGCGTCCTGGCCGACCTCGCGGGCTGGCGCGCGGTGTACGTCGCCTCGGCGGTGCTCACCGCGCTGCTCGCCCTGGTCCTGCACCGCGTACTGCCGCGCCCCGCGGGCCCCGCACCGGCCGCCCTGCGCTACGGGCAGCTCCTGCGATCCACGGTCACCCTGTTCGCCAGGGAGCGCCTGCTGCGGCTCCGGGCCCTGCTCGGCCTGCTGATCTTCGCCGCCTTCAGCACCCTGTGGAGCGGCGTCGCACTGCCGCTCAGCGAGGCACCGTACTTCCTGTCCCACAGCGCGATCGGTGCGCTGGGGCTGATCGGTGTCGTCGGCGCGCTGGCGGCGGGCGCGGCGGGCCGGCTGAACGACCGCGGCCACTCCCGGCGGACCACCGGCATCGCGCTGGCGGTGCTCGCCCTCTCGTGGCTGCCGCTGGCCTTCACCCGTGACTCGCTCTGGGCCCTGTTCGCCGGGGTGATCCTGCTGGACCTGGCCGTACAGGCGGTGCACGTCACCAACCAGACCCTGATCCACGCGCTGCACCCGGACGCGGGCAGCAGGCTGATCGGCGGATACATGGTGTTCTACTCGGTGGGCAGCGCCCTCGGCGCCCTCGCGGCGACCACCCTCTACACGGTGGGCGGCTGGGGGGCGGTGTGTGCGCTGGGCGCGGCGTTCAGCGGCCTCGGGTTCGTGCTGTGGGTGTGCCTCGACCGGTCAGCGGGGCAGACCCCGGCGCGTGCGGGCCAACGCGAGCCCGCCGAGGACGGTGGCGACCAGCCCCAGCAGCAGGGCCACATAGGCCCCGCCCAGCCCGTTGCCGGAACCCACGGCACCCCGGGAGGCGGCCGCCACGAGTGAGCCGACGGTCAGCGCGACGATCCCCGCTCCGGGCGCGGGTCGGGCCCGGAGCTTCCGGGCCCGACCCGCGGAACCGGGAACCGGCTCGGCCGCCACGCCCGGTCCCGGACCCGTCCGCGCCGTCCCCTTCCCGGGCCTGCCCCCGTCCCGGACCCCCTCCACGACCCGGCCTCCCTCTCCGGCCTTGGACCCTGCTTCCAGCCGCGGACTCGGCCTCCCGTCCGGACCCGGCCATCGGCCCGATGCCCATGGCCCGTCGGTACTTTGGCGAGGCGTCGGTGCCGGTGCTCAGCCCAGGATGGCCGCTGGGACGGGGGTTCGTCGGCACTCTGGCGTCGGTGCTCGGTGCGGTACTCCTGTTCGGCCCGGGACCCACCGGCGCTTTGGCCTCGGTGGTCGGCCGCGTACTCCCGCTCGGCCCAAGCCCCGTCCCCTTCTCGGCCCCGGGCTCGGTCCCGGGCCCGGAGCGACCGTGCGGTGAGGGGCGGGGCCGGGGCCGGTGGTGCCGGTCAGCCGGTGGCGGACGCCGGGGGCCGGGCCCGGAACTCGTCGAGCCGCAGGAACGTCAGTGCGCGGCGGATCAGGTCGAGGAGTTCCGCCGGTTCGTCCTGCCACGCCCAGTGCTCCATGGTGACGGTCAGCGCGTCCAGCACCGCGGTGGTCAGCAGGCTCACTTCGAGGCTGTCGGCAGGGGTGCCCGTGCGGGACGCCAGTGCCGGTGCGAGCCGTTCCCGCATCTCCTGCCCCGTGGCGAGCCAGCGCGTCCGCAGCGCGGGCGCGGTCCCCATGACGCGGACGAGCCGGCGGGTACGGGCCACGTCCTCCAGGCGGCGCTCGGCCGTCGCCGACGCGAAGGACGCCTCGACGGCCGCGCTGAGCGGCTCCTCGGCCGGATGGGCCGCGAGGGCGTCCACGAGCAGGTCGAGTCCGGAGGTGTAGAGGGGAGTGAGGGCGTCCTCCTTCGCCGGGCAGTAGCGGTAGAAGGTGCGCAGCGAGAGGCCCGCGGCGGAGGCGATGTCCTCGACCGTCGTCGTGTCGTAACCGCGGTCGGCGAACAGCGTCGCCGCGGCCTCCGCGATCTCCAGTCGAGTCCGAAGGCGCCGCTGTTCCGTCAGGGACGGACGGCCCCGTGCTGCCGCCATGGTGCTGTGCTCCTCGCCGTGTTCCGCCTCGGCCTCATTCTCACAGACGGAATCCCAGGGCCGGGCAGAATTATTGGCACGGCATGCCAAAAAAGCTTATGTTGATCAACGTCCGGCCGGAAGCGGCTCGGTGACGTACGGCCGACGGCCGGTACGCGCCGATCGGCGACCGGTGAACGCACGCCATCGGCGAAGGAGTCGCACCATGTCCCGCACCTACCTCATCACCGGAGCCGCCTCCGGCATCGGCAGGGCCACCGCCACCCGGCTCGCCGCACAGGGGCACACCGTCATCGGCGCCGATCTCGTGGACGCCGATGTCGTCGCGGACCTCGCCACCCCCGAAGGCCGGGCCCATCTGGTCGCACGCACGGGCGAGTTGAGCGGTGGGCGGCTGGACGCCGTGATCGCGAGCGCCGGCCTCGCCGGTTTCGAGCCACGTGCCGTCAGCGTCAACTACTTCGGCGCGGTCGCCACCTTGGAAGGGCTCCGTCCACTGCTGGCCGCGGGCACGGACCCGCGCGCGGTCGTCGTCGGCTCGGCCGCTTCCGTCCACCCGCACGACACGGCCATCACCGACGCGGCGCTCGCCGGTGACGAGGACACCGCGCTGGCCGCCGCCCGTGCGGCGGCCGACCGCGGGGAGGGCTACGCGATCTACGGCTCGACCAAGGCCGCCGTCGCCCGGTGGATACGCCGCACCGCCGCCACCGCCGACTGGGCGGGCGCCGGCATCCCCCTCAACGCCATCGCCCCCGGAACCGTCGTCACCCCCATGACCGCCCCCATGCTGGCAGGCCCGGAGCTGCGCAAGGTCGTGGACGAGACCGTCCCCATGCCCCTGCACGGCCACGCCCGGCCGGAACAGATCGCTCCGCTGCTGGACTGGCTCACCTCGCCGGAGAACGAACTGGTCACCGGCCAGGTCGTCTTCATCGACGGCGGCGCCGACGCCGTACTGCGCGGCGACCGCACCTGGTGAGCCGACCGGGGACGGACCCCTTGGGGATGGTCCCCTTGCGGCCCGTCAGGCGTGGTCCGTCATGTGGGCCAGTGCCTGGGCGGCGCTGTCCGGGGCGAAGGCGCTCTCGATGCCCTCGGCGGCGGCAGCGGCGGCCTCCGCCGAGCGGGGGAACAGGACCTTCTCGTACGCGGTGACCGCCTGGTCCGTCGTGGGGTGAGCGGTGAGGGCCTGGGCGAGGTCCGCGCCGTCGAGCATCGCGAGGTTGGCGCCCATGCCGGAGATCGGGGACATCAGGTGCGCGGCGTCGCCGAGAAGCGTGACGCCGGGGGTGCGGGGCCAGGTGTGCGGGACCGGCAGGGCGTACAGGGGGCGGTTGGTGTAGCCGGTGTCGGTGCGGGTGATGAGGTCCAGCAGGCCGGGGCTCCAGCCGCTGAAGCGGGCCAGCAGGGCTTCGCGTACGGCCGTGGTGTCGGCCGGTTCGAGGCCGGCCCGGCGCTGCCAGTCCTCGTCCGTGCGCATGCCGATGTAGACGCGGATGTGCCCTCCGCTGTTGCGCTGCGCCACGAGGCCCAGGTTGTCGTCGAGGGCCATCATCGTGCCGTCGCCGGTGAGCCTGGCGATCCCGGGGTGGCGGGCGTCCGCGTCGTTCAGGCCGGTTTCGACGAAGGTGACGCCGGTGTAGCGGGGCGTCGCGCCGGACACCAGGCGGCGCACCGCGGACCAGGCGCCGTCGGCCCCGACGACGAGGTCCGCGTCGGTGCTGCCGCCGTTGGCGAAGTGCAGCCGGTGGACGCCGTCCGCGAGCGGCTCGGCCCGGGTGAGCCGGTGGTCCCAGCGGACGGTGCCGGGTTCGAGCGAGTCCAGGAGGAGGCCGCGGAGCTGGCCCCGGTCGATCTCGGGGGCGCCGTCCGGGGTGGCGGCCTCGGGCGGTGTCGCGTCGAACAGGATGCGTCCGTCGCGGCCCGCCAGCCGCATCTGCCGGCCCTCGGGGCGGGCCAGAGCGAGGAAGGCGTCCCACAGACCGGCGGCGCGCAGCGCGGACTGGCCGGAACCGGGGTGCATGTCGAGGGTGCCGCCCTGGCCGCGCGCGGCGCGGGAGGCGTCCAGGTCGTACACGGTGACGGGGATGCCGTGCCGCTGGAGGACGCGCGCGCAGACCAGACCGCCGGGTCCGGCGCCGACGACCGCGATGCGGGGGCAGGGGGGTGCGGGATTCATGGAAAGGCTCCGTTCGTACGGGTTCGGGTGTGCGGGGCGCGCGCCGGGCGTGCCGACGTGCGCGGTGGGGGTGGGGGAGGGATGCGCAGCGGTGGGTCGGACGGGCCAGCACGCTGCGGTGGTGTGGTGGTGTGGTGGTGCGGTGGTCGGGCTGGGCGGTGCGGTGCGGTGTCGGGCGTGTGGGTCGGTGCGGTGCGGTGGTGTGTCGGGCGGGCGAGTCGGCACGCTGCGGTGGTGAGTCGGGCGGGTCGGTGCGGCGCGGCGCGGTGGTGCGCTGCGGTGGTGCGGCCGTCGGGTGGGTCGGTGCGGTGCGCCGGTGCGGCAGGCGGGCCTGGCACCGTGCGGCGGTGCGGTGGGCGGGTCGGGAGAGGGGGCGTCGCGCACATCGGCACGTGCTGCGGGGCGCCGTGCGGGTCTGCGCGGCGCTTCGCCAGGGCGCGGCACGGCACGGCAGGGTGCGCCGGGCTGTTCCGGTCGGCCGCCCTTCCAGAAGAGCACACCAACTCACTAAGTGCAACGAGTCCACTTTTTGAGTTGGTCAACCAAAGGGTATGATCGCGGCATGACCACGCCGGACTCCACCGAGCCCCCCGCACCCCCCGGTCGCCGCGAGCGAAAGAAGGCCGCCACGCGCCGCGCCATCGCCGACGCCGCGCTGACCCTGTTCCTGGAGCGCGGCTACGACGACGTCGGCATCCGTGAGATCGCCGACCGCGCCGACGTGTCCACCACCACGCTCTTCAAGCACTTTCCGGTCAAGGAGGCCCTGGTCTTCGACGAGGACGCCGATCAGGAGGCGCGGCTCCTGGCCGCCGTGCGGGAGCGCCCCGAGGGCTGGTCCGTCCCGGCCGCCCTGTGCGACCACGCCCTGCGCCACCGCGTCCCGGCGGCGGGGGGCGACCCCCGCTTCACCGCCTTCGCGGAACTGGTGGCCCGCACCCCCGCCCTGCGCGACCACCTCCAGAACATGTGGCTCCGCCACGCCTCCGCCCTCGCCTCCGTCATCGCGGAGGAGTGCGGCCTGCCCGCCGACGACCCCGCCTGCGCCGCGCTGGCCCACTTCGCCCTGGAGGCGCCCCGCGCCGCCCGTGGTCAGGCCGACCCGCGCGTCGCCGTCGTCCGCGCCTTCGACCTGCTGGAGCAGGGCTGGGGCGCGCAGGCCCGGCGGCCTGAGGAGAGCTGAGACGGCTTGAGGCGGTCCGGGACGGCCGGGGAGGGCCTTGGGGGGTGGCCCGGGACGGCCTGAAGGCCCCGTACCCCCGCCCCCGGCCCCGTCCTATCCTTCCGATCATGATTCGCGCTGTGGTCTTCGACGTCGGTGAGTGCCTGGTCGACGAGACGCGGGAGTACGGGACCTGGGCCGACTGGCTCGGCGTGCCCCGCCACACCTTCGCGGCCGTGTTCGGTGCCGTGGTCGCGCAGGGGCGGGACTACCGCGAGGTGTTCCAGGAGTTCCGGCCCGGCTTCGACCTGTACGAACAGCGGCAGGCCCGCGTCGAGGCCGGGCAGCCCGAGGACTTCGGCGAGGCGGACCTCTACCCGGACGTCCGTCCCGCCCTCGCCGCCCTGCGGGAGGCCGGGCTGTGGCTGGGCATCGCGGGCAACCAGACCGTGCGCGCGGGCGGCATCCTCCGCGAACTCTTCGCCGGGGACGTCGATCTGATCGGCACCTCGGACGACTGGGGCGCCGCCAAGCCCGACCCGGAGTTCTTCGTACGGCTCGCGCGGGCCGTGCCCCACCCGCCCGGCGGGATCCTCTACGTCGGGGACCGCGTCGACAACGACGTCCGCCCGGCCGCCGCCGCCGGACTGCACACCGCGCTGGTGCGGCGCGGCCCCTGGGCGAGGATCCAGTGGTGCACCGAGGAGGCGCGGACGCTGCCCTCCTTCCGTATCGAGACACTCGCCGAACTTCCCTCCCTGGTGAGTGAGTTCAATGCCGGCGGTGCGACGGGGCCCGGGTGCGGCGTCAGCGCTGAAGCGCGCTGACCGTCGCCCGCCAGCCGAACATCGCGTCGTCGAGCGCGGCGACGCACGGCAGCTCGTTCCACGGCTGCAGGCTCTGGCGCACGTCCCGCACCCGGTCCATGCCGGTCGCGTACCAGGTCACCGAGAGCTGTCCGAGGGCCTTCCCGGCCCACTCGCAGGCCTCCTCGACCCGCTGCTCGCCGACGGCCGCCGCCGCGAGGTCGCCCAGGATGACCGCCCGCTGCTTGCCCGCGTCGGCGGGCAGCTCGGCCAGCACCCGCAGCAGGGTCTCCCGCGCCCGGTCGAACTGCCCGGCCTTCAGCTGGGTGTTCCCCTTGAACGAGGCCAGGCGTACGGGGCCGAACCAGTCCATCCACTCCGGCGAAGCGAACTCCCCGCCCTCCGCCAGGACTTCCTCGGCGTGCCGGATCAGTGTCAGGGCCGTGCGCGGATGCCCGCACCTGGTCTCGCACTCCGCCTCGACGGCGTCCAGCCAGGCCAGGAACTCGGCGGACGGCCGCCCCCGGCGCGCGTAGGCGCGGGCCGCCCGCATCCGCTCCTGGGCCGTCGGCCGGTCGCCCGCCCAGCCGGGCACGAACGCCGTGTGCGCCAGGATCGCCGAGCCGAGCAGGGTGTCGTCCGCCTCGGCCGCCGCCTGGAGCGCCCGTACGTAGGTGTCGGCGGCGGCAACCGGGTCCCGGAGGTCGAAGAACTCGATCCGCCCCGCCATCAGCGCCGACTCGGCGAGCGCGCGGGCCAGGGCGATGCGGGCGGGCCCGGTCGTCTCCGACATCAGGGCGGTGCCGAGGCGGGTGTGCTCGATGACGGTGGGGTGCATCTGGGTCGGCTGCACGGTCCAGTAGAGCCGCCGGTGGCTGCCGGTGACCAGGGCGTAGTCGGCGGCGACGCTCTCCGGCTGGAAGCCGCCGCTGCCGCTGGGCAGGGGCAGTTGGGCGGGGCCGATCGCCCCGATGCCCAGCAGCATCCCCCGGGGCACGTCCTCGGGCGCGGGCACGGAACCCCAGGAGGGGCTGAAGCCCAGCTCCGCCATAGTCATGTTGCCGAGGACGTGCCGCAGGGCCCGCTGGTAGTGGGCCTGCGGCCACGGCGGCTTCTCGGACTCCCAGCGGCGCACCTGCCGGATGCTCACGTCCAGATCACCGAGCCCGAGCCGGGGCCCCGCGCTGTTCAGGGCGTCGGCCAGGGCCTGTTGGGTGGCGTACCCGGCGGCGACGCGAGCGGCCTTCAGCGCGGTGTTGCCATTGGGGCGGGGCATACGAGTACCTCCAGTCGGCTCCTCGGGCTCCACCGTAGACGCCAACCCGGGTGACAGAAAGGCCCTTTGGCGTCCCCAGGGAGACCCCTTTACGGCCTTCTGGAGGACGTTGAACAGGTTCACGATGGAGGTCTCGTACGCACGCGTACCTACCCCGTCCGTGTCCGTACACCTCCTGAACTCAGCCTGTACGCACCCCCGTACAGCCCCACCGACGCAGTGAAGGCGGCCCCCGTGCAGATGTGGAGACCCCGGCCCGACATCGAGGCGGACGCCGGAACGGATCCCTCCGGCTGGCTCGCGTACGCCCACCGGTCGCCGGGGACCGTCTCGCTGGAGTGGACGGAGCGGAACGTGGCCGTCCTTCCGCTCGGCACCCGGTTCGACGCGGTGCGCATCCCCGTCGAGATCATCTACGCCGCACTCGGCACCCGGAACCGGGCCGTCGTCGGCCCGCTGCTGGAACTCGCCCTGCGCGGACCGGTGATCCAGGACTCGGAACGCTGGTTCTACCCGCTGGTCCCGGTCGGCGGAGCCGCCGACTGGGCGGCCCCGGCGGGTACCTACCTCGCCCGGGGCTGGCTGGGCGTGCCGCGCGTCGACCAGCTCGCGCCGCCCGGCATGTACTGGTGCGTACCGGCCCGCGAGCCGGGCAGACTCTGCGAACTGTCCCGGGTGGCGGCCCTGGTGGAGTCCGGATTCACCCGGTCGCAGGGGGCGAGTTCATAGCTCCGGTCGGGGCGCGCGGGCCGGGGTCGGGTGGTGCGGGCCCGGTCGGGTGGCGCGGGCCCTGGTCGGGTCGCGCGGGCCGGGGTTGGGTGGTGCGGGCCCGGTCAGGTCGTGCGGGCCCTGAGGTGGGCCCGTTCGCCCTGGTTGCCGAAGAGGATCAGGAGTTCCACCGGCTGGTCCCCGTCCGCGCCGAGCCAGTGCGGGACGTGCGTGTCGAACTCGGCGGCCTCGCCCGCCTTCAGCAGCAGGGACTGCTCACCCAGGAGCAGCCGCAGCCGGCCCGCGAGCACGTACACCCACTCGAAACCCGCGTGCGTCTTCAGGTCGGGCCGGGCGTCCGGGTTCGGCGGGATCAGCAGCTTGTGGGCCTGGATGCCGCCGGGACGGCTGAGCGGTACATGGGTCATGCCGTGCCGGGTGACCGGGCGCAGATGGATGCGCGGGTCACCGGTGCGGGGCGCGCCGACCAGCTCGTCGAGCGGAACCGCGTAGACCTCCGCGAGGGGCAGCAGCAGCTCAAGCGTCGGCTTGCGGGACCCGCCCTCCAGACGGGACAGGGTGCTCTCGTTGATGCCGGTCTGCCCGGCCAGCTCGGCGAGGGTCAGCCCGCGCCTGTGCCGCAGCTCGCGCAGGCGCGGCCCGACCGCGTCCAGGACGTCCTTCTTCGCGGGGCTCATGCCTGCCAGGTTGCCGAAACGGCACGAGGCTTTGCAACTCCGGCGGCGCAGACCGCAGTGTCGTCGTACGCCCCGCCGGGGGCTCCGTCCGACCCGAAAGGCCCTGCCATGACCACCGTCAGCGAATCCGCCGCCTTCTGGGAGAACCAGTACTCCCGGAACGTCTCCCCGCAGTGGGGCACCAAGCCCAACACCGTCCTGGCCCGGCTCGTCACCGATCTCGACCCGGCCCCCGGGACCGCCCTCGACCTGGGCTGCGGCCACGGCGGCGACGCCCTCTGGCTGGCCGGGCTCGGCTGGGAGGTCACCGCCGTCGACGTCTCCGGGACGGCCCTCGGCAGGGTCGCGGCGAGCGCGGCGGCCGCCGGTGTGGGAGACCGGGTGCACCCCTGCCGCCACGACCTGGCGGAGTCCTTCCCCGACGGAACCTTCGACCTGGTGACCGCCAGCTACTTCCACACACCCGTCGAGATCCCCCGCGACCGGGTGCTGCGCGCTGCCGCCCGCGCGGTGGCACCGGGCGGCCTGCTGATCCTGGTGGAACACGCCTCGACGGCCCCCTGGTCCTGGAAGCCGGACGACGGCACGGAACTCACCTTCCCCACCCCGCGCGAAGTGCTGGACTCCCTCCAACTCGACACGGACACCCCCGGCGGCGGCTGGCACGTCGAGCAGTGCCACGCCCCCGCACGCACGGCGACGGGCCCCGAGGGCCAGCGGGCCCAGGTCACCGAGAACGTCCTCGTCCTGCGCCGAACCGCCTGACCGGGCACCGCCCGCCCGGTGCCGCCCGTGCGTGAAAACCGGGACGGCGTACGGATCTTTGTGGCTTCTGCCAGTACGGCCGTCGGCCGGGGTGCGGGAAGACTGCCCGCCAGAACGACCGGAACGTACAGCGGTGCGCCCGTGCCCCCCCGGGGACGCGTGCACCGGTGCACCCGACACGCGCCGTCGGCGCGCGAGCGCGCGGGCGCCGCAGACGCACAGGAGAGGACCGCACGATGAGCGTGCAGCAGTACGACGGGATCGGCGAGGCGTACGAGGGCTTCAAGGGGCTGCCGCTGGAGCAGTACGTGGCCGTGCCCGGATTCCTCGCCCTGGTGGGCGACGTGCGCGGCAAGTCGGTCCTCGACCTCGCGTGCGGGACCGGCTTCTACAGCCGGGAGTTCAGGAGGCGCGGCGCCTCGGACGTGCTCGGGGTGGACATCTCCGGTGAGATGGTCGCCGTGGCGCGGGGGCTGGAGGAGCGGGACCCGCTGGGTGTGCGGTACGAGGTCGGCGACGTGGCCGGACTTCCGGCGCTCGCGGACCGCTTCGACGTGGCCCTCGGCGTCCACATGCTCAACTACGCCGAGGACGCCGCCACCATGGAGCGGATGTGCCGCTCGGTGCACCGCAATCTCAGGCCCGGCGGCGAGTTCTTCGTACTGAACCAGTCGCCCGACTTCCGCTTCGACGGGCCCACCCCGGAGCGGTACGGCTTCCTCAGCGAGCTGACCGGCGAGGAGGTCGAGGTCGGACCGCGCGTGCGGACCACGGCGCTGCTCGATCCGCCGGTCTCCTTCCTCGCCGGCCGCCCGCGCCGCGACGCCCACGAGAAGGCGCTGCGGGCGGCCGGTTTCAGTGAGCTGACATGGGTCCGGCTGGAGGTTTCCGAGGCAGGGGTGCGCGAGTTCGGCACCGACTTCTGGGCGGACTACCGGGCCAACCCCCCGTTCGAGATGCTGCGCTGCCGCGCCTGAGGACGGCCGGGGCGGGCGGGACGCGCCCCCGGGACCCGGCCCGCCCGGCGGGGCGCGGTGGGGCGCGGTGGGGCAGGGCGGGGTGCGCGTGCCGTCGTGCCCGCGCACCCCGGTGCCCGACCCCGCCCGCTACTCCGTCCGCAGGGCCACCGCCGTCCGGGTCCGCGCCGCCCAGCCCGCCGGCAGCAGCGCTCCCGCGGTCGCGATGAGCAGGCCGCCCAGGCCCAGCAGCGCCAGTTCCGGGGCGCCGTACACGCTCAGGACGCTGCCGGGCAGCCGCAGGCCCGCGCCCTCGCCCATCGCGGGCACGATCCAGCCGTGCAGCGCCACGCCGAGCGGGACCCCCAGCGCGCCGCCGATCAGCCCGGTCACCACCACCGAGGTGAGGACCAGTGCGATCGTCTGGCGCGGGGTCATGCCGAGCGCCTTGTGCGTGCCGAGTTCGCGGATCCGTTCCCGGGTGTCCAGGACCACGCTGTTGAGCACGCCGAGCGCCGCCACCGCGACCAGCATCAGTGTGAGGAACCCGGACAGGACGTTCAGCGTGACGACCATCTCGCTGCCGCCGTCGGGCCCGCCGGGGCGGGCCGCGAGACCCAGCGGGCGCAGGTCCTTGTCGAGGGCCTCGATGTAACTCTCCCTGCTGGTTCCGGACTTGAGCGCGATGTTGTGCGCGGCGGGGACCAGGTCGGGTACGGCGGTGGTGAGCGTGGCGGTGTCGGTGAAGACCTGCATGCCGTCGTGACGGGGGTCCAGGACCTCACCGACGATGCGCAGGGTGACGTCGCCCGTCCGACCGTTGACGGTGAGGCCGTCGCCTACCCGCTTCCCGGTCGTGGTGAGCAGGCCGGTGGGGACGACGGCTTCCCCCGGGCCGCCCAGCCAGCGCCCCGAGACCATGGCGTAGCCGCCCCAGGAGGCATCCCCGGTGAAGCCGACCACCGCGACGGAGCCGGAGATTCCGGCGAGCGAGGCCCGTCCGGTGGACTCGCTGTAGTACGTACGGGTGCCGGGCTGGGCGGTGATCGCCCGGAGCGCACCGGCTTCGGCGGCCCTGCCCCCGGCGGGCGGTGCCGGGGCGTCCGCTTCCCGGGCCGGCTCCCGGGGGCCGGACGCCCGCTCCCCGAACTCGCGCACGTCGACCACCACATCGGCATCGGCGTGCTCCCGAGCCGCCATGATCCTCTGGAGCGAGGAGCCGAGCCCCACCGTGAACGTCACGGCCGTCGCACCGAACACGATCGCCACGCACATCGCCAGCGCCCGCCCCGGCCTGGCGAACGGCCTGGCGAGGCCGAGCCCGACCGGCCGCGACACCGGGAGCCGCGCGGCGGCCCGCGCCGCCCACCTGCCGCGCCCCGGCCGCGGCGTGCGGCCCACCGACAGTGCCTCGACGGTACGCAGCCGGCCGGCCCGTGCCGCACTCGCCCACGCGGTCACCGCCGTCAGCCCCAGCACGCCCGCGACCACCGCCGCGTCGATCCACGGTTCGACGCCCAGCCCCGCCGTCCGGTAGGCCTCCGCGGCCTCCGCGAGCACCGGCAGGGCGAGCAGATGGCCGACCAGCACACCGAGCGCGGTCCCGGCGGCGGCGGGGAGCAGCGCCTGGCCGACGTAGGCCCGTACCACCTGGGCGGGCGTGAAGCCGATCGCCTTGAGGATGCCGATGCGGCGGGTGCCCGCGCCGACCGTGGCCGCGACCACGTTGCCGACGATCAGCACAGACATGACCAAGCCGAGCGTGCCGAAGGCCACCAGGAACGGGACGTACAGCGCGGTGTCGCGTTCCGCGGACCGGCGCACCGTGAGCCAGGACTGGGTACCGGAGACGGCCTTCGCGGGCAGTCCGGCGGTCACCGCCCTGTGCCCCGCCGCCACCTGCCCGGCGGTGTCGGCACCGGTGAAGCGGTAGAGCATCTGCCTGCCGCCGTCCCGGCCGGGCGGGGTGAGCGCGGCGAGCTGACCGGGAGTCACCCAGCCGTCCGCGCTCCCGGTCACCGAACGGGCCGTGCCGACCACCGTCAGCGCGGGCCTCCCCGGCAGATCGGGGAAGTCGAGCCGCAGCCCGGGGCCGGGGAAGCCGCCGGACCCGCCCGCGAGCACGATCTCGCCGGGGCGGGCGGCCCAGCGACCGCTGGTGAGGACGAGGTCGTCGACGCCGTCGGCGGGCCTGTCACGGCCGACCACGGTCAGCGGCAGCTCGGGGAGGGACAGCGGAGGCCCGGACTCCGGCCCCGGCCCACCCCCCGGCCGTGCCGCCATCCCGGGGGAGCGCGGCGTGATCGTCGTCGTACGGAACGGGCCCGCCGAGTCCGCGACCCCGGCGCTCCCCGCGGTGGCCGCGAGGCGGTCGTCGGAGGCGGCGCCGTCCGCGTACCGCACGGTCAGATGGGCGCCGTGCTGCCGTGCGAAGGCGGTGTCGAACGGCCTGCTGGACGCCGCGAGCAGCGACCCGGCGAGGATCGAGGCGGCCGTCGTCATCAGGGTGGCCAGCACGATCACGACGGTCGGCACCCGGCGGCGGCCCACACCCGAACGCACCACCCTGCCCAGCGCGCTCAACGGGCGCTCCGGGAGAGCGGGCCCGCGCCGGTCGCGGCGGTGTCCGAGGCGATCCGGCCGTCGACCAGCTCGACCGTACGGTCCGTGCAGGACCTGGCCAGCGCGAGATCGTGGGTCACCAGGACGACGGTCTGCCCCTCGGCGTGCAGCTCGCGCAGCAGCCGGCTGACCTCCTCGCCGGACACCGAGTCGAGGGCGCCGGTCGGCTCGTCGGCGAGCAGCAGCGGCGGGCGGTTCATCAACGCGCGGGCCACCGCGACACGCTGCCGCTGGCCGCCCGACAGGGTCCCCGGGTAGGCGCCCGAGTAGCGGTCGATACCCAGGTCCTCCAGCAGTTCGGCGGCCCGCCGGTGGGCAGCGGCCCTGGGGGTACCGGCGAGTTGAGCGGGGAGCGCCACGTTGTCCGCCACGGTCAGGTCGTCGAGCAGATGGAAGAACTGGAAGACCATCCCCACCTTCGCCCGCCGGAACCGCGCGGCCCCCGCCTCGCCGAGCCCGTCGACCCGCACCCCGTCCACGGTCACCGTGCCCTCGTCGGGCCGGTCCAGGCCCGCGATCAGATTCAGCAGCGTGGACTTGCCGCTGCCGGACGGACCGAGAATCGCGACGGCCTCCCCGGGACGCACCGTCAGGGAGGCGTGGTGGAGTGCGGGCGGCCCGTCGTCGTAACGACGGCTCACCTCGCGCAGCTCGATCACCGGCGTGCTGGACATGCGAACTCCCGTTGCTCGAATTGCTCGAAGGACTCAGAGGTGTGATTCGGGGGTGTGATGCAGAGGTGTGATTCGGGGGGCGGGACCCAGAAGGGGTGTGCGGTCCTTCGAAGCTAGGAGCGCGGGGGGCTTCCGCGCGTCGGCAGCCCGGTTCATTTCCGGTACGGCGCGCGGGCGAGGCCACCGCGGGTCATCCCCGGGAAGTAGTCGCCAGGCGTACGGAGTTGAGCGCCGGGACGGATGCGGCGGGGCGGACCCCGGTCCACAATGGCGCGATGAGCGGAGTACGGAAGACACCGGCGGACCGGGCGGCCCGGACGGGAGTCCTGCCGGAACTGCGGCGGAAACCGGCGGTGGGGACGACGCCGGCCGCACCGTCCGCGCCTGCGGCAGGGGTCCCGGAGGGCGCAGGGACCGCAGAGGGCGCAGGGGCAGCAGCGGGCGCACTGGCCACGGGGGTCACGGGGACCACTGGGGCCACGACGGCGGTTCCGGCCCCACCGACCACATGGACACCACCCCCCTCGTCGTCCCGGCTCTCGTCGTCCCGGCCCACCGCCCCCGCCCCTCTGGCCGCACGTCTCGCGTCCCGTGCCCGCGAAGCCCTCGCTCCGGTCTTCCGGCCGGTGGCCGGGCCTTTCCTCAGGCCCTCCCGGCGGAGCATGCTCTTCGACGTGCTGCTCGCGCTCTGCCTCGGGGCCAACAACCTCCACTGGGCGGTGAACCGGGGTGCGAGCATCGTCCATGAGTCGGGCCAGTCCATCGGCCCGTTCGGCAGGCCCACCGAGACCGGCAGCCTCGTGGCCGCGATCCTGATCAGCCTCCTCGCGTTCGGGCCCCTGACGGTGCGCCGCAGGTACCCGCTCGCCGTGCTGGGGACCGTCACCCTCGCCACCGCCCTCGCCCCCGACGACGCCATGCGGCTCACCTTCTACGCCGTCGTCGTCGCCGCGTACACCGCGGCCGTCTACAGCCCGTACCGCTTCCTCGCCCTGGCCACCCTGTCGGTGACCGTGCTCACCGTCGGCACCGACGAACGCACCCGCGTCTGGGGCATGGTGACGGTCCCGCCGACCGTCCCCACCCAGTACGTCCCGCTGTTCATCCTCGTCCCGCTGATCTTCGCCGCCCACGGCTTGCGCGCCTGGAAGCTCAGGACCGCCGAGAGCCAGGCGCGGATGACCGCCCTCGAACACGAGCAGGCCGAGCGGCTGCGGAGGGCCGCGGCCCAGGAGCGTTCGCGGATCGCCCGTGAGCTGCACGACGTGGTCACCCACAACGTCAGCATGATGACCATCCAGGCCGGCGCCGCCCGCAAGGTCATGGACATCGCCCCGGACCAGGCCCGCGAGGCCCTGCTCGCCGTCGAGGCGGCCGGCCGCGCGGCGATGGCGGAGCTGCGCCACACCATGGGGCTGCTCACCATGGACGCCGACGACACCGCCGCCGGGTCCGCCCCCGGTGGCGCACTCACTCCCCAACCCGGCCTGGAACAGCTGGATTCGCTGGTCAGCGGGGTACGGGGCACCGGCCTGCCGGTCACCCTGACCACCACCGGCACCCCGCGCGAGGTGCCCTCCGGCATCGGGCTCGCCGCCTACCGCGTCGTACAGGAAGCGCTGACGAACACCGTCAAACATGCCGACGGCGCACGGGCGGAGGTCGCCGTCGCGTACGCGGACGACCACATCGCCGTACGGATCACCGACACCGGAGGCACCCCCTCCGCCTCCGCGGCGAGCGGCAACGGACGCGGCCTGATCGGCCTGCGCGAACGCCTGGCCATCTACGGCGGCACCCTGCACACCGGCCGCCGCCTCACCGGCGGATACCAGGTGCGTGCTCTGATACCCCTGATGCCCGGCATGCCACCGACGCCCCTGGAGACCCCGTGACCGCCCCCGTACGTGTGCTGATCGCCGACGACCAGGCGCTCGTACGCACCGGATTCCGCATGATCCTGATGGCCGACGGCATCGACGTCGTGGCCGAGGCGGCCAACGGCCTGGAAGCCGTCGAGGCGTTCCGCCGCACCCGCCCGGACGTGGTCCTGATGGACATCCGGATGCCGGAACTGGACGGTCTGGAAGCCACCCGCCGCATCCTGGCGATCCCCCCGGGCCCCCCGAGCACCGACCCCCGCATCATCATGCTCACCACCTTCGACCTCGACGACCTCGTCTACGCGGCCCTGACCGCCGGAGCCAGCGGCTTCCTGCTGAAGGACGTCACCGCCGAACACCTCGTCGCCGCCGTCCGCATGGTCCGTACCGGCGACGCGCTCCTCGCCCCCGCCATCACCCGGCGCCTCGTCGAACGACACGCCAGGACGGCCCCCGCCCCGGGCCTGCACCGCGACCTGGCGGCGCTGACCCCGCGCGAGCTCGAAGTCCTCCGCCTGCTCGCCCAGGGCCTGAGCAACGCGGAACTCGCCGCCCGCCTGAACCTCTCCGAAGCCACCGTGAAGACCCATGTGGGCCGCATCCTCGCCAAACTCCAACTCCGCGACCGCGCCCAGGCAGTCGTCGCCGCGTACGAAACGGGCCTGGTCAGCGTCGGCACATCGTGACCCACGGCCCCCGTCGGAGCGTCCGGCGGGGGCCGGGCCCGTCAGCCGAGTTCGCCGATCAGTGCGCGGTACGTCTCGTAGGCGGGTTTGGGGCGGTAGTCGCTGGTGGTGAGGCCGAAGCGGGCGGTCGCCTCGGGGCGCGCCGAGTCGGCGTCGCGCAGGGCGAAGAGTTCGTAGTGGGTGACGTGGTGCCGGGCGGCGGCCGAGGCGATCGTACGGATCATGGTCTCCAGGCGGGCCGCCTGTTCCTCCGGGGAGCGGTCGGGGGTGCTGGGGGTGCCGTTCTCGCAGATGCGGACCGGGGTGCCGGGGCGCAGCCCGAGCGGCGGCAGGCTGACCGTGCGGAGGTGGGTGAGCGCGTGCTCGACCATGGGTACGAGGTGTTCGTGCGGGGTGGGGGAGAAGGCGTCCGGGTAGAGGCCCAGGCCCACGTAGTCGACGTGACGGGCGAACTCCCCGGCCGGTACGGCGGCCAGCCGGTCCCAGAACTCCGCGTCCCCGCCCAGCCATTCGGCGGGCTCCGCGACCGAGAAGCCGACCCGGACGTGGCCGAGCCCCGCGGCGTCCAGGGTGCGGCGGGCGTGCGCGGTGCCGCGGACGAGTGCGGTGAGCGCGCCGGGGGAGCTGCCGTCGATCCAGGGGATGGGGAAGTTCGGTTCGAGGGTGACCTGGAGGTGGCGGACGATCCGCCCGTAGCGGGCGACGACGCGCGTGATGAACTCCAGCCAGCCGTCGATGTCCTCGGTTTCCGGCTGGTAGCTCAGGACCAGGTCCAGCTCACGGCCGTGCCGGGTGTACCAGGCGTCGGGCATCGTCAGCGCGGCCATCGTCCGCGCGGGACGGAGGACCGCCACCTTCTCCGGGTCGGGCCTGGGACCGAGGTGGTGGAGGTACTCGCGTATGAGGAAGGGGCGTTGGGTACCGGACCGGGCGCCCGCGTCGCCGGTGCCGCCCGGGTGCGGGTGGCCGGTCTGGAGGCCGGTGACCAGGGACGCGATGGCCCGGGGGTCGTCGGGGGCGCCCAGGGTGGTGCCGACCTGGCCGCCGGCGTAGATGCCGAAGACGAGACTGCTGCTCACGACTGCTCCTTCTGGGTCGTCGGGGTGCCGGGCCCCGTCGTGGTGGCGGGCGTTCCGGGTGTGCCCGGTGCGGACTCCGCCGCCTCGGCCCCGGGCCACGGCAGCGTGCCGTCCGTGATGCGGGTGATCAGCTGCCGGATCCAGCCGGACTCGGAGCGCATCTGGTGGCCGACGAACGCGGTCTCGATCATGAAGAGTTCGGGTACGTCGCCGGCCGCGTCCCGGGCCGCCGTCTCCAGGGCCGCGATCCGCTCGTCCAGCGCTGCGACCCGCTCCCGCAGCGCGGCCACCGCCTCCTCGCGGCCGAGCGCGCCGAGGTAGGCCAGCGCGTCCACGAACGCCGAGGTCTCCACCCTGGCCTCGCGCACCTGCCGTCCCACCCGTTCCCGGAACGCCTGCCAGCCCTGGGGGGTGAGCGCGTACACCGTGCGGGCGGGGCGGTTCCCGGCCTGTTCGGTTCCGGTCGGTGCGATCCAGCCCGCGTCGATCAGCGAGGTGGTGAGCGTGTAGAGCGATCCGCTGCGGGCGCGTACGTGCGGATAGCGCCTGGCGAGTTCGCTTCCGAGTGCGTACGTGTGCATGGGGCGTTCGACGAGCAGCCCGAGCAGACGCAGGGCCAACGGGTTGTCCACGGCTTTCAGCGGCATGCGGAGAACAGTAACACCCGTATACGGGTATGTGTGGGAGCGTGGAGATCGCGGGCGGAGACGCGTTGTCAGTGGTGGGTGCGAAGGTGGGGAGATGACGCATCCAGACCCCAAGCAAGAACTGCGGAACTACCTCACGACGGCCAGGGAAGCCCTGGTGTGGAAGCTGGAAGGGCTGTCCGAGTACGACGTACGGCGACCGCTGACGCCGACCGGCACCAACCTGCTCGGGCTGCTCAAGCACCTGGCGGGCTGCGAGGCGGTGTACTTCGGCGAGACCTTCGGGCGGCCCTTCGGCGAACCGATGCCCTGGACCGAGGAGTTCGACGACGACCCGACCGTCGACATGTGGGCGAAGGCCGACGAGTCCCGGGAGTACGTCATCGACCTCTACCGCAAGGCGTGCGCGCACGCCGACGCCACCGCCGAGGCCCTGGACCTGGACTCCCTCGGTCATGTCCCGCACTGGCCGGTGGAGCGCAAGGAGGTCTCGCTGCACCGCATCATGATCCATCTGCTCGCCGAGACCAACCGTCACGCCGGTCACGCCGACATCGTCCGCGAACTCATCGACGGAGCAGCCGGGCTGAGGGAGAGCGCCGCCAACATGCCCTTGCCCGCAGAGGTTTCGTGGGCGGAGTACCGGCAGCGGCTGGAGGAGGAGGCGCGGAAGGCGGCGCAGCTGGTGGAGGGGGAGGAGGGGAAGGGGTAGCGGGGGCGGCGCTGCCGTGGGCGCGCGCGTGAGTACGGGGGTCTCACGCGGCGGCACACGGCGGCGGCCCGGGGCCGCGGCGGCTACTCGGCCGGGGCGAAGGCACCTTCGGTGAGCAGCGGGACGACCGCGCACGCGTCCAGCTCCGCGGCCACCGCGACGTCCTCGGCGAACCCGCCCTCCACCAGCTCCCGCCCGGAGGAACAGGCCGCGAGGGCGGCGCCGACATCGGCCGTCGCCGCGTGGGCCGCTGCGGCGGCCGTGGCCTCGGGGGACAGGGCCGGGGCGTCGGAGTGCGAAGGCGCACCGGGGCCCGCCGCCGCGCTTCGGCCGTCGCGCAGCGCCGCGATGACGGCCCCCGCGCCGAGCAGGTCCTCCAGAGCGGGGCGCAGGCTGCCGTCGGGCCAGCGTTCCCCGGAGGCGATGACGCCCACCGGGCGGGCGGGCCGCCCGTACCCCTGGGCGGCGAGCCAGCGGCCGACGGCGGTCGCGTTCCGCAGCGAGGCCGCGACCACCGCGGAGTCACCGGCGGAGGCGGCGATGGCCGAACCGTTGGGCGAGGGAAGCACCAGCCGGGGTGTGAACGGGGCCCGGCGCAGCGCGGCCGGCGAGAGCGTCCACGGCGACGACGCGGTGACCGCGCGGCGGCCCACCGCCAGGTCCGCCCCCAGCCCGGCGGCGTACCCGACGGCGCTCTCGTCGCGCCACCGGTAGGGGAAGACCCGGGTCCCCGCCTCCACTGCGACGGACACCGCCGTGGTGAACGACAGCACGTCAACCACCACCAGACAGGCGACATCGGCCGCCAGCCGCTCGGCCCCCGCGGGCCCCCACTCGAAACGTACGCCGTGACCCGCCTGCCGGAACCAGTCGCCCATGGGCGCCGATCATGCCAGCCACGCACGTGCGAGTATCCCCGGATGCCGAAAAGCCCCGACACCCGCACCGGCGCTACGCCCGACACCGGCACCGGCGGTACGTCCGACCGGCCCCCCGGCACCGCCTCCGGCCCAGGCGGTCCCCTCGTGCTGCGTCAGCTGACCTCGCCCGGCGCGGCCACCCCGGCACTGAGGCGGGCGCTCGCCGCGTGCTGGGTCGAGGTCACCAACGCCGGGGGAGCGGCCGGCTTTCCCTTCCCGCCGATCGGCCAGGAGCAGGCCGCCGAGGCGGTCGACGCGCTCGCCGGTTCGCTCGCCCCGGAGACCAGCCGCATCCTGCTGGCGACGACGGACGCGGACGCCGCCGCCGACGGCCTGGTGGGCTGGCTGCACATCCGGCGCGACGCGTTCCGGCTGACCGCGCACTGGGGCACGCTCCACCACGTCCAGACCCGGCCGGCGGTACGGGGCCGGGGGTACGGAGCTGTCCTCATGGCGGAGGTCCGCAGGGTCGCCCGGGAGGAAATGGGCCTGGAGCAGCTCCACCTGGCCGCCCGCGGCGGCGCCGGGCTGGAGACCTTCTACGCCCGGCACGGCTGGCGGGAGACCGGTCGCAGGCCGGGCGTCCTGCGCTTCGCCCCGGACGGCAGCGACGACCGGGACGAGGTCCTGATGCACCTCGACCCGCTCTGAGACCGGTCCGGGACGGACGCCCGGCGAGACGATCGGACATGTGGGCGAGACGGAAGGCCATTCTGCGGCTCG
Source organism: Streptomyces sp. NPDC004111 (assembly GCF_042874215.1). Classification (NCBI taxonomy): domain Bacteria; kingdom Bacillati; phylum Actinomycetota; class Actinomycetes; order Kitasatosporales; family Streptomycetaceae; genus Streptomyces; species Streptomyces sp. NPDC004111. Next base: position 891,605 of record NZ_JBIAMU010000001.1, read on the forward strand.
TTCGATCTCCCTAAGGTCGAGGACAACAGGCGGGGCGCCCGGGTGATCCGGACGCTGCCGGCCGGTCCCGGTCGGCCTTGGAACAGGGAGAGTTGTCGTGCGCGCAGTCGTTCAGAAGTCCTTCGGTGGTCCCGAGGTCCTTGAGGTCGCAGAGCGCGAGCGTCCGCGCCCGCTGCTCGGCGAGGTCCTCGTCAGGGTGCACGCCAGTGCGGTCAACCCGGCGGACCTGGTCGTCAGGTCCGGTGAGTTCCCGCTGCTCGGCGAGCCGCCGTTCGTCCTGGGCTGGGACATCTCGGGAGTGGTCGAGGAGACCGGCCCCGGCGCCAGGTTCCGGGTGGGGGACGAGGTGTACGGGATGCCGTTCTTCCCGCGCGCCGCCAACGCGTACGCCGAGTACGTGGCCGCCCCCTCCCGGCAGCTCGCCCGCAAGCCCGCCTCGCTCGACCACGTGCACGCGGCGGCCGTCCCCCTCGCGGCACTCACCGCCTGGCAGGGGCTCGTCCAGGCGGCCGACGTGCGGCAGGGCGACCGGGTGCTGATCCAGCGCGCGGCGGGCGGTGTGGGCCACTTCGCGGTGCAGATCGCCAAGGCGCGCGGCGCCCACGTCATCGCCACCGCCAGTGCGGCCCGGCACGACTTCGTCACCGGTCTCGGCGCCGACGAGGTCGTCGACCACCGGACCACCGACTTCGACAGGGCAGTCCGGGACGTCGACGTGGTCTTCGACTCGCTGGCCCAGGGCGCCCGTTCGCTCGGGGTGCTGCGCCCCGGCGGCGTACTCGTCAGCCTCCTGGAACAGGGCGACCCCGCCCTGCTCGCCCGCACCGAGGCCGAGGGCAAGCGGTTCGCCGGCATCTCCGTCGAACCGGACTACGCCTCGCTGGAAGCCATCGCCGAACTGATCGACGCGGGCCGCGTCCGCCCGCACGTGTCGGAGACCTTCCCGCTGGAGGACGCGGCGAAGGCGCACGAGCTGGTCGCCACAGGGCATGTACAGGGCAAGATTGTCCTGACCGTGTGAGGGACGGGCGCCGGGCGGGACCGCTGCCCGACGGCACACCCGGCGCCGGCCCCCTCGACACCGGCACAGGTTCCGGTGCCACCATCACGAACACCAACATCACCATCAGGAACACCACCGGCACCGGATCCGGCGCCACCGCACCAGGGAGGGCAAGGCCGCATGGACATCCTCACCGAGGCGCTGGCCTCGATGCGCACAGGAAAGCCGGCGTCCGTACGCACCGTCGGCCGCGCCCCCTGGGCCCTGCGGCTGCCACCGGTGGTGGGCGCCGGGTTCCACGTGGTGCTCTACGGCACCTGCTGGCTGATCCCCTCGCAGGACCTCGAACCCGTCCCGCTCAGCCCCGGTGACGTCGTCTTCCTGCGCGACGGCAGGGGCCACGTGCTCGCCGATCACCCCACCACCCCGCCCCAGGACCCCGCGGAGGAGGACTTCGCGGGCGGGCGCGGACGGCCGGACGCATCGCCGATCGGCTCGTTCCGGGTCGGCGGCGACGGCCCCGAGACCCGTCTGCTGTGCGGCAGTTACGACCTCGACCAGGGCCGCCCGCACCCCCTGGTGCGCCAGTTGCCCGAGGTGATCCACCTGCAGACCCGGCACGGCCGGCACGCCGAGCTGAGCGCGGCCGTCCAACTGCTCGGCGCGGAGCTGGAGAATCCGCGCATCGGCTCGGACGGCATCGTGCCGTCACTGATCGATTCGCTGCTGCTGTACATCCTGCGCGCCTGGTTCGACGACCAGACCCCGGCCGCCGTCGACGGGTGGGCGGCGGCGCTCGGCGACCCGGCCGTGGCGCCGGTGCTCGCGGCGATGCACGAGGCCCCCGCCGCGCAGTGGACGGTCGAGTCGCTCGCCGAACGGGCCGGGCTGTCCCGGGCCGCCTTCGCCCGCCGGTTCGCGACGCTGGTCGGCGAACCCCCGATGTCGTACCTCACCCACTGGCGCATGACCACCGCCGCCCGGCTGCTCCGCGAGTCCGACACCCCGCTCACCGCGGTCGCGGCGCGTGCGGGGTACGGCTCGGAGTTCGCCTTCGCCAAGGCGTTCAAGCGCGAGTACGGGCTGGCCCCCGGCGGCTACCGCCGGCAGACCGCGGCGGCCCGGCTGGGAGCGTGAGGCCCGCCCGGCACGGGCCGCCGCGCCCTCAGTCGTCCGTCTCCCCGAGCGCGTCCGCGAACGCCCGGATCGCCGGGGTCTCGTGGCTCCGGTGCCAGACCAGTCCGAGCCGCGACTCCGGCAGGCCGTCGACCGGTACGAAGGTGAGCGCGTGGTGCCGGTAGTACTCGGAGGAGGGCACGCACAGCAGCATCCCGCCCCGGCCCGCCTGCACCTGTGCCAGTCCCTCCTGAAGGGTGTTGACCGAGGGGCCCGGCGGGATGGGGAGGCCGCCGGGCGTGCCGGCCGGGGCCTGCGCGTGCCGCCAGTACTCCGGGGCGTAGGTGCGGGTGACGCCGACGAGCGGGCAGCCGGCCAGGTCCTCGGCGGTCAGCCGGGGCCGCCGGGCGAGCGGGTGGTGGGAGGGGAGCGCGAGCGTCTGGGGGCGGCGGGAGAAGATCCGGCCGACGACGAGTTCGGGCTCCTCGACCGGGAGGAGGACGGCCGCCGTGTCCACCTCGTGGCGGTGCAGCGCGCCGAAGGGGTCGGCGAACGGGATCTCCACGAGTTCGGTGGCGGTGTCCGGGTGGCGGTCGCGGAACAGTGCGAGGGCCCGCATGACGTGGTCGTTGGCCGTGCCCTGGAAGCCGATGCGCAGGGTTCCGCCGGTGCCCCTGGCCGTGGCGCGGGCCTCGTCCAGCGCCGTGAGCAGGGCGTCGTACGCGGGTCTGGCGGCCTCGTACAGCTGGCTGCCGACCGGGGTGAGGGCGGCCCGTCGGCTGGTGCGGTCGACGAGGCGGGCCCCGACCCGGCTTTCGAGCGCGCGGAGCAGTTGGCTGACGCGGCTCTGGGAGAGGTAGAGGCGTTGGGCGGTGCGGCCGAAGTGCAGTTCCTCGGCGAGCACGAGGAAGGCCTCCAGTTCGCGTGTTTCCAGGCCGGGCATGGCTGCCTCTCTTCTGATCGATGAGCTCCGCTCATAGAAGGTTGAGAGCTTCGCCGTTGTTCCGGAGGCCGGTGCCGGATTGGCTGGAGGCATGAAGGATCTTGAGCAGGCAGGCCCGCCCGTACGGCCAAAAGAGCGCCAACTGAGACCGGAGGAGCATCAACTCCCTTTGCTGAGAGGGTGGTTGGCGGTCGTCGCGCTTGCCGTGGGCACCTTCGCCGTGGTCACCTCCGAGATGCTGCCGGTCGGACTGCTGACGCCGATGGGCGGCTCGCTGCGGGTCTCGGACGGTGTCGCCGGAGTCACGCTGACCATCACCGGACTGGTCGCGGCTCTCTCCGCGCCGCTGCTGACCTCCCTCCTCGGCAGGTTCGACCGGCGTGCGGTGCTCTGCGCGCTGCTTGCCGTACTGGCGGCCGGAAACCTCGCCGCCGCCTGGGCGCCGGACTTCGCGGTCATGGTCGCGGCGCGCGTGCTGGTCGGCATCGGAATGGGCGGGGTGTGGGCCGTCGCGGCGGGCCTGGCGGTACGGCTGGTGCCCGCGCGGTCCGTGCCGGCCGCGACCTCCCTGGTCTTCAGCGGCATCGCCGTCGCCTCCGTCCTGGGCGTGCCCGCCGGTACGTACCTCGGGGAACTGGCGGGCTGGCGCACGGCGTTCGTCGCCGCGGCGGGGCTCTCCCTCGCCGTGCTCGTCGCGCTCGCGGTGCTCCTGCCCCGGCTGCCCGCACAGCGGGCGCTCGCGCTGGGCGGTGTGCTGCGGCTGGGCCGCCGGCCGCGGGTGCGGACCGGACTGCTCGTCGTCGCCTTCCTGGTCACCGGACACTTCGCCGCGTACACCTATGTCCGCCCGGTGCTCGAATCCGTGTCCGCCGCCGGGCCCGGCACCCTCGGTACGCTGCTGCTGGTGTACGGCGTCGCGGGCGTGGCCGGGAACTTCGCCGCCGGGGCCGGAGCCGCCCGGTCCCCGCGCCGTACGGTCCTGGTGATCGGCGCGGCGCTCGCGGCGACGGCCCTGCTGATCGTCCTGGTGCTGCCCGCCACGGGCGGGTCCCCGATCGTGGCCGGGGTGCTGATGGCGGTGTGGGGGCTGACGTACGGGGGTGTCTCGGTGAGTACGCAGAGCTGGCTGCTGGCCGCCGCGCCGGAGGCCGGGGAAGGGGCCTCGGCGCTGTTCGTCGGCGTGTTCAACGGGGCCATCGCCCTGGGCGCGCTGGCGGGAGGGCTGGTGGCGGACGGTGCCGGGGTCACGGCGGTGCTGTGGCTGGCCGCGGCCCTCGCCGGTGCCGCGCTGGTGGCCGCGGGCGCGGGGCGGGCGCCGGGGGACTGACGGGACGGCCGGGGCGTGATCACCCCGGCCGCCCCCGGCCACCCGACGAGCCCTCCCCGACGAGCCCCCCGACGAGCCCCCCGACTTGCCCCCCCGACGAGCCCTTCCCGACAAGCTCCCCTCGGGCCGTCTCCCCCCTCGCCCCCTCACCCCACGGAGATCGCCTCCGCCGGGCACATTCCCGCGGCCTCGCGGGCCGCTTCCAGCTCCGGGTCCGTGTGCGGCAGCCGGGTGCGGAGCAGCAGGACCAGGCCGTCCTCGATGTCCTGGTCGAACACGTCCGGTGCGGTCAGGGCGCACATTCCGGCCCCGATGCAGCGGTCCCTGTCGACCCGGACCTCGGTCTCGTTCGTCATCGGATCAGGCCTCGTCCCACGTGACCGGGAGGCTGTGCACCCCGTAGATGGATGCCCCCGTACGGAGCGGGACGTCGTCCGCCGGTGCGGCCAGCCGCAGCGACGGGAAGCGGGCGATCAGGGCGGGGATCGCCACCTGCATCTCGACGCGGGCCAGTTGCTGGCCCAGGCACTGGTGGATGCCGTGGCCGAAGCCGAGATGCCCGGTGGCCTTGCGGTCCAGGGTGAGTACGTCGGGGTCGGGGAAGCGGAGCGGGTCGCGGTTGGCCGCCTCGATGGACATGGTGACGGTCTCCCCGGCCCGGATGACCTTGCCGTCCAGCTCGACGTCCTCCAGGGCCGACTTCATGGTGGTGTGCGCGATGGTCAGATAGCGCATCAGCTCCTCCACGGCCTGCGGGGCGAGATCCGGGTCCGCCCGCAGGAGGGCGAGCTGGTCCGGGTTGTTCAGCAGGGCGAAGGTGCCGAGGGCGATCATGTTCGCGGTGGTTTCGAGACCGGCGCCGAGCAGGAAGGCGCCGAGGCCGGTGAGTTCGTCGTGGCTGAGGTCCGAGGCGGTGAGGTCGCCGAGCATGTCGTCGGTGGGGTTGGCCCGCTTCTCGGCGACCAGGTCGCTCATATAGGCCCCCAGGGCGGCCATCGCCGCGCCCGCCGCCTCCTGGTCGGTGCTCTGGGTGATCATGATGTTGGCCCACCGCTGGAACTTGTCGCGGTCCGCGCTCGGGACGCCCAGCAGCTCGCAGATCATCAGCGCGGGGATGGGCTGGGCGAACGCCTCCACCAGGTCGACCGGGCCGCCCCCGCGCTCCATCGCGTCCAGGTAATCGGTGGTGATCTCCTCGGCCCGGGTGGTCAGTTCGCGCATCCGGCGCACCGTGAACCGGCTGATCAGCAGCTTGCGGAAGCGGGTGTGCTCGGGGGCGTCGATACCGGTCATGTCGCCGACCGGCGCGGGCGGGATCGGGCCGAGGTCGGCGAACGGGTAGTGCATCTTCTCGTAGCGCGAACTGAACCGGGGGTCGGCGAATATCGAGCGCACCGTGGCGTACCCGGTGGCCAGCCAGCCCAGGTGCCCGTCCGGGTAGCGCATCTGCACCAGCGGGTCCTGCTCGCGCAGCTCGCCCAGCCCCGCGGTGGGGTCGAAGGGGCAGCCGGCGTCGCGTCCCGTGGGCAGGCCCGCCGGCTCGCCGGATCCGGCGGGGCAGGTCGTCGGTTCGTTCTCCATGGATCCTCCAGAGCAAGGGACGTGTGAGGAAAGCGCGTTGAGGCACGACGCCGCACGGAACGGGCCCGCTCGGCGCGGCCTCGCCTGCGGTGCCAGTCTGGCACCACCTTGGCGCCATCGCAAGGACTGCTGGCGTCCTTTGGCGTCAATGTGGCTCCGACTGGCACCGCTTGGCACCGGATCTGCTGGCCCTCTCCTGTGGTCGCTGTGGTCCCCTTCCCGTGGTCGCAGTGGTCCCCGCGAGGCTCAGAGCTTGGTGTGCAGGGTGCGGATCGTGTCGAGCACCTCCTCCGGGTGCTCGATGTGCAGGTACTGGTGGGAGGCGTCCGGCAGTTCGCGGTGCTCGCCCCCGGGGGTGGTCAGGGACGCGTGAAGACCCCGGATTCCGGCGCGCACCCGCCGCTGCGCCTCCTCGGTCATGAACCGGGCCCAGTACGGATTGCTCCCCGCCGCCGAGATCACCGACACCGGCACCTGCGGCAGTGCGCCGCCCCGCCGCAGCTCCTCGTACACCTCCGTCTCGAAGTTCCGCACCTCCTCGACGGCGGTGCGCCAGGAGGCGAGGTTGTGCTCGATCAGCGGGCCGCTCACCTCCCCGGGCCACCCCGCGTACAACTGCGCCCACTGCCCGCGCGCGGCGCTCTCCTGTTCCTCCGTCAGGTCCGGCAGCGGCTCCGTGCCCGGCTTCATCTCCTCGGCCAGGGAGGCGAGTTCACCGGGTACGTGCGCGAGCATGTCCTCGTGTCCGGGGTCGAGCAGCACCAGCCCCGCCACCTCGGCCGGGAAGAGCTGTGCGAACCGGCGGGCGTAGAACGCGCCCAGGGAGTGCCCCACCAGCAAGTACGGGCCCGGAACCCCGGCCGCGCCCAGCAGTGCCCGCAGCTCCTCGGCGACCTCGGCCGGCCTCCGGGGCAGCTCCACCGCGTCGCTCCAGCCGGTGCCCGCCCGGTCGTACAACACGCTCGTGGTGAACCCGGCCGCCCCCGCCTGCACGTTGAGGAAGTCCAGCCCGACGAGCCCCGCCCCCGGCAGCAGTACGACGGGCGGCCCGCCGGTGCCCGAGCGGTGCAGCATCAGCCGTCGGCCCCCGGCCTCGTACATCCGCCCCAGTGGCGGCAGTTGACCCCGCACGGCACCCTCCCCGTTTCTCCCGGTCCGCCCGTGGGCGTCGCCGGATTCGATTGTTCCCAACTTTGGGAAAGGTATCAGGCGTGGGATCATTGGCCCATGGAAATGGCCGATCTGCTCCTGCATCCCGTGCGGCTGCGCGTCGTCCACGCGCTGTCCGGCGGCAACCTCATGACGACCGCCGAAATCTGCGCCCGGATGCCCGACGTGTCCAAGACCAGCGCCTACCGCCACATCGGCCTGCTCGCCGACGCGGGAGTCCTGGGCGTGGAGAGCGAACGCCGGGTGCGCGGAGCGGTGGAGCGGACCTACCGGCTGTGCCGGGAGCGGGCGGTGCTCGCCACGGACCCGGAACGGACTGCCGAGGACAGCACCGAGGAGTACCGCCGGGGCTTCGCCGCCGCCACGGCAGTCCTGCTCGCCGAGTTCGGTACCTACCTCGACCGGGCGGACGCGGACCCGGTCGCCGACCTGGTGGGCTTCCGGCAGCACGCGCTCTGGCTCAGCCGCGACGAACTCGACTCCCTGATCGGCGACCTGCGCGCCGCCATCGCCCCGCGCACGCGGCACGGACCGGCCCCGGGCCGCACCCAGCACCTGCTGAGCCCCGTCCTCTTCCCGATGGCCGGGGCACCGGCCGTGCGCGACGCGCCGGGCACACCCGGGGACCTGCCGGTTCAGGGGCGGGCAGAGGGCTGAGTACGATGCCCCGATGCCCGCGTGGAGACCGCGCGGGCCAAGGACAAGAGGTGCACCGCAGAGGGGGACGCCGGGCATGACCGACGGCACGAGTGGTACGGAGGGTCCGCGTCCGCGCGACCGCAGGCGCGGCCAGGGCGAGCTGGAGGCACAGGTGCTGGCCGCACTCGGCGCGGCCGAAGGACCGGTGACCGCCGCACGGGTGCAGGAACAGCTCGGCGGCGACCTCGCCTACACCACTGTCATCACGATTCTCACGAGGTTGTACGAGAAGGGGGCGGTGACGCGGACGCGTGCCGGGCGGTCCTTCGAGTGGACGCCGGTGGCGGACGGGGCGGGGCTGGTGGCGTTGCGGATGCGCAAGCTGCTGGACCGGGAGGACGACCGGGACGCGGTGCTCTCCAGTTTCGTCTCGGCGTTGTCGCCGGACGACGAGCGGCTGCTGCGCACGCTGCTGGGTGAGGGTTCGGCGGACGGGTCCGAAGGGCCGGAGAGCTGAGCCGATGGGCGTTTTCGTCTTCCTGCCGTTGATCCTGCCGCTGACCGCTCTGCCCATCGCGCGGCTCGCCGAGCAGCATCTGCATCCGCGTACCGCGGCGCGTCTGCTGACGGCCGTGGCGGTGATCCTGGCCGTGTGCAGCACCGTGTGCCTGTGCCTCCTGGTGGTCGTGGGCACCGCGCAGCTGCCCGGCAACCCGCTGCCCGACAGCTGGTCCGACCCCGAGGTGCGCGCGGCGGTGCCCGGCGACGAGATCGCCGGAAAGCTCTCCATCGTCGCGCTGGCCGGGGTCGTGACGGCGTGGGCGGTCGCCCTGTTCCGCGACCGCCGCTACCGCACCCGGGCGCACCGCGCGCTGGCCGGTCTGGGGACGTCCTCGGAGGTCGCCGTGCTCGGCGACGACAGCCCGTACGCGTACGCCCTGCCCGGCTCGTCCGCCCGGGGCGCCTCCCGCACCGGGCGCATCCTGGTCTCCACCGGCATGCTCGCCGCCCTCACCGACACCGAACGCCACGCCCTCCTCGCCCACGAACGCGCCCACCTCCACGGCCACCACCACCGGCTGCTGCTCCTCGTACGGCTGGCGGCCTGCGCGAACCCGCTGCTGCGGCCGTTGCGCGGGGTCGTCGGCTACTGTACCGAGCGGTGGGCCGACGAGGAGGCCGCCCGCGCCACCGGCGACCGGCGCACGACGGCCCGCGCGGTCGGCAAGGCTGCACTGGTGGCGTCCCGGGGCGTGGCCGGCGGCCGGGTCTTCTCCGGTCTGGCCGCCTTCGCGGAGGCGGGTCCGGTGCCGCGCCGGGTGGCTGCCCTGCTGGGACCGGTGCCGCCGGCGCACGGCTGGCCGTCGGCCCTCACCCGGGCGGGCGTCGCCGCCCTGGTGGCCGCGGCGGGCACGGCCGCGTCCACCCTCTCGGCGCTCAACGCGACCGTGGGTCTCTTCCTGGTACTGCGCGGAGTCGGCCTGGGCTGACCGGAGGGGCGGGGCGATGCGCCGCGGAAGCGGGCGATGCCGTGCGGGGCGGCATCGGAACGGGGCGGGGCCCCGACGTTCCCCGGGCCCCGGCCCCCCGGCCCAGCGGCCTCGACCAGGCTTCCCCGGCCCGCCCCGCGAATCAGCGGCCCTGCCTGCCCCGGCGGTTGGCGCCCTTGGCGCCGCCCTTGGTGCTGTTCCTGGCCACGGCCTTGCCGCCCTTGGCGCCGCCGCCCGCACCGCGCGAGCCCCGGCCGGACCTGTTCGCCGTGGACTTCCCCTTCTCCGGCGAGCCGCCGCCCTTGCCCTTGCGCGGGGCCTTCTGCTGGGCGGCCGGCAGCGAGGGGCCCCGGGTGCTGTTCACCGTACGGCCCCGGACGATCCCGATGAAGTGCTCCACCAGCTCCGGCGGCTCACCGTCCTCGCTCCGCGCCCACGCCAGCGCGACCCGCGACTCCGGGACCGGCACCTCGTCGGTGCCCGTCAGCGGCCGGTACGTGAGGTCCTTGCGGTGGTGCAGCCGGGCCAGCGACTGCGGTACGACCAACAGCCCCACTCCCGCCGCCACCAGCTCGATCGCGTCGGCGGTGGTGGCCGGGCGCTCCTTGGCGGCCACGCCGGGCGGGTGCTCCCAGTCCAGGGTGTCGTCCAGCGGATGCAGGACCAGCTCCTCGGCCAGCTCCGCCACCGGTACCTCCTCCACGGCCGTGATCGCGTGGTCCTTGGGGATCACGACGACGGTGGTCTCCGTGTAGAGGGGGATCGCGCTGAGCTGCGTACGGTCCACCGGCAGCCGGACGAAACCGGCGTCCGCGCCGCCGTCGCGCAGCAGCCCGGACGCCTCCGCGGGGCTCGCCGCGACGAGGGCCAGCGGTACGTCGGGCAGCCGCTCGTGCCAGATCCGCACCCACTTCGCGGGCGTCACGCCCGGGACGTACGCGAGCCGGAACGCGGGCGTCGCAGGAGCCGCCGGGGCCACTTGCGGTGCCGCGTCCGACGCCGGGGACGATGATGTCGAAGAGGGTGCTTCCGAGCCTGTCACGTGGCCAGATTACCGGCCGGGGGCACGGCCGCCGCCCGGCGGTGTGGTCAGCGGTCGCGCGCACGCTCGATACCCTGGAGCCATGACGTCGCACCAGAGCACCCAGACCATGAAGCCCGCCACCGCGGCGAAGAAGCTGGGTGTGTACCTCGAAGCCACCCCCGCAGAGTTCCAGGAGGGTGTCGTTTCGCGCGCCGAGCTGACCGCACTCCAGGCCGATCCGCCCCAGTGGCTCCAGGACCTGCGTACCCACGGTCCGCACCCCCGCCCGGTCGTCGCGAACAAGCTCGGCGTCTCCATCTCCGGCCTCGCCCGCGGCGGCGTGACCGAGGCGCTCACCACCGAGCAGATCGACGCGCTCAAGGACGAGAACCCGGAGTGGCTCCAGAAGGAGCGCGCCACCCAGTCCGAGGTGCGCAAGGAGACGGTGCGCATCAAGGAGAAGAACGCGGAGAAGGCGGCGAAGGACGGCGGAAACCGCTGAGCCGGTCCCACCACGGGCCCGCCGCCCCCCGACCCCGAGAAGGCGCTGCCGGACACTCCGGCAGCGCCTTCTCGCTGTCCGGCGGCGTACGCGCCCCTCTCCTCTCCGTCCGGGAAGCCGGTGACTTCCGCTGCCCGGTGCTTGTGTCTCCCCCATGGGGAGACGCCAGGCTGTGCACATGAACGGCGACACGCTCTACGCGATCGGTGACCTGGCCCGGCGGACCGGGCTGACGGTCAAGGCCATCCGGTTCTACTCCGATTCCGGCATCGTGCCGCCGACCGAACGGAGCCCGGCCGGCTACCGGCTGTACGACATCGACGCGCTCACCAGGCTCGACCTCGTGCGCACCCTGCGCGAACTCGGTCTCGACCTCGCGGCGGTCCGCAAGGTCCTGGACCACGAGGTCTCCGTACCGGAGATGGCGGCGGCCCACGCCGACGCCCTGGAAGTGCAGATACGCACGTTGCGACTGAGGCAGTCGGTGCTGCGTGCGGTGGCCAGGCGGGGCGCCACGACGAAGGAGCTGGATCTCATGCACAGACTCGCCAAACTCTCCGACGAGGAACGCCAGCGGCTGGTGACCGACTTCCTCGACGACGTCTTCGGCGGCCTCGACGCCAACCCGGAGTTCGTCGCCATGATGCGCTCCGCGATGCCCCGGCTGCCCGACGACGCGACGCCCGAGCAGGTGGAGGCGTGGGTCGAACTCGCCGAGCTGTGCCAGGACACGGACTTCCGCGCCGCGGTGCGCCGGATGGTGGAGCGGCAGGCCGCAGAGCGCTCCGAGGGCGACACCACCGGCCTGCACCACGACCTCACCGAGACGGTCCGGGAGCGGGTCGGCGCGGCGCTCGCCGCCGGAATCGACCCCGAGTCGCCCGGCGCGGCACCCGTCCTGGACAGGCTGAGCGCCCGCTACGCCGAGACCTTCGCCCGCCCCGACGACGCCGCCCTGCGGATCTGGATGGCGGACCGGATCCAGGTCGGCATGGACCCCCGGGCGGAGCGCTACTGGCACCTGCTCGCGCGGATCAACGGCTGGCCGGTGCCGCCGGACCTGGCGCCCGTCTTCACCTGGCTCCTCACCGGCCTGCGCAGCCGCATCCAGGCCTGACCTGCCCGAGGGCCCCGACCGGCCTGTGCTGCCGTATCAGTAGGTGACCGTGATCCGCCGCTCCACGCCGTCCACCCGTACCTCGCCGCCGTACGGGATCACCACCTGCGGGTCGGTGTGGCCGAAGTCCACGTCGAACACGGCGAGGGTGCCGGGGGCGTACGCGGCGAGGGCGCGCAGGACCGCCTCGCGCTGTCCGGCCGCGTAGGCCAGGCTCTCCTGGGGGGAGTTGCGGCGGTCGAGGGACCAGGTCTTGGGGCGGGCCATCAGCAGGGCGGGGAACCGGGCGAGCATCCCGCGTTCGCCCATGCCGCGCAGGATGCGGAACACGGTCTCCGCCGAGGGCAGTTCCTCGGAGGTTTCGAGGAAGAGGACGTCCCCCTCGTACGCCGCCGGGTCCCGTTCGATCTCGCGGTCGGCCATCAGCAGCCCGGAGAGGATCTCCAGGTTGCCGCCCCAGGCCCGCCCCTCCACCACCTTCCGCGGACCGTGCCAGGTCCAGCCCGCGCCGGGGCGGGTCTCCGGCTCGGCGGTGAAGGTTGCGGGGTCGGCCCAGTCCCGGTCGGTGTCGCGGAAGCGGCCGGCCGGGCGCAGCTCGTACGGGCCGGAGGTGAACAGGGCCGCGCGCAGCGACTCGGCGGTCAGCGGGTCCAGGGCGCCGGGACGGCCCAGTTCGACCATCACACAGGCGCCGTGGTAGCTCACCATGCCCAGGTTGCGCAGCGCCAGGAGGAGGTTGGTGTTGTCGCTGTAGCCGAAGAAGGGCTTGGGGTTCGCGCGGAGCAACTCCCGGTCCAGGAAGGGCAGTACGGTGATCTGGTCGTCCCCGCCGATGGTCGCCATCACCGCCTTGACCGTCGGGTCGGCGAACGCCGCGTGCAGGTCGGCGGCGCGCTCCTGCGGCGTGGCGCCCATCTTCCGCGTCGTCGGGTACTCGACCGGCTCCAGGCCGAACTCCGTGCGCAGCCGCTCCAGCCCGAGGTCGTGCGGCATCGGGAGGATCCCGGCGAGCCCCGAGGCGGGCGAGAGGACCGCGATGCGGTCACCGGGGGCGGGCTTCGGCGGATGGGCCGGCACCGGACGGGTGGACGGTTCGGAGTGCGTCGTCATGCGCTGAGGATAGGACGGCGGTGGGAGGCGGGCGAGGGAGTTTCCGCGCAGGTGGGAGCGGGTGTACGGGGGATGGGTGCGGGAGCTCGCGGCCCGGTGCGGGGGAGGGGCCGGGTCAGTCCCGGTCGGCCCGGTAGGGGCCGCCCCGGAAGTACGTGCTGCCGAGGCGCCGGGTCCGTTCCCCGGGTGCGTACGCCGCGTCGGAGCGGTCCGCCGGGGCCGAGCGTCCGGCCAGTGCCCGCGGAGCCGCCGGACCGGCGAGTACGTCCGCGCGGTGCTCCGCCCGCGTCAGCCAGGCACCGGACTCGCGGTGCCGGTCGGGGGCGTTGTGCATCAGAGGTCGAAGACCCGCCGCGCGTTGCCGGAAAGGAACAACTCCCGCGCCTCATCGTCCAGTTGGAGTTCGTCGAGGTGTTCCAGTGCGTGGGCCGGTGTGATCATGGGGTAGTTGCTGCCGAACAGCACCTTCCGGCGGCCCCGGCCGCGCAGGTACTCGGCCAGCTCGCGCGGGTAGCGCTCGACCGTGTACGCGCTCGTGTCGATGTACACGTTGACGTGCTTGTCGGCCACCGCGATCATCTCGGTCGTCCACGGGTAGCCGATGTGCCCGCACACGATGGTCAGCTCGGGGAAGTCCAGGGCGATCTGGTCGATGTACGGGATCGGCCGGCCCGTCTCCGAGGGCCGCAGCGGCCCGGTGTGGCCGACCTGGGTGCAGAACGGGATGCCGAGGTCGACGCAGGCGGCGTACAGCGGGTAGTACAGCCGGTCGGTGGGCGGCAGCTGCCACAGCCACGGCACCAGGCGCAGCGCGACGAACCCGAGGTCGTCCACGGCGCGCCGCAGCTCGCGCACCGCCCGCACCGGCCGGGTCAGATCGACGCCCGCGACCCCGCGCAGCCGCCCGTTCGACCCGGCGACGAACCCGGCCACCTCGTCATTGCTGATCAGCGGCCCCTGGGGGCCGTACCAGGCGGAGGACAGCGCGATCTCGACACCGGCCGCGTCCATCGCCTCGACGGTCGCCCGCACCGGCAGCGGCTCCTCCAGCAGCCCCAGCCCGGTCCACCGGCGCAGCGACTCCAGCATCTCGTGGTTCTGGTGACGGACCGTGGGGTGCTGCATCCACGCATCGATGACCGGCACGTACTGCTCCTGTTCCTCCGGGACGCTTCTCCCTGCGGCAACCGCCTCCGCGGCGGCCTCCGGTGCGGCGAGCCCGCCCGCGCCGGTCTCTGCCGCGCACGCCTCCCGCCCGGCGGCCCGGCTGCCTGAGCGAACGCTTACCCGGACCCTAGTGGGCCGCTGCCGCCCGGGGCCACCCCCGGCCCGCCCCGGTGTGCGGCCGGGCGCAGGCGGCCCGTCAGCGCCAGGAAGGCGACGAAGGCGGCCAGTACGACCCAGCCGGGCCACCCGTTGAGCGCCATGTGCAGCGGGTCCAGCTCCGCGCCGGGTCCGGCGAACCGCCCGACCATGCCCACGCTCACCGAACTGGTGAAGGCATGAGCGACGACGGCCGGCACCACGGAGTCCGAGCGCAGCCGCAGCCAGGTGAACACCGGCAGGACCAGCACGCAGCTCACCACCATCGCGGGCACCGAGACGTACCAGGGGCGCCCCGGGTACTGACCGCCCATCAGCAGGGTGGGCAGGTGCCACAGGGCGAAGGCCGTACCGGTGAGCAGGTACGCCCGCACCAGGCTCGCGGTGCCGGCGCCCCCGACGAGCCGGGGGAAGAGGTAGCCCTGCCAGCCGAGTTCCTCGCCGAAGAACAGCGGCAGCGACAGCACCATGCCCAGGACCGCGGACAGGGCCCAGCCGCCCAGCCCGTCCGGGGCGAAGCCGCCGAAGGGGTAACTGCCGGCGAGCGTGCCCACGGCGAGGGCCGCCGTCGTCAGCCCGGCGGGCACCGCGACGGCCGCCAGGCACGCCCGCACCCCGCGCCCCCACGGTCTCGGCAGGCGCAGGGCGAGCGCGTCCCGCACCCGCACCCCGGGGTCGCGCTCGACGTACCGCACCACGAACAGCGCGGCCAGCGCCGGGGCGAGCATCGCGACCCCGATGCACACCTCCTCCAGCAGCCCCGTGCCCTCGCGCGCGTCACCGCGCCGGAAGCCGGCGAGCAGGAGCGGCGCCATGGCCACCCACATGCCCAGCCAGGCGAGAGCGCAGTAGACGAGAAGGCCGCGGCGTCGGCGCCGGGCGGGTGAACCGTACGACAGATCAGGGGACTTGTCGGTGATCGGCATGTCCGTACGCTACGAAGCGGCGCGCCGCCGGGGAAGCGGCCTGGGTGCACCCCGGACCGGGGCGTAGGTACACCCCCGCCGCCTGTCGCGCGGCGGCGTCCGGCCGCCGGTGCCTGTCGCGGACCAGCGCGTCGAGGTCCGCCGCCGAGTGCGGGGCGAGCCGGTAGATGCCCTGGACGCTGTGCGGGCGGGTGAGGCGGCCCTCCGCGAGGAACTTCACGCCGCGGTCGCCGCGCCGGTCGGAGGTGTAGGTGAGACGTTCCAGCACGGTGCGCGGGACGGGGTTGTCGAAGGTGAGCGGCGCGCCCGGCGGGCCGAGGAGGACCTCGGTGACGCTGTTGGTCTTCAGGGAGCGCCAGAACAGCAGCTTGGCGTAGTCCTCGTCGGCCAGCACGCTTCCGGCGTCCTCGTACGGGACGATCCGGGCGACCTCCATCGTGCCGAGCACATGCAGTTCGGCGCGGTGCACGCGCACCGGGTGGATGCGGTCGCCGGGCCGCACACCCGCCCGCACGAATCCGGGCATCGACGTGTACGGGCCGCCGAACAGGATGGTCGGGCGCAGGCCGCCGTAGCCCTCGCGGGCCAGTTCGCGGCAGAGGCCGTTGGTCCAGAAGGCGGTGTACGAGCGCGGCGGGCGAGGCTGGGGCTGCGGTGGCATGGGGCCGACCGTAGAGCGGAGCACTGACAGCCGGCCGCCTCAGGCCACCACGTGCAGCGTGTGCGCCAGCGCCGCCGCCTCCCCGCGGGTCCCCACGCTCAGCTTGCTCAGGATGTTCGTGACGTGGAACTTCACCGTCGACTCGCTGATGTGCAGGCTCTCGGCGATGGCCCGGTTGCGGTGCCCCCTGGCCAGGGCGGCCAGCACCTCCAGCTCCCGCGCGCCGAGCACCGCGAGCGGGTCGGTGGCCGTCACCTCCGGGGCGCCCAGCGGGAGCACCGCCGTCACCGTGGTGCCCCAGCCGGGCACCGCGTCCACCGCGAGCCGCCCGCCGAGCGCCGCCAGCCGCTCCTCGACCCTGCGCACCGCGAACGCCTCGCGGGCGACGTGGCCGGGCCCGTCGTCCCGTACCGTCGCGCGCAGTTCGGCCGCCGCCGGGTCCACCTGCCAGCCGACCTGCACCCGGTGCACCGGCTCCTGCTCCAGCACGGTGAGCAGTACCGCGCGCACCACCGCCCGCGCCGTCCGGGTCACATCGGCGGGCAGGGGCCGGTCGTCGGCGGGCGGGGCCAGTTCGAGGCGGGCCGGGCCGTGCCGCAGCAGCGGGCGCAGCGAGTCGGCGAGCCGGTCGAAGGCGCGGCGGGCGGGCTCCTCGGAGAGTTCCTGGTCCCGTTCGGCGACCGCCCGCAGCTCCACCAGGGAGTCCACGGCCAGAGTCGTGGCACGCGCGCGTGCCGACGCGTCGTCCAGGGTGCGGCTGCGCAGCACGCCGAGCAGCCCGGTCAGCGCGGTCGCCTGGGTGTCGCTCAACTCGGCGATGGCGCGCGCCCGTTCGCCCGCGACCGCCCGCGACTGCGAGATCATCCCGGGCGGCGACTCGATGGCCACCCGGTCCAGGTGGGCCGTCACCAGGTCCCACAGCGCCTGTACGAAGGCGGTGGTCCCGGCGTCCAGGTGCGGCGCGTGCGGTGGGCGCACCAGGACGAACAGGGTGGGCCGGGGTCCGGAGGCGATGCTGCTGACGGCGAGCACCGGGTGCTCGGCGCCCGCCAGCAGGGCCCGCCCCTGCCAGGGGTGTCCGACCGGGACTGTGGCGGCGACGGCGTCGAGTTCGGCGGCGGTGACCGGGGCGGTCAGCGCCTCCTCGCCGTACGCGGTGACGGGCGAGTGCGCGCAGTGCGTGGCGAGCCCGGAGACCGCCCGGTGCGGCACGAGGTCGCGCAGCGCCTCGGACATGCGCTGCTGGAGCTCGGGGAGCGGACCGGTGAGGATCCGCGCGGACACGGCGAGCGCCGCCCCGGCGGAGCGGACGGCGGACGGGTCGGCGGGCGCGAAGCGGCGGGTCTCCTGCATGCCGCCAGCGTACGTACGCGGGGGAGGGGACGGGCCGTCCCTTCGGACAGGGCGAACTGTCCGAAGGGACGGCCCGGTCGGCGCCGAGCCCCGGGAAGGCTGGGGAGCACCCGCCGCCGAGTGGCGGGAGGGGCCGGAGCGCGACGCCCGGCCGCACGACGAGGAGCGGGACGAAGGGGAATGACGATGCGAGCGATCGTGGTCGAGGAGTTCGGCGGCATCGAGGTGCTGAAGGAGGTCACGGTTCCCGACGTGCACGCCGGGCCGGGGCAGGTGCGGCTGCGGGTGGCGGCGATCGGGGTGAACCCGGTCGACAGCAAGCTCCGGGCCGGTCTGATGCAGCAGGTCATGCCGGTCGAACTGCCCTTCGTGCCGGGGCTGGACGTGGCGGGCGTCGTCGACGAGGTCGGCGCGGGCGTCACCGGGTTCGCGGTCGGCGACGAGGTGTTCGGCTGGGCGTCCAGCGGCGCGTACGCCGAGTACGCGGTGGCCTCCGAGGTGGTGCGGAAGCCTGCCGGGCTCAGCTGGGAGCAGGCCGTCGCGCTGCCCGTCGCGGGCGAGACCGCGCACCGGGTGCTGACCGAACTGGGCGTGACCGAGGGCGAGACGCTGCTGGTCAACGGGGCCGCGGGGGCGGTCGGTTCGTTCGCCGTGCAGTTGGCGGTGGCGCGCGGGGTGCGGGTCGTCGGCACCGCTTCGGCCGCCAACCACGCCCATCTGCGCGAGTTGGGCGCGCTCGCGGTGACGTACGGCGAGGGGCTCGTGCGGCGGGTCCGCGAGGTGGCCCCCCAGGGCGTGGACGCGGTCTTCGACGTGGCGGGCCGAGGCGCGCTGCCCGACTCGATCGCGCTGCGCGGAGGCACCACCGACCGCATCGTCACCGTCGGCGACTTCGTCGCTGCGGCCGAGCACAAGGTTGCCTTCTCGGCCAGGTCCTCCACGGACCCGCTGCCGGTCTTCGCCGAGCACGCGCGCCTGGTGGCCGGGGGAACGCTGCGGGTACGGGTGGCGGAGGTGCTGCCGCTGGCACGGGCGGCCAAGGCCCACGAGATCAGCGACGGGGGACACGCGAAGGGCAAGCTGGTACTGGTGCCCTGAGCGAACGGGGCCGGGGAGGGGCGACGCACCGGAGCGGGCCGGTGCCGGGTGTGGCGTTTTGCGGGGTGCGGCGCTCTGCGGGGTGCGGCGCTCTGCGGGGTGCCGGATGCGACCACGGGATGACGCCCCTGGTCTGATGCCCGCGCGAAATGTCAGGCGACTGCCCGATGCGGACCCGGGCCCGCTTCGGGAGGGTGGCGGACATGACCCGACCCAAAGAAGTGACGAAACGTCAAACACGTTCCCTGTCCGGCAGATTGGCGGTCCTGGTGGCCGCGCTCTGCGTCACATCGGCCACCGTGGCCCTGCTCCCCGCACCCGCGTCCGTCGCGGCGGGAACGGGCGGCGCCACGGCGGCCGGGTCCCTCGGCGAAGCCGGCCTGAGCGCCCGGATCAGCCGGACGGAGTACGGCGTCCCCCATGTCGAGGCCCGGGACTTCGGCGGCCTCGGCTACGGCTACGGTTTCGCGTTCGCCCAGGACAACGCCTGCGAACTCGCCGACCGGGTCGTGACCACCCGGGGCGAGCGCTCCCGGTTCTTCGGCCCCGGGGAGAAGTCCGCCGACGGCACCCGGAACCTGGACAGCGACACGTACTACCAGGGCCGGCGGCAGGCGGGCACCGTACGGCGGCTCCTCGACAGCGGGGCGCCGCTCGGTCCGACGGCGGAACTGCGCCGGATGGTCGAGGGGTACGCCGCCGGGTACAACCGCTATCTGCGCGACACCGGCACGGACCGGCTCCCCGACCCCCGCTGCAAGGGCAAACCCTGGGCGCGGCCGATCACCGCACTCGACCTGTGGAACCTCGTGTACGACGTCAACGGCGCGACCGGAACCATCCCGCTCGCCCCGGACATCGGCAGCGCGAAACCCCCGACGGCCGCGGGCGGCAGCACCGCCGCGGCACCCCGCACCCCCGCCCGCCCGAGTGCCGTGGCAGCCGAATTCGGCAGCAACGGCTGGGCGCTCGGCCGTGACGCCACCCGGAGCGGCAACGCCATGGTCCTCGGCAACCCGCACCTGCCCTGGGTCGGCGGCCTCTTCCGCTTCTACCAGGTGCACCTGACGATCCCCGGCACCCTCGACGTCTCCGGCGGCAGCCTCTACGGCACACCCCTGGTCGCCATCGGCCACAACCGCACCCTCGCCTGGACGCACACCGCCAGCGACGCCCAGCACGGCACCTTCTACGCGCTGAAGCTCGCCCCCGGCGACCCGACGAGCTACGTCGTGGACGGCCGCACCGAGCCGATGAAGCGCAGCACGGTCAAGGTCACCGTCCTCGGCGCGGACGGCAAGCTGTCGACCGTCGAACGCACCCTGTACACCTCGCGCCACGGCCCCGTCATGGCCTTCGGCTGGACGGCCACCACCGCGTACGCCTTCCGCGACGCCAACGCCGAGAACCTCCGCTCCATGAACGGCTGGCTGGCCATGGCCAAGGCCCGCGACCTCGCGGGACTGCGCACCGCCCAGCAGACGTACCAGGGCAACCCCTGGACGTACACCCTCGCCGCCGACACCAGCGGCTCCACCTCCTTCACCGACTCCTCCCTCGTCGCCAACCTCAGCGACGAACAGCTCAAGAAGTGCGCCCTGCCGGGCACCGAGGACGGGCCCAACGCACTGGACGGCTCCACGGCGGGCTGCGACTGGCGCACCGACCCGGACGCACTCGTGCCGGGCGTCGTCGGCCCGGCCCGCCAGCCGAGGCTGGAGCGCACCGACTACGTCGCGAACTCCAACAACGGCCCGATGTACACCAACCCGGCGGCGCCCGTCACCGGCATCCCCGGCACGTACGACACCGAGGCGCGGCTCGGCCAGCGGGCCCAGCTCGGGCTCCGCATGATCGCCGAGCGGCGCGCGGGCACCGACGGACTCGGCGCCCCCGGCTTCACCGGGCGGACCCTGCGCGAGTCGATGCTCGGCAACCGGGTGCTCTCCGCCGAGACGGGCCGCGACGACGTGGTCGGCGCCTGCCGCGCCCATCCGCGCCCGACCGCCACCGACGGCACACCGGTGGACGTCACCCGGGCCTGCGACACCCTCGCCCGCTGGGACACCCGGGCCGACATCCGCAGCCGGGGAGCCGCCCTCTGGTCCGCCTTCTACGACCAGCTGAGGAACGCGGGGCGGCCCTACGACTGGGACCGCGTCCCCTACGACCCGGCCCACCCCCTCACCACCCCGCGCGGCATCAACGGCGCGGACGCCCGGGTGCCGCGCGCCCTCGCCGACGCCGTGCAGGACTTCGCCGCCCGCGGCATCCCCGTCGACGCCGGAACGGGCGTCACCCAGAAGTGGGCCGGAGTGCCGCTGCCCGGCTGCACCGGAAACAAGGGCTGCTTCAACGTCGTCGAGGCGAGCCCCGGTTCGGGCGCGGGCAACCCGCCGGGCGGCGCGTTCGGCAGCACGTTCCTGATGGCCACCGAACTCACCGCCGACGGCCCCCGCACCCACACGCTGCTCACCTACGGCCAGTCCTCGAACCCCGCCTCGCCCCACTACTCCGACCAGACCCGCCTCTTCTCCCGCAAGCAGTGGGTCGCCGAGCGCTTCACCCGGGCGGAGATCGCCGCCGCCCCGTCCCTGCGGGTGACGGAGCTGCGCGGCTGACCGGGACGGCCGCCCAGGAGAGGTGACGCAGGTCACACTCGGGCATGTCACGTCCGCGGCGGCCGGTCCGTCAGAGGGGTGTCACCGCACGACAACGGCAGAGGAGCCCACCATGGAAGCCCGTCTCAACCTCTTCGGCAGCCCGCTCGCCGGCAAGGTCGTCAAGCACTTCAACGCGATCGGTCAGGTCCTGCACGAGTCGGGGCTGCCCGCCGCGACGCAGGAGCTGGTGAAGATCCGCGCCAGCCAGATCAACGGCTGCGGGTTCTGCACCGACATGCACACCAAGGACGCCACCGCCGCTGGCGAGACCTCGGTGCGGCTGCACCTGGTCGCCGCCTGGCGCGAGGCCACCGTCTTCACCGACGCCGAGCGTGCCGCGCTGGAAATCACCGAGCAGGGCACCCGGATCGCCGACGCCTCGGGCGGCGTCAGCGACGAGGCCTGGGCGAACGCGGCCAAGCACTACGACGAGGACCAGCTCGCCGCACTGACCGGCCTGATCGCGCTGATCAACGCGTACAACCGGCTGAACGTCATCAACCAGACGCCGGCCGGCGACTACCAGCCGGGCCAGTTCGGCTGACCGGCACACCGGCAGCAGCCGCTCCCGCCGGGCACACCCGCCCCGGACCCCTCCGCGGGGGTCCGGGGCGGGCCGCGTCGGTACGCCACCCGGTCTCCCGGGCGGGCCGTGTCGCTGCGCCACCCGGTCGCGGACGTTTCCGACGATTCCTCCCGCGCTGCCCGGGTACGTTGCCAGGATGACCACCTACGTTGTCACCCTGCCCGGAACGCTCCTCGGCAAGCTCACGCCCGCCGGGCACGCGCAGCTGCTGCGTGAACTGAGCCCCGCCGACCCCCGCCACACCACCCTCGGGGAGACCGAGGACCTGGACCGGCTCACCCTCGACGAGGAGAACTCGACCTTCGTCATCCGGCTCGAAGTGCAGGCGGCCACCACGAAGGAGGCCGAGGCCGAGGCCCGCAGGATCGCGACGCGGGCGCTGGAGGCCGCGGGCCTGACCGGGGACACCGCGCCGATGGGGCCGGCGGCGCTCTCCGGCATCGACGCGGAGTAGCCGGGGCGACGGGCGGGGGCCGCCGCCGCGCGGCCGGGGGGGCTGCCCGGAACCGAGGGCTCGGTCAGGGCTGCGGGACGGGCCAGGGGCGGTGGCCGGGACCGGCCGGGTGCAGGCCGGTGACGCCCATGACCACGGAGTAGACGCTGGTCTCGGCGGCGATGAAGAGACGGTTGCGCTTGGGGCCGCCCCAGGAGATGTTGGCGACCGTCTCCGGGACGTGCAGTCGCCCGATGAGGGTGCCGTCCGGGTCGTAGCAGTGCACGCCGTCGTTCATCGCGGCGGCCCAGAGCCTGCCCCCGTCGTCGAAGCGCAGGTTGTCGAACCGGGCGCCCGCGCGGCCGGAGGCGTCGGCGAAGACCTTGCCGTCCGACAGGGTGCCGTCCTCGCGCACGTCGAAGACCCGGATGACGCCCGCGCGGGTGTCGGAGACGAACAGCTGCCGCTCGTCGGCCGAGAAGACCAGGCCGTTCGGAGCCCCGAAGCAGTCGGCGACCAGGCGCACCTCACCGCTGTCCGGGTCGATGCGGTAGACGTTGTTGGCGCCGATCTCGCTCTCGGCGCGGAAGCCCTCGTAGTCGCTGGTGATGCCGAAGTCCGGGTCGGAGAACCAGATCGAGCCGTCGGACTTCACCGCCGCGTCGTTCGGGCTGTTCAGCCGCTTGCCCTGCCAGCGGTCGGCCAGCACCGTGCGGGTGCCGTCGTGCTCGGTCCTGGTGACCCGCCGGTTGCCCTGCTCACAGGTGATCAGCCGGCCCTCGCGGTCGAGGGTGTTGCCGTTGGTGTGCCCGGCGGAGCGGCGGAAGACGGAGACGGCGCCGGTCTCCTCGTCCCAGCGCAGCATCCGGTCGTTGGGGATGTCGCTCCAGATCAGCTGCCGCCAGGCGGGCACGTAGAGCGGTCCCTCGGCCCACCGGCAGCCGGAGTACAGGACTTCGAGCGAGGCATCGCCGTTCATGCAACGGCCGGTGCGGAACCTTTCGTCGAACTGCTCGTACAGCACCGGGCTCTCACTGGTCATGCTGGTTCTCCCCGTCCACGTCGTCCAGAGTCCGCGTCTTCAAGTCCGCGTCGTTCAGGTCCGCGTCGTGCACGGCCCACGTCGCGCAGACCGTTCCGTCGGCCGAATTTGCTTCGGCTGTGCCTTGATACTGCTGGATCACATATGGTTGGCGCAAGGTTAACTCGAATGGAGTGTTGTGGATCAGGTCGATCGGGAGCTGCTGGCCCAACTTCAGCAGGACGCCACCCAGTCCTACGCCGCACTCGGCAGGGCCGTGGGCCTCTCCGCCGGGGCGGCCCACGAGCGGGTACGGAAACTGCGCGAGCGCGGCGCCATCCGACGCACCGCCGTAGAGGTGGACCCGGTGGCGGTGGGCGCCGGGGTGCTCGCCTACGTGATGGTCGACTCGACGTCCTGGATGGGCGAGAGCGCCGCCGAGTTCGCCGCGCTCCCCGAGGTGCTGGAGGCGCACATCATCGCGGGCAGGGCGTCGGTGCTGCTGAAGGTCAGGACGGACACCACCGGCCGGCTCCAGGACGTACTGCGCCGGGTGCACGCCATCGACGGCGTCAGCGGAACACAGGTGACCGTGGTCCTGGACACCTTCTTCGAACGCCAGGTCTCCCCGGCGGCCCTATCCGACACGGCGGTCCCGGAGGCTCGGGGGCACGGGGCCTCTCCGGGGCCCGCCGGTCAGGACGGGGCGGCGGCGGACCCGGCCTGAACCCGGTCCGGAGATGGGCTCTCGGTGGGTCCCGCACTGCCCGCCGGGGCGGGGGCGGCGGGGGTGTCGAGATCGTCCGCCGTCGCCGGGCGGATCCGGCCGCCGTCGAGCGTCACGATCCGGTCGGCGGCGGCGAGGCACGCCCGGTCGTGAGTGACCAGCAGAGTGGTGCGCCCCCGGGTCGCGTCGAGCAGATCGCCGAGCACGGCGGCGGCGGTGTCCGGATCGAGCCCCTCGGTGGGTTCGTCCAGGACGAGCACCGGCGGGTCGGCGAGCAGCGCGCGGGCGAGCAGCAGCCGGCTCCGCTGGCCGCCCGACATCGTGGCGCCGTCCGCACCGAGAACGGTGTGCCAGCCGTCCGGCAGCGACTCGATCCAGTCCAGCAGCCTGGCCCGGCGGGCGGCACCGCGCAGTTCGGCGTCCGTGGCGCCCGGCCGGGCGAGCAGCAGGTTCGCGCGGATCGTGGTGTGGAACAGATGGGCGTCCTGGGTCATGCCGGTGATCACCCGGCGGACATCGGCGCCGCTGCGGTCCGCGAGGTCGAGCGCCCCGTCGCTCTTGCCGTTGCCGTTGCCGTCGCTGTCACCGCCCCGGCCCGGGACGAGGCGGATGCTTCCCGCCTCGTACGGTACGAACCGCATCAGCGCCGCGATCAGGGTCGACTTGCCGGAGCCGCTGGCGCCCAGCAGCGCGACGCGCTGTCCTGGCGGCAGCGACAGGCTCGCCCCGTCCAGCACCGCCGGCCCTCCGGCGCGATGACGCACCCGCAGCCCGGTGACCTCCACACCGAGCGGCCCCCGGACGTGGAGCGGCGCCGGGGCGGGCGGATCCGCCACCGGCGGAGGGGTGTCGAGCACATCCGCCAACCGCCGTGCCGAGTGCCGTACTTCGGCCAGTCGGCGGGCGGCGGCGGGCAGTGCCGCGAGGGACTCGAAGGAGACCAGGGCGAGGACCGCGAGAACGGTGAGGTGCGTGGCGGGCAGCGCACCGGCGGCGTGCGCACGCAGCGCGAGGCAGGTGACGCCGAGCGTGGCCCCGCCCTGGAGCAGCAGTACGGCGGTGGAACCGGCCGCCGTGGTCAGGGCCTTGCGCCGCTCCAGCACGGCGATCCGGGCGGTACGCCGCCGGGCCCGCGCGACGGCCCTCCCCCGGGCCCCGTACGCGGCGAGGTCCGCCGCACCACGCGTCAAGTCCAGGGTCAGCGCGGCGAGTTCGGCCCGTACCGCCTTCTCCTTGCGGCCGGTGCGGCGGGACAGCGTCAGAACCAGGAACGGCACCAGCAGCCCGGACAGCAGCAGCGACAGCCCCAGCAGCACACCTGCCCCGGGCAGCAGCACGGTGGCGGTGGCGGTGGCGGTCACGGCGACGACGGTGGCCGCCGAGGCCGGGATGAGGATCCGCAGCAGCAGGTCCTGGGCGGCGTCCACGTCGTCGACGAGACGGGTCAGCAGGTCGCCGCTGCGGAACGCGGGCAGTCCGGCGGGCGCGAGCGGCACCAGCGCCGCGTAGATGCGGGCGCGGAAGTCGGCGACGGCCCGCAGCACACAGTCGTGACCGAGCAGCCGGTCCGCGTAACGGAGCGCCCCGCGCCCCAGGGCCAGCGCGCGCACGGCGACGATCGCGAGCGCCACCGAGGCGAGCGGCGGCTGTTCGGCGGCCCGCGTGATCAGCCATGCGGCGGTGCCCATGAGCGCCACGGCGGCCAGCTCACTGCCGGCGGCGGCGAGCGCGCCGCAGAGCAGCCGGCGCCAGTGGGGAAGGAGGTGGCCCAGCAGGCGGAGGGTGGGGGAGGCGGTGCGGAGGGACATGAAGACGTCAGCCTTTCCGGCGGGAAGGTGGGCGGCAGCCCTCGGCGGCCCCGGGGGCCGTCAGAGGTGCGAGGCAGGGCCCGGTGCGGCCGGTTGCGGGCCGCGTACGGCCACGGCCGGGCCGTACGCATTCCCGAACTCGGAGCACTCCCCGGCCGTTGCGATGCGGCCGTCCCGGACCGTCACCACCCGGTCCGCGTGGGCCAGCAGGCTCGTGCGGTGTGCGACCACGATGGACGTACGGCCCCGCATGAGCGCGACCGTGGCCCGGGTCACCGCCGCTTCGCTCTCCGGATCGAGGTGTGCGGTGGGCTCGTCGAGGAGCAGGACCGGCGCGTCCTTGAGGAACGCGCGGGCCAGTGCGATGCGTTGGCGCTGACCGGCGGAGAGTCCGGCCCCGTGCTCGCCGAGCGGGGTGTCGTACCCCTGCGGCAGTTCCTCGACGAAGCGGTCGGCGGACGCGGCAACGGCAGCCGCGCGCACCTCGGCGTCGGTTGCGTCGGGGCGGCCGAGCCGGATGTTCTCCGCGACGGACTCCGCGAAGAGGTGCGGACGCTGCGGCACCCAGGCCACCCGGGAGCGCCAGGCGTCGAGAGGAGCGCCGGGACCGCGGCCGATGCCGGTGTCGGGGCGGAGGACACCGGTGCCGTCGACCTCGACCCGTCCGGCGGCCGGCACCACGAAGCCGAGCAGCAGCGCCAGCAGCGTGGACTTGCCCGCACCGCTCGGCCCGATCAGCGCCAGGTGCTCTCCGGGCCGTACGGAGAGGGAGACGTCACGGAGCGCGGGTGCGGCCCGGCCGGGGTACCTGACGGTGACGCGACGCAGAGCCAGCGCGGGCAACGCCCCAACTCCCGGGAAAATTACGCCTGTGCGGCTCGCGCCCGCGTGTCCTGTGCTGGTCGCGGCCCCGTACCGGCCACTGGCGCCAGCGCCGCCCGCGCCGCCCCGGCCGCTGACAGTCCGGCCGCTCATGTCCCGGCGGTCCGCGCCGTCCGCGCCGTCCACGCCGCCCGCGCCCGCGTCCGTCCCGGACTCCGCCCTCGTCCCCGCCCTCGTCCCCGCCTCCCGCTCCTCCTCCCCCTCCGTCCGTGCGAAGACCCGTTCCGCCACCGTCAGGCCTTCCGCGCTCTCGTGGAAGGCCGCGCCCAGGGCGCGCAGGGGCAGGTACGCCTCGGGGGCCAGCAGCAGTACCGTCAGTGCCGTCCGCAGATCCACCTCGCCGCCGAGCAGCCGCAGGCCCACCGGTACCGCCACCAGCGCGACGGACAGCGTGGCGACCGTCTCCAGGACGAAGGAGGAGAGGAAGGCCACGCGCAGCGTCCGCATCGTCGCCCGCCGGTGGGCGTCGGCCATCTCCCGCACCACGCCCACCTGGTGCCGCTCCCGCCCGAAGGCACGCAGGGTCGGCAGCCCCGTCACCACGTCCAGGAAGTGGCCGCCCAGCCGTGCCAGCAACTGCCACTGCCGGGCGGTCCGTTCGGCGGTGTGCAGCCCGACCAGCGCGCCGAACACCGGAATCAGCGGCAGCGTCACCACGACGATCAGCCCCGACGTCCAGTCGGTCCACCACAGCCATGCCACGACCACGACCGGTACGACGCCCGCCGCCGCCTTCGCGGGCAGCCGGCCGACGACGTACGGGTCCAGGGCGTCGAGCCCCCGGGTGAGCAGCGTGGCCGTCTCGCCGTGACGACCGGCGGACAGCGGCAGCGGGTCCTCCCGGCCGAGGCGGTCGGTGAGCCGGTCGCGCAGCGCCCGTTTCGCGTCGGCGGCGGCGCGGTGGCCGAGTGTGCCCCGTACCCAGGTCAGCAGCGCGCGCAGGGCCAGTACGGCGCCCAGCGCGACCGACGGCGCGAGCCGGACCCCGTGTCCGGCGAAGCCGTCCGCGAGGATCGCCGCGAGCAGGGCCGCCTGGGCCACGACCAGCCCGGCGATCAGCAGCGCCAGTACGGTCGAGTGCGTCAAGTGGCGCCGCAGAAGGGGCAGTTCGCTCAGCAGGCGGCCTTCGACCGGCTTCATCCGGGGGTCCTCCTCGTCGTTCGGGCGGGTGCGGTGCGCGGGGGTCAGAAGTAGCTGGGGTGCCGCAGCCCGGTACGCCCCCGGAACTCCCACCAGCTCCACGCCTGGTAGGCGAGGATCACCGGAATCAGTACGACCCCGAACGCGGTCAGGAGCTTCAGCGTGGTCCCGTCCGTGACGGCCTCCTGGATCGTCAGACCGGAGCCCGCGGAACTGATCAGGACGTACGGGTACTGGCCGGCCCCCAGCAGCGGCACCGGCAGCGCGGCGGCACAGCTCGTGAGTGCGAACGCCGGGATCCGGTGCCCGCGCGCCAGGCACCACCGGCCGGCCCCCAGCGCCGCCGCGAACACGGCCGCGAGCACGGCAGCGACGCCCGGGTTGGTCGTCGAGGCCCCGGCCCCGAAGAGCGTCAGCAGCAGCGCCAGGGCGCCGGCGGCGCCGGTGGCGGCGAGCAGGAAGGCACCCAACCGCCCGGCCTCGGCGGCGATTTCGGGTGCCGCGCGCAGGGCGACGAAGGCCGCCCCGTGCGCCGCGAAGAGCAGTACCGCGGTCACCCCGCAGGCCAGCACGAACGGGGTGAACACCTCGCCGAACCCGATGTGGAAGCTCCCGTCGGCCCGGCGCGGCACCCCGTGCAGCAGCAGGCCCACGACCAGGCCCCAGCACAGCGCGGGCAGCACGCCGCCGAACACGATCAGCGCGTTCCACCAGCGGCGCCCCCGCGCCCCGCGCGCCCGGCCGCGCAACTGGACGGCCGCGTTGCCGAGCACCAGTCCCACCAGGATCGCCACGATCAGCGGGTACAGGCCGGACAGCAGGGTGCCCTCCAGGTGGGGGAAGGCGCCGAACAGGACACCGGTGAAGGCGACCAGCCAGACCTCGTTGCCGAGGAAGAAGGGGGCGATGGCGTCGAGCGCGGGATTCCGGGGCGCGGAACGTGGTTCCGGCGGTCCGGACGCGGACCGTGGTGCCGGCCGGGGGTCCTTCCTGTCGCTGAGGAAGGGATGCAGCATCTGTACGCCGTAGTCGTAGCCGCCGAGCACGAAGTACCCGGCGAGGAGCAGGCCGAGGAGGGCCAGCCAGAAGGTCGCCAGACTCATCTCGCACAACTTTCCAGCAGTAGGGACGGGGGAGTGGAGAGACGGGTGTGAGGGGAGGCCGGGGCAGGGGTTCGGAGGAGCGCGGGGGGTTCAGAAGAGCGCGGTCGGCTCTTTCGCGTCCCTGCCGCCGTCGGGCGGCCCGCTGCCCGGTGGGCGGCCCGTGCCGTCCGGGTCGTTCGCGTCGTCCGCCGGCGGCTCGGTGGCCCCGAGCTGGGTGGCGGCCGGACCCCGGCGGGCGAAGCGGGTGATCAGCGTCCAGTTCGTCACCGCGAGAGCGAGGAACACGGCGACGAACACCGCACAGGACACGGCCAGTGAGATCCGGCCGACCTGGGAGAGCGCGTCCTCGACCTTCAGTTCGCCGTAGATCAGCCAGGGCTGGCGGCCGACCTCGCGGAAGACCCAGCCGCCCACCGAGGCGATGAACGGGAACGGGATCATCACCACCATCAGCCGCACCAGGAAACGGCTGCGCAGCAGCCAGTCCCTCCACAGCAGGAGCGCGGCGAGCAGGGTGATCGTGGACACCGTGTTCCCGATGAGGGTCATGGAGTCCAGCGAGATCCGCAGCCAGGACTGCGGGGGTACGTAGTCGCCGGGCCCGTACTGCCGCACCAGTTGCGCCTGCACCTCGGCGACGTCGTGGCCCTCGGCCACGGCCCACTTCATCGGCTGGAACTGCTCGATCAGCGGGAACTGCATGTCACCGACGACGACCACGAAGAAGGAGGCGACGGCGGCGACCCACAGCGACAGCCGCAGCGAACCGCGGAACAGCGCGGTGTCCCCGGTGCGCCGCAGCAGGTGCCAGGCGCTGATCCCGGCGACGAAGACACCGCCCGTGGTCAGTGCGGCGAGGGTGATGTGGGCCAGGGCCAGCAGGGCGTTGGGGTTGGTGAGCAGGGCCGCGAAGTCGGTCAGATAGGCGGCGCCGTCGCGGACCTCGTAACCGACGGGGTGCTGCATGAAACCGTTGGCGATCATGATCCAGTACGCGGAGGCGTACGCGGTCAGGGCGACCAGCCAGATGAGCGTGATGTGCACGCCCCGGCGCAGCCGGCCCCAGCCGAAGATCCACATTCCGAGGAAGGTGGACTCCGCGAAGAAGGCGATCAAGGTCTCCAGGGCGAGCGGGGCGCCGAAGACATTGCCCGCGAACTTGCTCAGCCCGCTCCAGCTCAGTCCGAACTGGAACTCCATGACGAGGCCGGTGACGATGCCGACCGCGTAGTTGATGACGTAGAGCTGACCCCAGAAGCGGGTGTGCCGCTCGCGGAGGGCTCTCTTGGCGGGGTCACGGGAGAACGCGGCCCGGGTGTGCATGATCGCCACCAGCGGGACGAGTCCCATGGTCAGGATCACGAACAGCCAGTGGATGCCGGTCGTGGCCGCGAACTGGAGTCGGGCCAGATCCGCAGCGCTCATGGGGCGACCTTCCTGTGCGAGGGGTGGTCGGACGAAGGGCGGACACCGGAGTGGCGGCCGGCGGGAGGAGGGGCGGACACCGGAGTGGCAGCCGTCGGAAGAAGGGGCGGGTCACCGCGTCGCGTGTACGGATGCCGGGCCTCCGGGCCCGTCACCCGTGCGGTGACCCCGATGAAGACGGTAGGGAGAATTGCTTATGCGTTCCAAGACCGGTTTTGCCATGTGACGATTACTTCAAAGGCATAAGTGGAGGTGGCCCCCCCGCATGGACCTGCTGCAGCTGCGTTATTTCCAGGTCGTGGCCCGTTACGAGCACATCAGCCGCGCAGCCGAGGAACTGCGGGTTGCCCAGCCCTCGGTCAGCCGCACCATCGCCCGGCTGGAGGCCGAACTGGGCTCCCCGCTCTTCGACCGGCAGGGCCGCCGGATCAGGCTCAACCAGTACGGCGCGATGTTCCTGCACCACGTCGACCGCGCGCTGAGCGAACTGGACGACGGCCGCCGGGCCCTGCGCGACGCCAGGGACGGCGGGCTCGGGCGGGTCAGCGTGGCCTCCGAGACCCTGCTGACCATCACCCACGTCCTCGGCAGCTTCCGCTCCGCGCACCCCCGCGCCGAGGTCCGCCTCTTCCAGTCGAACGTGGCGGAGATGGACCGCCAACTGCGCGCCGGAGAGGTCGACTT
Source organism: Streptomyces sp. NPDC004111 (assembly GCF_042874215.1). Taxonomy (NCBI): domain Bacteria; kingdom Bacillati; phylum Actinomycetota; class Actinomycetes; order Kitasatosporales; family Streptomycetaceae; genus Streptomyces; species Streptomyces sp. NPDC004111. The sequence goes on from NZ_JBIAMU010000001.1 coordinate 922,460, forward strand.
CTGCGTCGCCTCGCAGCCACTGACCGGGTCGCACCTCGACTCGGTCGAGCTGGCCCGCGAGGAGGTGCTGCTCGCCGTGCCGCGCGGCCACTGGCTCGACGGCCGGGAGAGCGTCACGATCCCCGAGATCGCCGACGAACCCTTCGTCACCACCCGCACCGGGCACTGGCAACGGACCCTGCTGGACCGGCTGTTCGCCGCCGAGGGCCGCACCCTGCGGCTGTCCTGCGAGGGCAACGAACCGGCCGCCATCCAGGACATGATCAGTGCCGGTCTCGGCATCGGCCTGATCCCCGCGGTGTCCCGCCGGGCCGGCACCACCTCGTTCGTCCCCGTCGGCTGGGTGCACGTGGACGCGCCGCACTGCCACCGGGTGCTCACCCTGGTCTGGAACCGCGAGGGCTACCTCTCCGAAGCCGCCCTGAAGTTCCGGGAGTTCATCACCTCGATCCCCTTCATGACGCACCGCCTCCCCGACCCGCGCGGCCACCGGGCGCACGTGCCCTCCGAGCAGCCCCGCGACCGGAGCTGAACCACCGGGGCCGGTCCACGGGACCCGTCCCGCAACCCCCGTACCCCGCGCAGCCGGCCCTGGCGTTGCGGCAGCGGCCCTGGTACGCTCCAGCCCGCTGCCGCACCCCGGCCCCGGACCTCGCGTGTCCGAACGGCCCACGGGTGCGGGCGAGTCGGCAGGGGTGTCGCGTCCCCCACCGGCCGCCGGTCACCGGTCGCCCAGCACCAGCGGCAGCCTCTCCCGTGTTCCGTTTCCACCGCCCGGCATCCGTACCGCCACCACCGCCCACCGCGCCGCTCCCGTAGCCGCCCGCGGTGTGCGCACCCGTGCGCGGCCGGACGCCAGTGAGGAGTCCCGCCATGCCCAAAATCACCTACGTCGCCCTCGACGGAACCGCCCGCACCGCCGAAGTGCCGCTGGGCACCAGCGTCATGCGGGGCGCCGTGCTCAACGACATCGACGGCATCGTCGCCCAGTGCGGCGGCAACGCGCAGTGCGCCACCTGCCACGTCTACGTGGACGAGGCGTCGCTCCACCAGCTGGAGCCCGCCGAACCGAACCCCAACGAGGACTACATGCTCGACTTCACCGTCGCCGAGCGCCGCCCGCACAGCCGGCTGAGCTGCCAGCTGGAGGTCACCGGACCCATGGAGGGCCTGATCGTCCACCTCCCGGAACGGCAGAACTGATGACCCACGAATCCCCCCTCCACCACGAGCCCCGCACCCGCCCCGGGTCCGTGGTCGTCGTCGGCGCCGGACAGGGCGGCCAGCAGACGGCGGCCTCCCTGCGCGAGCGCGGCTACCAGGGGCGCATCACCCTCATCAGCGCCGAGGACACCCTCCCCTACGAGCGTCCGCCGCTGTCCAAGGCGTACCTCAAGGGCGAGGCGGACGAGTCGCAGCTGTGGCTGCGGCCCGTGACGTACTACGGGCGCAAGGGCATCGACCTGGTCGGCGGCACCGTGACCGCCATCGACCGGGGTGCCCGCACGGTCCGTCTCGCCGACGGCTCCCACTACGACTACGACCACCTCGTCCTGGCCACCGGCGCACGGGCACGCACCCTCGACGTACCGGGCGCCTCACTGCGCGGCGTGCACACCCTGCGCACCGCACGGGACGCCGCCGCGCTGCGCGCCTCCCTGGCCGGGGCGCGGCGCGCCGTGGTGGTCGGGGCCGGGTTCATCGGCCTCGAATTCGCCTCGGTGGCAAGGGAGTCGGGGTGCGAGGTGACCGTCGTCGAGGCGCGGGAGCGACCGCTGGCCCGGGTGGTCTCGGAGCGGACCGCCGCGCACTTCACCCGGCTGCACCGCGCCGCCGGCACGCGGCTGCTGTACGGCCGGGACGTCGCCGCCCTGCACGGCAACAGCCTCGGTGCGGTGAGCGCCGTGGAACTGGCCGACGGCCAACGCCTGCCCGCCGACCTGGTCCTGGCCGGCGTCGGCGCCACCCCGTGCACGGAGCTGGCCGCGGCGGCGGGCCTGCGGGTCGGCGGCGGCATCACCGTCGACACCCGGCTGCTGACCGGCGACCCGCACATCTCGGCCGTCGGGGACTGCGCCGCGTTCCCGCACGTACGCTCCGGGAGCCTGCTGCGCCTCGAATCGGTGCAGAACGCGGTGGGCCACGCCCGGCTGGTCGCCGAACGGCTGACGGGGGAGCCCCGCGCGTACGACGAGACGCCGTGGTTCTGGAGCGACCAGTTCTCCACGACCCTGCAGATCGCGGGACTCGACGAGGGCCACGACGCGGCGGTCGTGCTCGGAGAGGACGCCGACGGGTTCTCCGTCCTCCTCTTCGGCGGTACGACCCTGCTGGCGGTCGAATCCGTCAACCGCCCCGGCGACCACCTGGCGGCCCGGCAGCTCCTCGCCCGCGACGTCGAACTGAGTCCGGACGAGGTGGCGGCGGAGGGCTTCTCCCTCCGGGACCGGCTCGTCCGGCGGTGAAACGGTGCTCAGCCTGCTCATCGGGGCGGGCTGGGCCCGGGCCGCGCTCTGCGTACTGGTGGGGCACCTGGCCAGGGGCCCGGCACGCTCAGCGCCAGGACCGCGGTGTCGTCGTCCACGCCGGGGCCGAGCGCGTCCAGCAGTTCACGGACCGCGGCGACGGTCTCCCCGGCCGTCGTCGGGGCCAGTGAGCGGCCGAAGGCGAGGAGGGCCTCGTCCCCGTAACGGCCGCGTGCGGTCGTGGTGTGCGCCTCGGTGAGGCCGTCGGTGTGCAGCAGCAGGGTGTCGCCGGGGCCCAGGTGGCAGCCGGTGGTCGCCGTGCGGGCGACGGGCAGCGCGCCGATCAACTGGCCGCCCGGGGTGGGCAGTTGATCGGCGGTGCCGTCGGCTCGCAGCAGCAGGGCCGGCGGGTGCCCACCGCTGGCCAGGGTGATCCGGAAGCCGCCCCGCTGCTCGTCCGGGGTGAGCACCCCGAAGATCACGGTGCAGAACTTCGGGTCGCGCCCGCTGTACTCCTGGTGCAGAACGGTGTTGAGCACACCCAGCACGGCGGCCGGGTCGGGGTCGTTCACCGCGGCGGCGTGCAGGGTGTAGCGGGTCAGCGAGGTGACGGTGGCCGCGGCGGCGCCCTTGCCGCACACATCGCCCAGGAACAGCCCCCACGAGCCGCCGCTCAGCGGGAACAGGTCGTAGAAGTCGCCGCCCAGCTGATCGGCGGACGCCACGTGGTAGTGCGCCGCCACCTCCAGGCCCGGCACCTGTGCCAGGACCGGCGGCAGCAGACTGGCCTGGAGCGTGGCGACCAACTGCTGGAGGCGTTCGCGTTCGCGCTCGGACTCCCGGTGGGCGCGCAGCAGTTCCGTCTCGTAGGCACGGCGCTCGCGGGCGTCGAAGACGGTGGTGCGGATCAGCAGCGGCTGCCCGTCGCCGCCGGTCCTGACCTTCGAGGACACCAGGACCGGCAGCCTGGCGCCGTCGGCGGCCCGCAGCTCCAGGGCGATCCCCTTGACCTCGCCCTCCATCCGCAGCAGCGGCGCGAAGTGCGTCTCGTGGTACAGCCGGCCGCCGACGGTGAGCAGTTCGGAGAACCGCCTGCGGCCCACCAGTTCGTCCCGCCGGTGGCCTAGCCAGCCCAGCAGCGTGCCGTTGACCTTGGCGATCGTGCCGTCGAGCAGCGTGGACAGATAGCCGCACGGGGCGTTCTCGTACAGGTCCTCCGCGCTGTCCTCCAGCATGGCGGAGAAGACCGGGTCGTCGGGCCCGGGAGCGGGGGAGAGCCCCTCCCCGGGCGCGGGCCCGGTCTCCGGCGCGGGCCCGGTCTCCGGCGCGGGGCCGGTCTCGGGGTCGCGTTCCTGGTCTCCGTCGGTACGGTGCATCAGGCGAGCGTCCCCGCGAAGGCGCCGATCGCCTCCGCCGTCTCCTCGGGGGCGCTGAGCTGCGGGCAGTGCCCGGTGGCGGTCAGCGTGACCAGCCGGCTGTCCTTGATCCGCGCGTGCACGAAGTCGCCGACCTCCGGCGGTGCGATGGCGTCGTCGGAGCACTGCGCGACCAGGGTGGGCACCGTCACCCCGGCGAGGTCGTCGCGGTTGTCGCTGAGGAACGTGACGCGGGCGAAGACCCGGGCGATCACCGGATCGGTGGCGCAGAAGCGGGCCGTCAGCTCCTCGCCCAGCTCGGGGCGGTCCGGATTGCCCATGACGACCGGGGCCATCGCGCCCGACCAGCCCAGGTAGTTGGAGTCCAGCGACTCCAGCAGTTCGTCGATGTCCTCGGCGCTGAACCCGCCCCGGTAGCCGGTGGCGGGATCGTCGATGAAGCACGGCGACGGCGCGAGCAGCACCAGGCCGCGGAAGAGGGCGGGCTCCCGGACGGCGGCCAGCACGCCCATCATGGCGCTGACCGAGTGGCCCACGAACGTCACGGGCCCCAGGTCCAGTTCGCGGCAGAGCTCCAGGACGTCGTCGACGTAACCGTCCAGGGTGGAGTAGCGCTCCCGGCTCCACGCCGACAGGTCGGAGCCGCCCGCGCCCACGTGGTCGAAGAGCACGACGGTGAAGTCGCGCTCCAGCGTCGGCACCACCAGGCGCCACAGGTGCTGGTCGCAGCCGAAGCCGTGCGCCAGTACGAGCACCGGCGCCCCGGCCCGGCCCGACACCTGCACACGGTTCCTGCGGCGTACGCTCATGCGGCCCATCCTCGCAGAGCGGCCACGGCGGGCGTGGCCCGTTGCCGGATCCCCGGGGGCGGATCGGTCCTCGACGTCGAGGGTGGTCCCGTACGGCCGGTTCACCTTCAGCCGGATCACCACCCGGCGCTCGGCGAGCTGCTGGGCCAGGAACGTGTCGGTCTCCGCCGCCGGGGCCGGGCGTCCGGCGGGACGGTCCCCAGCAGCTCCAGCCCGACCGGGTCGCCCGGGTCGCCCGGTTCGGTCGTGGGCCCGGACACCTCCGCCTCGCCCTCGGTCACGGGGTCCCAGCCGTGGCGCATGGTGGACAGGGCTTCGTCGGAGAGGGCGCGGGGCGCCGGACCTTAGGTCATGCACCCCTCAACCCCGGCACGAGCGGCGGAATTTCCGCCGGACCGCCCCGCGTCGCCACAGGTCCGGGCCTCGGCCGTACCTTCCGCCACTCCCGTACCGGAGGACCCGGTTGCCCGCGCCCCTAGAATCCCGTACCGACATGGCATGTACACCCAGAATTCGCCGTACCGGCCCTCAGGGGGAACTGATGCGCATACGTCTTCACAGAAGACTCTCCACCTTCGCCACCATGCTCGCGGTCGCCGCCGCCGCTCTGGTCCTCGGACCCGCGCCGCAGGCCGGGGCGGCGGACGCGGCCGTTCCGCCGATGGGAGCCGTCTTCAACCGGCCCACCGGGGACACCACCGAGCAGAACGCGATCCGCGACCGGGCCCGCGCGATGATCGCCGCAGCGGACAACGGCTCGACGATCCGGATGGCGCTCTACCACTTCTGGGACAAGACCTTCGCCCAGGAACTCGCCGACGCGCACACCACCCGGGGCATCAACGTCCAGGTCGTCCTCGACGAGACGTCGTTCAGCACCCCGGACATCGACCCCGCCCCGTACAACACGCTCAAGACGGCGCTCGGCACGGACATGGCCAAGTCGTCGTACGTCAAGCTGTGCGCCAAGGGCCGCTCCTGCCTGAGCTCCTCGGCATCCGGCATCAACCACAACAAGTTCCTGCTGTTCAGCAGCCTCGGCGGCGGCGCGGCCAAGCAGGTCGTCCTCCAGATGACCTCCAACCTCACCCCGTCCAACTACTCCCGCTACTGGAACAGCGCCGTCGGCGTCGCCGGCAACGCCGAGCTCTACGCCGCGTACAACGACTACTTCGTGAAGCTCGGCAAGCAGGACCGTGCCAACTGGAAGTACACCTACGCCAACGCGGGCGACTACAAGGTCTACTTCTTCCCCCGCGCCGGCACCGACGACACCACCGACACCGTCGTCAACACCCTCGACAACGTCGCCTGTACGTGGACCGACTCGGCCGGCACCCACCGCACCGCCATCCGCGCCGCCATGCTCAAGATCACCCGGCAGGGCGTCGCCGACAAGCTGCGCTCCCTGGCCGCCGCCGGATGCACCGTGGACCTCGTCTACAGCGAGACCGACACCGGCACCTGGAACGCCCTGCACGGGCAGACCCGGCTGACCACCCGCTGCTACCAGCACGACGACGACGCGAACGACCAGACGCCGAACCGCATCGTCCACTCCAAGAACCTGATGATCGACGGCATGTACGCGGGCGCCCGCGAGAAGCTGGTCTTCACCGGCAGCCACAACTGGAGCGGCCCCGCCCTGCGCGACAACGACGAGTCGATGGTCCGCATCAACTCGGACACCCTCTACAACGCCTTCGTCAGCAACTTCAACGACACCCGCACCGCCGCCTACCCGGGCACTTCCGACAACGTCTCGGTCTGCCGCTAGACATCCGGTAATCCCTGCGAGAAATTTCTTCCACGGGCGTGAATGCGTGCCCGAAGGCAGGGCACACGCACCATTGACCCGAGCTTGGCAGGCACATCCCCCCAGCCTGCCGGGCACCCTGGACGCCCCACGGCCCTCCCCCCGGCCGTGGGGCGTCGCTCTGTGCGGACTCCAGCCGAGAAGCGTCAGGGCCGCTCCTGCGGGCAGCGCGCCAGGTCGGCCAGGTGCGCGGCGCTGGGCAGGAGGCGCCGGTGCCGCAGCAGGTCGATCGCGTCGAGCGGACTGCGCGGGGAGCGCGGCAGGGTGAGCGTGGCGAGCACCACCCAGGGCTCGTCCGTACAGGGCGGGCAGGGGGTCACCCCCGGCACGGCCGGGTGGCGGACCTCGTCGCAGTCGCGCGGTCCGGCCGCGTGGGACCTCGGGAGCGCGGGGAGGCAGCAGATCTCGTGGGCTTCGAGGACCCGGGTGTACTGGCAGCCGGCCGCGTCCGGGGCGCAGCGGTCCGCGCAGTCACCGGATCCGGCGCAGGAACAGCCGGCGGGGGCGCGGTGCACCGGCCGCGTCTCGCACTCCGTGTACCGGACCGCCAGGTGGAGCGTGTCGTCGACGAGCGCACGGCGGTTCACCGGCGGGCAGGGACGGGCGAACACGCACGGGTCCGCGCTGCTGAGAAGGCAGTCGGCGACGTCGTACAGCACGTCGGCGCGCAGCGTGACGGAGTCGCCCTGCGGGGTGAGCAGATGGCCGGGGGTGATCCGGATCCGCCAGGGGGCGGCGCCGGTGGCCGCCGGCTGGACGTCGAAGCCGCAGACCACGCCCCAGCCGTGCAGGAACCGGTTGTGCTCGCGGAGCTTCCGCCGGTGGTAGGCCTGCTCGTCGTTGAGGTCGTCGGCGTGGATGCGCTGCTGGGGGTAGTAGAGCAGGCGCTCGGGGGCTGCCGGGGTGCCCCGGCCGGCCGGGGAGCCGAGGGTGAGGGTCATGGGTGTTCCTCCTGATCTGCTGTCCGGGCCCGTCCGGATGCTCCGCGTCCGGTCAGGTGGGGGTGACGTCGAAGGCCAGGACGAAGTCGCCGCCCGGCCGGTGGTCGCCGGTGGGCCAGTGCTCGCCCGCCTCGCCGTCGAGGGCGTGCGAGGGGGACTCGTTGGTCGCGACGGACGTGAGGGCCGGGGGGTCGCCGCGCAGCGTGACGACGTACGAGCCCACCGGGAAGGACGGGGCGGCGAGCCGCAGCTGCGTGGGGGAGGGCCAGGACAGCTGGAGCCGGGGGACCGGGCTGCCGTCGCGGCGCAGCGTCACGGTGCGGTCCAGGACGGCACTGGCCTGGTCCGCGAGTGCCCCGGTGAACTCGAACTCGACGCCCCGGGGTTCGAGGCCCTGGCTGATCCGGGGCCGGTCGCGCGGCGAGCCGACGGTGATGTCGCTCCCCTCGGCCACGAGGACGGTCGCCCGGCCCACGGACAGATAGGTCCGGGTGCCGTCGCTGCAGTGGCAGCAGCACTCCTCCACACGCTCCGCCAGGCAGATCAGGAGCTGGAGGAGGGTCTGGTTGGTGGGCACCACGGGGCGCGGCAGGCACGGGGAGGCGGTGAGCGTGCCCCGGTCGTCCACGGTCAGACCGGCGAGGGTGACACAGGGGTCGTCCGGCGGCTCGGCGCAGTCGGCGGACAGCAGGCACAACGCCTCCTGGACCCGGCCCCGCCGGAGGAGTTCGCCCACTTCGGGACGGCACGCCCGGACCACCTCGGGCGCGGTCCCCGGGCGGACGTGCAGCGCGTACGTCTCGACCCAGGTGCCCGCCTCGCCGCACTGCGGCGGACCGCAGTGCGGATCGGGGACGAGCGCGGGCTCGAAGCCGGTCCGGCACTCGCGGTAGCAGAGGCCGAGGACCAGGTGCGGCGGGAGGGACCCGGTGTCCGCCGGGTCCCCCAGCGGCTCGCCGTTCTCGTCGGTCGGGCGCAGCGGCAGCAGATCGACCTCGTCGGGCACCAGGACGGGGCGGCCCCAGCCGTCGATCGCCAGCCCGGGGGAGACCCGCACCCCCTGCTCCGTACCGTTGCGGATCACCTCCACCGCCAGCCCGCACACCACTCCCGCGCCGAGCACCGTGCGCCGGTGGCGGCGCTGCTCCGCGATCAGGTACTCCTGCTCCATCGAGAACTGGAGTACGTCCATGAGCTTGCCGTAGAAGTAGCGGTTGCGCCGGGGCGGGTGGTGGAGCGAGGCCAACTCGCGGTCGTTCCATTGGTGTTCGGGCATCGGCATTCCCCTCCGGGTGAGGTGTCCGGTTCCGGGGCCGGCCCCGGTGCCAGCTCCAGTACGTGGGCGGCGGGCGGCCCCGCGACGATCGCGTCCACACCCAGCCGGGCCTGGATCCCCACGCGGAACCGCGGCTCCACGAAGCACGGGTGGACGGCGGTGTGTGCGGGCTTCTCCGCCTCCAGCACGGCGGCGGCGCGGCGGCGGGCGGCCGGGTCGAGCGCCCAGCCCGGGAGCACGGCGGTGAACCGGTGGGCGGTGGCCTCGAACGGGTCGGCGGACCTGCCCGGCGGGGCGAGCACCGTGTCGGTGCCCAGCCGGGACGGACCGTCCAGCTGCCAGACGCCCCGGGTGCGGAACTCCTCCAGGAGGAGCAGCGGGCGGGCCCCGGTGTGGATCTCCAGCGCCCTGGCGATACCGCCCGGGGTGCCACGCCTGCGGTACGACTCCGGTACTTCCGAGAGGAGTTCGCGGAGCGACGGGGTGGCGGGGAGGTCCGGGGGAAGGTCCAGGGCGAGCCAGTGCGCGAGGACGGGCAACAGGTGCGCGGGTGCGGTGACCGGGTCGAAGCGGCGAGGGAAGCGGGTGATCTCCTGCTCCCGTTCGCCGATCACCGACTGGGCGAGGGCCAGCAGCCGGCGGACCGGGTCGGCGCCGGGAGCACGTGCGTAGACCTGCGGCAGGTGGGCGAGGAGGTCGGCGTCGTCGCCCGCCGCCTCCGCCCGGAGCGCGGTGAGGACGGGCGACGCGGCGGCGGGGGCCTGCGGGGAGCGTTCCAGGGTGACCCGGAGCCAGAGGTAGCGGTCGCCGCCGGTGAGCAGGGTGTCGGGCCCCGCTGCCGGAACCCAGTCGGGCGCGCCCCCGGGGTCGGGGCCGGTGGCGAACTCCAGACCGGCCCGCGTCGAGTCGGCGGGATCCGTGGGCTCGGCGAGGCCGCCGTGGCCGGTGGCGCCCGGGGTGTGTGCCGCTGTGCGCGGGTACGTACGGAACTCCGCCACCGCCCGGGTCCAGCGCCCCTCCTCCCCGGCGTCCAGCGGGCCCGTCTCCAGGGTGCCCCGGGGGGTGCGGGCGGTCGCGGGGCGGGCGCTGAGGAGGCGTTCCGCCGCGCCCGGCTTGAGATGGACCGTGCCGTCGGGTGCGACGGCCAGGGCTGCCACCGGACCCCGGAACCCCACGAGGGAGCCGAGCGGGCGCCCGTCGGTGCGGTCGAGGACACGGACCTCGCCGGAGACGCGGTCCGCGACGTACAGCAGGTTCCCGGACACGGCGAGCGCCTGCGGGACCACCGTGCCGGCGGCGAGCGGGTCGCGGACCGGGGCGCCGGTGCGGTCGAGGACGTGCACGGCGCGGGTGTCCGCGTCCCCGACGTACAGCAGCCCGTCGGGCGCGGAGCCGCGCCGGGGGCGGGCGGTGGCCAGGGCGAGGGGACGGGCGACGGCCGCGGAGCGGCGGGCGAACTCCGGGTCGGGGCGCGGGCCGCCGGGAACGCGCAGCCGCACGAGACGGGGAAGCCCGCGCGGCGGGACGTCGAGGACGTAGAGGGCGCGTTCGCCGTCGGCGGCCAGGGACACCGGGCGGGTCAGGCCCTCGGCCCACAGGGCGACCGGTCGCAGCTCCCGGGTGAGCACGGCGATGTGGCCCCGGGCCGGGACGGCCGCGTACAGCAGCCCGTGCGGCCCGGTGCAGAGGCCGCTGGGGGCGCCGACCTCCGGGTGGCCGGTGAGCGCGGTGCGGGAGTTGGCGGGGCAGAGGGGGTCGGTGCGGACCAGGCGGCCGGCCGGGGCGTCGGCGAGGTAGAGGTGGTGCCCGGTGCGGGCCAGGCCGGAGGGCGCGTCCGGGGCGAAGGGCCCCGGGCCGGGGGCGAGGGACGGCTCGGTGAGGGAGGGGAGGCCGACGAGTTCGACGCGGCCGTCCGGAAGGTGGGCTTCGAGGCCGTCCAGACGACAGGACGGCCAGCCGCCGTCGGGGTCCGGGAGGCGGGCGTGGCGGGTGGCGCGCCCTTCGGCGCCGTCGGGCAGGGCGAAGGCGGCGGGCTGACCGGGAGGGGCGGGCGCGCCGGAGCCGTGGAGCGGGGATGCCATGGGTTCACCGCCCGCCGCTACTCGACGTACAGGTTGTAGAGGACCTTGCCGCCGCCCTCGCCGACCGCCAGCTCGACGGTGTGCGGGCCGGTTTCGAGCGGTGTGCCGAGCACGTCGGCGATCTCGACCAGGTCGATGCCGTCCGTGCCGTCGGTCACCAGGGGGTGGGTGCCCAGGCCGTCCCCGAGCCGGTCCTGCCACTCCCGGGGGAGGCGGGCGAGGAGCGCGCCGGTGATGTCGGTGCCGTCGAGCCGCACCCGGAGATCGCTCACATAACTGTGCCGGGGGCCGCTCCTGGCCCGGTGGGGGAGCTGCCTGGCGCCGGGGGCCGGTGCGGCGCCGGTCTCCGCGCTCGTGGCGGAGAAGCCGTGGGCGTGGTTGACGACTTCGGCCGGGGTGCCGCGCTCGGTGGTCCGCGCGGGGACGGTGTGGGGGTGGGCGCCGGCGGAGGCGACGGTGGCGGCGGGCACGGAGTTCGCGACGATGTAGCCGCCGTCGTTCACCAGGGGGACCAGCCCGGCGAGGCCGAAGAGGTTCGTGGGCGGGACGGCCACGGTCAGGTCGTGCGAGTGCCGGCCGTGATCGTGCGACCCGTGCCCGTGCGTTCCCGCCGGTTCCGTGACGGTTGCCTGGAGCAGGTGCTGGTGGTTGACGTCGGTGAGGGAGGTCGTGCCGACGACACGGTGGGTGTGCTCGCCCGTCTCCGTGTAGTGGGCCGAGCCGAACGCCGCTCCCCACAGGTGCAGTACGACGGCGCTCGGCGGACCGCCCCTGATCTGGAAGTGCAGCACCTTCGGATCGTCCGCGACGATGTCCTTCTCGCCCTCCAGCGCGTACGAGGCGGTACGGCTGGTGTGGACGGGGCGCGCGTACTGGCGCACCGCCGACTCGATCCGGGCGATCCGGCAGGCGGGCGTGAGGACCGCGTATGCGAGCACCACGGACGTGCCGGAGGAGGAGTCGGCAGCCGGTGCCGACGCCGGGTGGTCCTCGGTCCACAGCAGGTCGGCGCGTTCCCTGACCCGGGCGTACTGGCCGGTGGCGGGGCGGGCGCACGGGTCGCCGTCCGGGTCCGGCAGCAGTTCCTCCGCGTACCGGGCGACCAGGAAGTAGCCGTCCAGTCGGCTCGGCGGCTGGGCCGGTACCGCCAACAACCGCGCCTCGGAGGGCACTTCGGGCACCACCAGCTCCCGGCCCCGGGTGTCCAGGGCCAGGCCCGGGGTGATGCGCACATGGGTGTCCTGCTGCGGCGCGGGGGCCCGGTCGACCTCCAGCCCGGAGACGACGCCGGGGGTGAACAGGCCCCGGTGCAGGAGGCGGCGCAGGGCAAGGTGGTAGGTCTGCTCGACCTGGAGGTCGGCGGAGGTCAGCTGCTGCCCGGGGTAGAAGTGCAGGCGCTCCGGGGCGTACGTGGCATGGGCGGCCGTCGTCTCCGCGCCCGCCGTGGCGGCAGAGGGGTACGACGTGGTGCCGGGCGTGCCGGGGGCGGCGGCGGACGGGCCGGTCGTGGTCATGGGGAGTCCTCCGCGACGTGGATCGAGTGAGTGCCCGAAAGGGCGAGTCCGGTGGGGCACAGCGGCAGGTTTCCGCAGCGCGGGGCGGTGTCGTGGGGGCCGGAGATGCCGAGCCCGTCGACGTACCGGACGCCGGGGAGCGAGTTCAGCAGGGCCATCACCTCGCTCTCCGGCACGTCACGGCCGAACGCCCTGCCCCGGCCGTCGGCCCCTCCGCTGAGCGGGTCGAAGTACGCGTCGAGGGCGCGGCGGGCGAGGGCGCCGAGGGCGTCGGCCGGAGCGGTGCGGCCGGTGGGCGCGGGCCCGGGGTGCAGGGTGGCGGCGACGGAGACCCGGACGTACGTCGGGCCGACGACGTGCAGTTCGGTGCAGAGGGGGCGGCGGGGTTCGAGATGACGGTGAACAGCCCTGAGGAGAGCGGGACTCGGGACGGGGGCGGCGTGCGCGCTGCCCGGGGTGCGGTGCCCGCGGGGACCGGCGGCGCCCGCCGTTCCGCAGCTCGGCAGTACGACGACGGTGACCACCCCGGCTGCCGGGCAGCCGGGGAAATCCGGGTGGTGCCCGGGGACCGCGTGGGCGCGGGCCACCGGCACACCGGGGGTGCGCAGGGCGAGGGACTCCAGATCGTCGGCGGTGATGCCGCGCTCCGGTCGGGCCAGTTCGTCCAGCAGCCGCCCGTGTGCCGCCCGCGGCTCCTCGGCCGGTTCCCCGCCGGTGGCCGGGAACGGCTGGACGACGGTCTGGAGCGCGCCCGCCCCGGCCAGTCGGGTCAGCCACCGGGCCGGAACGTTGCCCTCCGGGCCGCCGCCGGTCCGGTAGGCGGTCGCGGTGAGGCGGGCACCGGCGGGCGGCACCCGGCCGACCAGGCCGTCGCCGAAGGTGAGGGTGCCGGTGCCGGGGTCCAGGAGGTAGTGGGGGTCGCAGGGGCCGGTGAGGTCCCAGTGGGGGACCTCCTGCCAGGCGGGGGCGTTGTCGGTGCCGGTGCCGGTGCCGGTGCCGGTGCCGGAGTTCGAGCCGCTGTCGGTGTCGGAGTTGGAGTCGGTGTCCGCGTGTACGCCCTCGGGGGCCGGTGGCCGGTCCAGGTCCAGCCGCAGGACGGTGCTGCCCGCGACGACCGGGCTGCGGGGGAGGGTGAACCGCTGGGCCGCCGCTCCGGTGCTGACGCCGAGCGGTTCGGGGACGGGTGCGGCTGTCGCGTGCCGTACCTCGACGGCGTTCACGGCGACCCCGAGCAGGGTGGGCGGGCAGTCGTAGCCCCCGTGGGCGAGCCGGCAGCGCAGCCAGTGGCGGCCGTCGGCCGGGTCGGGCCAAAACTCCCCGGGGCCGCGCAGCACGACCCGCCCGCTCAGGGTCAGGGCGCGGGTGTCGTCGGCGAGGACGGTGAGGGGGAGCCATGCCCGGTCGCTGCCGTCGTCCCGGCGCGCGTCCGCCGATCCGGCCCGTTGCGGGAGGAAGTACTCCCAGACAGTCCCGGCCCAGTAGTGCGCCGGGAGCCGGGGCGGGCCGTCGTGCCGTGCCGCGTCGTGGGCGGCACTCGCCGTCTCGGCCCACAGGGCGGCGGCCACCGCCGCGTCGGAGGTCCGGTCCGGGGTCCACATGTACAGCGAGAGTTCCGCGTCGGGAGCGGCCGGGAGTTCGGTGAAGCCGAGGCGGAGGGCGTGGCCGGGGCGCGGCTCGGGGCCGAAGGGGAGGAAGGGAGCGGTGCAGTTCGCGGCGGTGACGTCGAGGAGGGGGGCCGTACGCCCGGCCTCGGTCAGCAGGCGCCCGCGCGAGGTCCCTCCGGCCGCCGGACCGGTCTCCAGCCAGGCGCGGGAGAGGTCGAGCGGACGCGGGCTCTCGAAGAAGGTACGGCGTTCGGCGTCGCAGACCTGGAACCCGGGCGGGAGGGCGAGCGGGGCCGCGTGCCCCGCGCTGCCGTCGCCGCCCTTGCCCGGGTCGGCGGGGCGCCGCAACGCCACGACCGTCGTGGCGACCCCGGCGGGGCGGGGCGTCACCCCGAGCAGGCGAAGGAAACCGCGCAGCGCGGCCGGCGGCGGCCCGTCGAGCCGGAACAGCTCCAACTCCGTTGCCCAGGCGAAGAGTTCGATGAGGGTGATGCCGGGATCGTGGATGTTGTGGTCCGTCCACCCGGGGGCGCTGCGGGCCACCAGCGCGCGGGCCTCGTCGGTCAGCTCCTGCCAGGTGCGGGAGTCCAGCTTCGGAAGGGGGAGAGGGGGCATCGCAGGTCGCCTCACTCCTTCGTACGGGGCCGCGGGCCGTCGGCCGGTGGGCGGGGCTTGAGCAGGTGGCGGCCGGGGGCGGGCAGCCGGCCGGGGCGGATCACCGCGCGCTCCCCGTGCACCGCCCCGCCGTCGGTCGTGAGGTGCAGGGCGGTCGCGTACACGACACCGGGGGTGGACTCGACGACGAGCGCGATGTTCGAGAGGGGTACGTCTTCGCCGAACCCCCAGCCGGATCCGTCCGGCCCGCCGTACAGCGGGTGCAGGAAGAGGTCGAGGGCGGTGCGCAGCCGCTGCTCCACCTCGGCGGCCCGCTCGGGTTCCGTGACGAACTCCGCTGCCACGGAGACGCGTTGGTAGTGCGGGCCGATGACCCGGATGCCTCCGGCGAGGGCGGCCGGGGCGCGGCGGGCGAGGTACAGCTGGACCCGGCGCAGCAGTTCGGCGCTGGGCGTGGGGCGGTCGTCGGTGCTCCAGGGGGCGATGGTGAGGGTGATACGGCCGGGTGTGGTGGGCGTGAGAGAGGGGTCGCCGGAGGCGGTGGACGTGGGGTCGCCGGGGTCCGGGACACCGGCGGGCGCGGGGTGGAGCGTGGCACCGGTGCAGTGCGCGAGCGCGACCTCGGGCGAGGCCTCGCGGGCGAGCCAGACGTAGTCGGACGCGGCGAGCGCCCGGTCCCGGTGCCGCAGCCGCTGCGGCCCACGGGCGCGGACACCGCCGGGGAGAGGACCGGGGCCAGCGATGCCGCCACCGCCCCCGAGAGGGACGCCGCCACCGCCCCCCGCTCCGCCGCCCCCCGCCCAGGGCCAGGCAGCCGTTCCGTTCGAGGCGTCGTCCCGAGTGGCGGACGTCGCCGTCGTCTCTCCCTCCGCTCCGCCCGTCGCCGCCACCGGATTGGTGACGGAGTCCACGTACGGCACCGCGCTGTACAGCTGCGTCAGGGTGCCTGGCGGGACGTTGCCCCGGGTGCCGCCGCCCGTGGTGTAGGTCGCCGTGATCGTGGCGCCCGGGGGTGGGGCCATGCCGTGGCGGCCGTCGCCGAAGCGGAGCAGGCCGGTGTGCCGCTCCAGGGTGTAGTGCCGGTCGGCGGGGCCCGAGCCGTGCAGGTGGGGGCGCTCCTCCCAACGGACCCGGACCGCCGTCACCCGGCCGTCCCGTCCCCGGTCCGTACGCAGCGCGTCCTGCGGTACGTCGTGGAACAGGCCCTGCCACTCCCTGCTCTCCCCCTGCCACTCCTGCACCTCCACCCACTGGCCCTCCAGCACGGGCGGCCGGCGGAGCGTGAAGACCGGGGACGGCGAGCCGTCCGTGCGGCCCACGGCCTCGTCGCGCACCGTCGTGCGATGCGCGGCGGGCACCGCGTTGAGGTATAGCCCGGCGACCGGCAGCGGGCCGGGGGCGGGGCCGGCCGTCTTCAGCCGGGCGCGCAGCCAGTACAGCGGACTACCCGGTTCCGGGCCCTCGGCCGCGCACATGTCCGGCTGGGCGACGAACCGCACCGTGCCGCTGCGCCGGAACCCCTCCGTACCGTCCAGGACCGACAGCTCCGCCCAGCCGTCCGCCGACCGGTACTCCCAGGTGAACGGGGACGCGCCGGAGCCGTCGGCCGAGTCCGCCGCGCGGGCGGTGTGCACGTAGAGGCTCACGAGCCCGACCGGCAGCGGTGCGTCGAAGCCCGCGTACACGGCGGGCGTGGTGTCCTTTGCCCGGCGCAGCGGCTGGAAGGGCTCGCGGCCCCAACGGGCCGCGCCGGTGCGGTCGTCGAGTGCGTAGCGGTTGAGGGTGAGGACGTGCGCCGGCTCCCGCGGGCCCGTCCGGTGGCCGTAGGAGACGGTCAGGCGGGCCAGCAGCGGCGGCGTGGGGCGGACCAGACGTCCGTCGCCGCCGAGTTCCGTCCGGCCGTAGTCGCCCCGGGCCAGGTGCACCCGGAGCCAGAAGTGGTCCTGGTTCAGCACGGGCACGCTCTGCCAGTCGGCCGGGGCGACGAAGGCCAGCTCGCGCGGGGCGCCCTGCTGCAACTGCTCCGCCGCGTCCAGCGGGAGGGGCGCCCAGCCGCCGCCCCCGGTGCTGTACTCCCAGACGAGGGCGCGGTCCTCGCTGCGTACCGCCGTACTGCCGGCGGACGGGGTGAGGGTGAGGGTGATCCGCGCGCCCGCCCGCCGGAACGCGTCGTCGCAGGCGAACAGCGCCGAACTCCCCGCCACCGGCTCCGCGCCCAACGGCAGGAAGTCCTTCGTGGTGTCCAGCAGCCGGCCGTCCTGGAACGCGGCGTCCAGCGGCAGCGAGAGCCGGTTCACGGTGACGCGCGCCCGCAGCGTGTCGAGCCAGGGCAGCGTTCCCGCCCCGAGCGGGCGCACCGTCCTGGCGCGCAGCCAGTAGCTGTCGACACCGCCCACCCTGCCCCGCACCAGGGGTGCGCCGCGGATCTTGCGGAGCAGCACCTCGCCGTCGTTGCCGAAGCCGTGCGTCTGGTCCATGACCGGCTCGAACGGCTGCCAGCCGGCGGCGGTCAGGTACTCCCAGCGCAGCACGGGGGCCGCCGCGGCCGGGGTCCGCGGGGCGCGCGGGCGGGCCACCCCGACCTGGAGGCTGATGTCGGCGGAACCCTTGATGTCGAAGAGGGAGGGGTGACCGAGGTAGAGGTGGTGCGGGACCAACTGCCGGGCCCCGGGGCCGCCGAACAGGGTGAACCCGGTGCCGAGCCGGGTGGCGTGCTCGGCGCAGCTGTCGTCCGCCGGGTCCAGGTCGTGCAGCGAGGCGAGCCGCGCCCGTACGAGAGTGGTCGCCTGCTCGGTGGCGAAGACGACGGGCGCGGGAGCGGCGGGGGCCACCGGGGCGGCCGTGGCGCCCGGCAGCGGTTCGGGCAGCACGGCGGCGACCTCCGTACCCGCGGGCAGCGCCACGTCCGTCGGGGCGTCGTCGGCGAGCGCGAGGACCAGCGGCACCCGGGCCGGGGCGGGCGGCAGCAGCGTGGTGCCCGTGGTGTCGAGGAAGCGCAGGAGGTACGCGTCGGTCAGGCGCGCCAGGCCGTTGTCGACGAGGCCCGCGTACCGGGCGAGGACCTCCAGCAGCGCGTGCCCGGGGGAGCCGGGCCGGGGCCGCCAGCCGGGGAGGTGACCCGGGAGCCGCCGCAGGAGCACGTCGAGCACGGCCTGCTCGGCGTCCGTACGGGAATTCCCGGTGTCCCGGCCGCGCCCCGCCGCCCCCGCGCTCACGGCGTGGCCTCCCTGAGCGAGTAGGGGAGCACCAGGTTGTAGAAGGTGTTGGTGGCCCGGACGCGGTAGTCGACGCCGATCAGCACGGTGCCGTGCGGCACGTCCGGGGTGCCGCCCGTCACCGTCACCCGTACGACGTCGATGCGCGGCTCCCACGCCGCGAGCGCCTCCTCCACCCGGTGCCGCACGACCGCGAGAGTGGCGGTGTTGACCGGCGCGAACAGCAGGCCGCGCAGACCGGAACCGAAGTCGGGGCGCATCACCCGCTCGCCCGGCTCCGTCCCGATGATCAGTTCGATCGCCTGCCGGACGTCCTCCTCGGCCTCGGCCATCACGAGGTCGTCCCCGTCCCCGTCCCCCGCCCCGACCGCGAGCGGGAAGCCGAAGCCCCGCCCCAGGAATCCCGGATTCTCCACGGGCCCCATCTCGCTCACCTCTCCCTCAGCCTCCGACCAGCGTCCGTGCGGCGCCCGTCGCCACCGCGGCCCCGCACCCCGCCGGGTCCACCAGCGCGCGGGCCGCCGGACGGCCGCCGAACAGGACGCTCGAACTGCCGCTCACCAGCGGGGTGCTCGGCGGGTGCGAGGGCGTGACGGGACAGAGGTGGAGGTCCCCGAGGACCGCGGCCGGCATCCCCTCGATCCAGACGCCGGCGGCACCCGGCGGCGGCGCCAGCACCCCGCCGTGCGTCGTCGGGTCCCCGATCCGGGCGGCGGCGGGCATCACGCGGTCCCGGCGGAGAGCGGCGGCAGCGCGGGCACCGGCGGGTTGAGGTGCACGGGCTGCCCGGACACCGTGGCACCGCCGGTGGCCTCGATGCGTACCGTTGCCGCCTCGATCGCCACCTCGCCGCGCGGGGCGCGCAGCGCGATGTCCCCGTCCGGGGCGACCACGGTGATCCGCCGCCCGGCGACCACCACCCGGGTGCGCGGGCCCGCCCCGTCCGTACCGCCCGCGACCGTCACCTCGCCCGCGGCGTCGTCCAGCGTCACCCGCAGCCCGCCCTGGCTGGCCACCGTCACCCGCTCGGCGCCCTCGGTGTCGTCGAACCGCACCACGTGGCCCTTCCTGCTGCGCAGTTCGCGCCGGTCCCGGCCGGGGTCGCGCTCCGGCGGCGGGTCCTGCTCGTTCCAGAGGAAGCCGATGACGTACGGGTGCGCGGGGTCGCCGTGCCGGAAGGCGACGAGCACCTCGTCGTCGACCTCGGGCAGCAGATAGCTGCCGCGCCGCTGCCCCGCCCAGGGCACCGCGATCCGGGCCCACGCCGACTCGACGTGCTCGGACAGCAGCGGTGTGCGGACCTTGACGCGGCCGAGCCCCTGGTGGTCGTTCACCTCCGTGACCACGCCGAGGGTGACCCCGGGGATCCGAGGCGCGGTCGCGTCGAGTTCGCTCGTGTACGCGCCCGCCTGCCCGCTCAGCAGGGCGAACAGATCCAGCTCGGCCATTCAGACCACCTCCTGGCGGGCCCGGAACGATGTGCGGTAGCCGCGCGTGTCGAGGGTGTGCGTCACCCCGGTGAGCCGGTAGCCGTCCCCGCTGAACCGCCGGCCGACACCCCGCACGGCGAGGGTGCGGCCGACCCGGAAACGCGGGTCGCCGAGCGTCGAACCACTGGCCGTCACACGGGAGTTGAGGCGCCGCCGCAGTTCCCCGACCGCGTACCGGATCGCCTCGTACGGGCTGTCCAGCGGGACGTCGGGAAGCCCCACGGACACCTGGGCGGGCCCGCTGGGGGCACTGTCCCGGTCCAGCAGCAGTACGGGCCGCACCCGGGTCCGCAGCCGCTCCCCGTCCCATCCCGCCTCCACCGAGAACTGGGTCTTGAGCTGCTCCACCCACACCCGCACCTGGACCCGGGCGACCTGCCCGATGGTCCCGGCCCGGGGCGAGAACTCCAGCAGCGAACTCCCCCAGCGGAGTTCGAGCTCGGGGGCCGGGAGCCGGGGCCGCGACATGCGCAGATTGAGGAAGTCTCCGTCGACCCACAGGTCGAACCCGTACTCGGCGGCGATCCGGCGCAGGAAGTCGTAGTCGCTCTCCTTGTGCTGGAAGCGGGGTCGCCGGGTGAGCAGCGCGGCGGCCCCGGTGAGGGCGGCGGACTCCGGGTCGGGGGTCTTGAGCAGTCCGTTCTCGGCGGCGACGAGCGCGGCGACGGCGGAGTCGGTGAGGTAGTGCGGGAAGCCGCGTTCCCTGCTGCCCGCGGAGAGCCTGCTGGTCGCGTCGTGCGCGCTGAGCAGCAGTTCGGGCAGACCGGTGGGCGGGAAGGCGGGCTCCACCCCGGTGGTGGTGCCCGCGAACACGGACGTCAGGGGCGACGGATGGTGGCCGAGGGCGAGTCCGAGCCGTACGTCGAGATCGAGGAGGGGGTGGTCGAGCAGGCCGGGGTCCGGGACGGCGAGGGTGACCTCGACCCGGTTCGCCCCCTCCAGGGCCTCCTCGAACCGTACGGCGGTGATCAGCGTGCGCAGCGCGGGAGGTGCGGGCCGGCCGTCGAGGGTGAGCGCGAAGCCGGGGACGTACCGGGGGTGGGCGGTCATGAGTGCACCTCGCCGGTGTCCGGGTCCCGGTAGGGGAGCGGCGGCACGGTGAGGGTCAGACCGGTGGGCACCCCGCGGGACGGGAGCAGGTGGTTGGCCAGGGCGAGGGGCCGCCACTTGCGGGGGTCGCCGTAGACCTGGTGGGCGATGTCGGCGAGGGTCTGGCACTGGGTGGCCTCGTGGCGCCGGGTGTAGTCGGAGGTCTGCCGCTTGACCTCCTTGGCCTCCGTGACCGGGTCGACCAGCTCGTGGAAGGTGACGTCGAGCTGGGCCCGCACCGGGACGCCGGACTCCAGGAACATCGTGAAGCGCTGGCCGACGGCGGCGAGCACGCACCGGAAGGCCAGCTCGCCCCAGGTGAACAGGACCGGCGGCGGGGCGTGGGTGGTGGGATCGATGTCCATCAGGCCGACCACGGGGCGGGTGAGGGCGCGTACGTCGCCGTGGGCGGGGTTGATCCGGGTGCCGGTGTGCCGGTGGGCCTCGTAGGTGTCGAAGAAGAGTTCCATCCGGAGGGTGCGGAGACCGCCGTGCACGAACTGCAGGAGGGGGGAGCCGAGGCCGGGGACGGGGGCCTGGGCGAAGTTGTTGTCCTGGGTGAGGGTGTACTCCGTGGGGTTGAAGAGGACTTCGGACCAGGTGCCGGTGCGGAGGTTGGTGAGCCGGGCGTGTTCGAGGGCCATCCGGCTCACCCCCGCCCGAGGCGCTCGCGCTGGGCGAGGGCGCGGCGTTCGATGCGGTGCAGGACGAGGTCGGCGAGGGCGTCCAGGTCGGGAGGCTCGGGGGGTGCGGCGGGGGGCGGGGGTGCGGGGGGTGGTGGGAGGAGGGCTGGGCGACCGGCCGTCGGGGCGGGCGTGGGCGGGGTGGGGCCCTGGGCGGGGTGGGCGAGCGGGAGCGGGGCGGGGTGGGCGGTGGTGAGCGGGAGCGGGGGGTGCGGCTCCGCGGGGGGCCGCCCCATGCCCACCCGTTCCGCCCCCGGGGCGGCCCCGCTGCCCATGGGGCGGCGGTGGGGGTGCTGGTAGGGCGCGGTCGCTCGGGCAGGTGCGGGCGCGGGGAACCGTGGGACCGGCCGCGGCGGGACCGCCGGTACGAACCGCCCTCGGACGGGCTGCCACCCGGGGTCCGGGGCGGCGCCACGGTTCCGGGCAGGGGCAGGGGCAGGGGCAGGGGCGGGAGCAGGAGCAGGGGCAGGACCGGGAGCGGCCCCGCGCGGCGGTACCACCCACCGCCCGCCCAACCCCGCACCCGCCTCCGGCCGGACAGCGGAACCCACTCCCGTCCCCGGCCGGGCAAGCGGACCCACTCCCGCCCCCGGCCTGGCCACCGGAAGACCCGCCCCCGCCCACCGGGGCGGAACCCACCCGGCACCCGCACCCGTCCGGGCGGCCGGAAACTCCGCCCGCGCACGCCGGAACGGGGACGGAATTCCCGCAGCACCCCGCTCCCGCCGCAGTACCCTCCGCACCCCCCGGGCCCGCCTGCCCTCCACCGCCCGGAAGGCCACCCGCGCCCCGAGCAAGGGCCGCCACCCCGTCAGCCGCCCGCCGGGCCCCCACCGTCCGGGCCGCGCCCAGGGCCGCCGCAGACACACCCAGCCACCCGCACGCGTCCCCGCGCTCCCGCCCCCGGTCTCACTCATGAGCCCCACCCGCCCCGGCGGTTCCCTCGTTCAGCCGGCGGTTGATGCGCGAGATCTCGCGTACCCACCGTCGTCGCTCCGCGTGCTCCAGATACATGATCTCCTCCAGCCCCCAGTGGAAGTGGTACGCGAGGAAGGCCACCTGCTCGTACAGCTCTTCGTGCGGGTGGCCTACGATTTGTCCAGCAACGGCCGGACCACCTCGAATTCATGACGGCAGTGGGGGCACGAGACCGCGACGACGGCACCGTCCGGGGAGCCGTCGGCCCCGGCGTCGCCGTCACCGTTGAGCCGGTTGTAGAGGTCCTGGAGATAGGCCACGTCGCTCGCGAAGAGCCGCTCGATCAGCGGCGGCGTGATCAGCCCGACGTCCCCCAGCCTGGTGATCACCCGGGACAGCACGATGACCGTCAGATAGGCCGGGTTCCGCTGCACCGACGCCTCCCGCAGCGGAAGGATCTCGTCGGCCGCCGTGGCCAGCCGCATCACACCCGTCCGGTGCAGCGTGCCCTCGTCGTCCAAGTACCCCTTGGGCAGGGTGAATTCGTGCTCCGTGCGGAAGACGGACACCGGGGGCGGCACGGGCGCGCCCGGGGAGGCGGGGGAAACCGGGAAGCCGCTCATGCCCGCTCCAGCCTCTCGACCGCCAGCTCCAGCGTCTCGACGGCTATCCCGCTGGTCTCGGAGTTCAGGGCGGGCCCCTCCCAGCGCTGCGGCCACGCGCCGAAGAAGTTCCAGCGCGCCGCCTCGCCGCCCTTGCGGTCCAGGACGACGATGGAGCCGTTGCGGCGGCTGATGTCACCGTTGACGGCCGCCAGGTGCCAGTCGTACAGCTCGCGGTCGTCGGTGACGCCGCGGCGCAGCACCACGTTCCCGTACTTCGTCAGCCCGGCGAGTTTCGACGGGTGGGTGGCACCGCCCTCGCGGTACTCGATGAGGTCGATGGCGGAACTGAGCCCGGTGCACTCCTGGAAGGCGGCCCGGGTCAGCCCGTCCATGCTGATACGGAAGTTGAACCCGGTGAACGGATCCTTCGGCACGGCCGGCTGTGTCACCACGGACTCCTTTCGCGTTCTCGCGGACGGTCGGACGGCACGGAGGCGGGAGCAGGGAGCGGGAGAGGACGGAGCGGCCTACGCCTCCGACACCTGAGAGCCGCCCTGCCAGATCCCGATCCGTACGACGATGAACTCCGCCGGATACGCCGGCACCACCCCCACCTCCATGTGCAGCCGCCCCAGGGCCCGTTCCGGCTCCGGGTTGAGCGCCTCGTCGATACGGACGTAGAAGGCCTCCCCGGCGGTGGCGCCGAAGAGCGCGCCGTCCCGCCAGGCGCGGGTGAGGAAGTCGGTGACGGTGCGCTTCAGGTCCTGCCAGAGGTCCTGGTCGTTGGGGCGGAAGACGGCCCACTGGATGCCCAGTTCGATGGACTTCTCCAGGTAGACGAAGAGGCGGCGGATGTTGACGTACTGCCAGTAGCGGTTCCTGGTGGCGGTGGTGCGGGCGCCCCACACGACGGGCGAGGCCGAGCCGGGGAAGACGCGCAGGGCGTTGACCCCGGCGAGGTTGAGGGGGTCCTGGTCCGCGTTGCTGAGCAGCCGCTCCAGGCCCAGTACACCGCGCAGGTTCGTGCCCGCGGGGGCGGTGTGGACCCCGGAGAGTGCGTCGGTGCGGGCGTACACACCGGCCACGTGCCCGGACGGCGGCCACAGTTCGATCCGCCGGGTGACCGGGTTGCGCACCCGCAGCCACGGGCAGTACAGCGCGGCGAAGCCCAAGTGGCCGCCGCGCAGTCCGTCGACCTGCGCGAGCAGGCTCTCCTGGTAGGTGGGCCCGGCGGGCGGCGGCGGGCCCGGCGGCACCGAGTCGAGGATCGCGACCAGGTCGCGGCGGCCCTCGCAGTAGTCCACCAGGGCCTTCTGCGCGTCGGGGGCGGTGGCCCCGGGGATGCACACGAGGTCGATCTCCCCGTACGGGTCGAGCCCGGCGAGTTCGGCGGCCGGGGCGGCCAGCAGCCCGGCCCAGGCGGCGGCCCGGTCGTCGTCCGCGCCCCCGTGGAGCTGGACCTCGGCCGGTCGCGGGCGGGGGTCGGCGGCGGGCGCCGCGGGCGGCGGCACGGGGTCGCGGAGCACGACCAGGTCCGGAGGGACCCGCACGGACCAGTGGTGGGGATGCTCGGCGTTCATCGACAGCAAGGAGTACGTCCGGACCAGGTCGGCCAGCGTCACGGTCAGGTCGAATTCGAGCGAGGCGACCCGGACGGGAGCGCCCGAGGTGACGTACCTGCCGGCCAGCGCCTCGGTGAGGGTGATGAGGGCCCACCCGCCGGCACGGGACGTGCTCGCTTCGACGGTACGGATGTCGGGGGTGGCGCTGCCCTTGGTGACGCTGACCGTGGCGCCGCGCGGCAGCGCCTGCTCCAGCCGTACGCCGTCGGGCAGCCGCACCCGCAGTTCGCGGGTGCCCGGCCGCAGGTCGGCGGAGCGCAGGGTGCCGTCGGGGACGAAGGTCTCCGCGCCGGGCACCGGCTCGGCGAGGACGACCGTGTCGGTGCCGCGGAGCGAGGCGACGGTCCCGGAGCGTTCGACGGTGCGGGCGGGTTCGGCCGGGTCGGGGGCGGTGAGCAGCACGGGCTCGCCGACCAGGAACCCGCGGTTGTCCACGACGGGGACCGTCCTGCGGTCGGCGCCGGGGCCGGTGGCCAGGCCGCTGCCGCGCACGGCGGAGGCGGCGAAGTGGACGGCGAGGGTGGTGGCGCCCGCACCGGCGGTTTCGAGCGTGCGGGCGAGCAGGCTGTTGTCCGTCACCTTCACCGTGATCCCGTCGCCCGCCAGGCCCTCCTCGGCGGCCTCCACGTGCAGCACCGACTCGACGGAGGAGGCGGGCCTGCCGAGCAGTTCGGCGTGCGCGCGCTCCGCGGTGGAGACGCGCAGCACGAAGCAGTCCGTACCGCCGTTGAGGAAGAAGCCGTGGACGGCGGGGGCGAGGTGGCTCGGGGGAGTCCCGGTCAGGAAGTCGCCGAAGGTGGAGCGGAACGCGTCCCAGCTGCTCAGCCGGGTCGGCCGGTGGGCGGGGCCGCGCCCGGCGGTGCCGAGGAAGGCGACGGTGCTGGTGCTGATGCCCTCGATGGGGCTGCCGGGCGTGAACTCCTCGATGTAGACACCGGGGTGGCTGTACTGGACCATGTCCGACCCTCTCCTCGCTCGCGGACGGCTGCTCGCGGTCGCCCTGTCCTGACGGCCCGCACGCTCACGACAGGGCGAGGTCGTAGCGGCCGGTGGGCGACGGCACGGTGATCGCGGTCGCCGGGGGCCCGTTGCGGCCGGGCACCCGCAGCAGCAGCCGGTGGTTCCCCGGCGCCACGTCGGGGAACGTGAACTCCCCCCGCCCGTTGGACCGCACCGCCCGTACGGGGTCGCCGCCCGCGGTCTCCAGCTGCACCCACGCCCCCGCCACCGGGACACCCCCGTCCCGCACCACCCCGGCGATCTGCAGCCGGGTCCCCGCCGCCCCGGGCGTGCCGTGCGGCCGGTCCGGGTCCTTCACCCGGTACTCGGCGAACCGCGTGGTGACCTCCGGTGCCAGGTACTCCACCGCCCGCGGCACCGGGGCGGTGACCACCAGGTGCACCACGGGCCGCCAGCGGGCCTCGTCCCCCATCGCGTGCCAGAAGTCGCGGAGCGGGCCGAAGCCGCCGGGCGGGAGCACGGCGATCGGCAGTTCCTCGCCGCCCGCGGTGAGCACCTGCGCCTGCACCAGTACGGCCAGCACCTCCCCCAGCACCCCGTGCTCGTCGAGGGTGCGGGTGGCGCGGTCGGCCGACGGGCTCCACGCCGAGATGAGGTAGTGGCAGTCGACCCGCATCGGGGCCTGCTGCCGCCCGGCCGGGCCCGGCAGCGCGGACCGGAGGCGTTCGTTGGACCGCAGCTCCCGGTTCTCCCGCAGCTCGGCCAGGTAGACGTTGAGCGCACGGGCGGGGGCGAGGTGTCCGACGTCGTTCGCCCAGTCGGCGTCCGGCGGTGCGAACCCGATCTGCGCCGCCGCGACACCGCCGGGCGTGCCGGCCCCGAGGGTCGTCATCCGCTCCCGGAACAGTGCCCCGAGCGCGAGGTCCA
The DNA here is from genome assembly GCF_042874215.1 of Streptomyces sp. NPDC004111. Taxonomy (NCBI): domain Bacteria; kingdom Bacillati; phylum Actinomycetota; class Actinomycetes; order Kitasatosporales; family Streptomycetaceae; genus Streptomyces; species Streptomyces sp. NPDC004111. Next base: position 948,466 of record NZ_JBIAMU010000001.1, read on the forward strand.
CCCCGGCCCCCACGGTGCCCGCCGTCATGCCGCTCACCACCGCGACCGTGCGGCCACGGCCCGTATCGCGTCGGCCAGTTGGGCCGGCCGGACCTCGCCGAACGGCTCCCGGTGCGAGCGCAGCCCGTACGAGGTGGTGGCCGTGCCGTCGCCGGAGACGGTGAGCACCTGCACCCGGGGCCGTACCTCCAGCAGCTCCCGGCACTCCTGGCTCAGCCCCGGCGACTCCTGCCCGAAGACGACGACCTGCGCGTCGTCCAGGTCGACGGCCTCCACGAGCGGCACCCGGCGGGGGTGGACCCGGACCACGGTCATGTCCGGCCGGGTGTCGACGACGTCCCGGATGATCTGCCGCAGCAGTTGCGGCATGTCGATCAGTACGACCCTGATCGGCGGCACGGCCCCCACCCCCCTTCGCGCACGGTTCGGCCGGGGCCAGTCTCCGCGCTGCGGGGCGGGCGGTGACATGGATCCACGGGTCCACCCGGGGTCCATGTCGGGCCCGGCCCGGGAACGGCGGCGGTCCGGGCGCGGCCGGGCGCGGTCCGGGCGCGGCCGGGCGCGCGGTGTGCGACGGGCGCGAGGGGGCGCGGCGTGCGGCCGGGCGGCGAGTGTGGAGGGGTGCGAGGGGGCGCGGCGTGCGGCCGGGCGCGAGTGTGGAGGGGTGCGGCGCGCGGCCGGGTCAGCGGGACTTGGCCGCCGCGCCGCGGAGCACGCCGGGGACGAGACCGCGGTGCACGGCGGACAGCGGGGGCCAGACGATCCGGCCCAGCAGGCGGTCGTAGCGCAGGAACGTCACCAGCGTCACCCGCCCCTCGGCCGTGCGGACGACCAGATTGCCGGTGAGGAACCAGGAGGCGGTCTCCAGCCGGATCCAGTCCTCCCCGCGCGCGGCGACCCGCCAGCCCGCCACGGTGTCCGGTCCGCGCCGGTAGTCCAGCCGCAGCCCGAGCAGTCCGCGCCAGATCAGCCGCTCCCCGGGGCCGGGCACGTCGCCGAACATCGCCCGCGCCCACTGCTCGGGGGTGCGCTCCGCGCTGTCGGTGGCGAGGGAGAACGCGTCGGCGTAGTCGAAGTCCGGCATCGAGGAGAGGGCACGCAGGCGCGGCGGAACGCGGCTCCCCACGGCGCGGGCCACCGCCCCCGCCGGGACGCGTCCGGTGCTTCCCGCGGGCTTCGCCTCCGGCCCGGCGGGCCCGAACTCCCGCCAGGCACGCTCCCACTGCCGGGTCAGCGCCGGGTAGACGAGGAGGTGGCGGAAGGGGGCGATACCGGCCATGTACAGCCGTCCGAAGGTTCCGTTCGGCTTGACCAGGACCGCCATGCGCAGTTCGTGGTCGCCGTCGCCGGCCGCTACCCAGGACAGGTGCATGACCGTGTGGACCGTCTTGTTCGCCAGTTCGCGGGCGGCCTCGTCGTCGAGTTCGTACAGCGGCTTGAGCGGCATGTCCGGGTCGTCGGGGCCCTGCGGGGCCTCGCGCAGGTCGGCGGGCATGCGCCGGCGCAGCGAATCGACCCGGCCCCCGGTACCCGCCTCCGGCGTGTCCCAGCCGAGCAGCGCGCCGAGCTTCCAGCGCACCGCGAACAGGAACCGGACCGGCGCCGTCTGCCGGGCGGGGCCGCCCGCCGCGCGCATCGCCGCGAGCATGGCGGCGAAGTCCCCCGGTCCCGCGCCGGGGGTGCGGAACGCCCAGACGTCCTCCACCCGGAAGTCGCCCGCGATCTCGTGGATGCGCCACGGCCGGCCGGTGTGCGCGCTGGTGGGGAGTTTCGTCGCCATGACTGCCTCGTCTACCTGGAAGGGGCGGAGGATCGGAGCTCTGCGTGTGCGCCGGGCCGGGCGGGGCGGTTGTCCCGGTCCGGGCCGACGCGCTGTGCCGGACCCGGCGGGCGGCTGTCCCGGTCCGGGCCGACGCGTTGTGCGGTGGCGTACAACCCTCAGGTTAGCCACTTTGTACGGTGCCGTACATCCGGGGTGGCGGTGAGCTGGGGCACACCGGGCGGGCCCGGCTCCCGGGCGCCGCGCCCCGTCAGCCGCCGCCCTCCCCGGCGGCCGGGAAGCCGCGCCCCGCCTTCTCGTACTCCCTGCGCACCGCCCGCAGCACCAGCTCCGCCGTCACCGGGGTACCGGCCGCCGCCGCGAGGTACGCGGCGGCCAGCGCGACGTTCCTGATCTCGGCACCGCTCAGCGGGAACTCCCGGGCCAGCGCCGCCAGATCGAGCGGAGCGGCGAGCGGCACCCGGCCGGGGAAGGCCCGCTCCCAGATGCTCCGGCGCCGCTCCTCCTCCGGGAACGGGAAGCGGACGACGAAGCCCAGCCGGCGCAGGAACGCCTCGTCGAGGTTCTGCGGACGGTTGCTGGCGAGCAGGGCGATGCCGTCGTACGACTCCATCTTCTGGAGCAGGTACGAGACCTCGATGTTGGCGTACCTGTCGTGCGCGTCCCGCACCTCGGAGCGCTTGCCGAACAGGGCGTCCGCCTCGTCGAAGAGCAGCACCGCGTTCGCGGTGGCCGCCGCCGCGAAGATCCGGTCGAGGTTCTTCTCCGTCTCGCCGATCCACTTGCTGACGACGCCCGCGAGGTCGATCCGGTAGAGGTCGATGCCCAGCTCCCGCGCGACGATCCCGGCCGCCATCGTCTTGCCCGTGCCCGGCGGCCCCGCGAAGAGCGCGCAGACACCCCGGCCCAGGGTGAGCCGCGCCCCGAACCCCCAGTCGTTCAGCACCCGTTCGCGGTGCGCGACGCGGGCGCACAGCTCGCGCAGCTGGTCCAGCGAGTCCGGCGGCAGGACCAGGTCCTCCCACCGGTGCGCCGCGTCCACCTTGACCGCCAGCGCGCCCAGTTCGTCGCCGGTACGGCTGCGGGCGGCGGCGAACAGCGCGTCGGGCAGGTCGTCCGGCGCCGGGGAGCGCCCGCAGCGCGGGGCGGTCGCGTCCCGGGCCAGCGACACCGCCTGGGCGATCTGCGGACCGGTCAGCCGGAAGCGGTGGGCGAGCGCGGTACGGGTGGCGGCGGGGAGGCGCAGCCCGGCCCGGGACAGCTCGGCCCGCCAGAGCTCGGCCCGCAGGGCGGCGTCCGGCGGCGGGCAGTCGATCCGGTGCACGGGGGCGGCGGGCCGCTCCGAGGCCGGAGCGGCGGGCAGCGGGGCCGCCGGCCAGGGCTCCGCTCCCGCCAGCACCACCGGGCCCGTCGAGCGGCCCAATTCGGCCATGAACGCGGAGAGTTCGGCGCGCCGGTCGTGCGCCAGGAGCACGTCGACCCCTTCGACGAAGCACGGCGCGCCCCGGAATTCCGCCTCCCGGAACAGCAGGTGGGCCTCGTCGGGACGACGGAAGAAGCCGACGGGCGCCCGCCCGAGATCCGCCACCAGCAGTACCCGCCCCGCGCGCCGCGCCGCGGCCTCGGCGACCTCGCGCTGCCCGGAGCCCGGCGCTCCGCGCAGATGGACCCGTACCGCACGCCACTCCTCGGCCGCCGCGGCCAGCAGGTCGGCCACCCGGTGGAAACCGCGACCGGACTCCTGCCCGGCCCCCTCGCCCCCGGCCGGGGACCACGCGGCGAAACCGGCCAGCCGGGCGTCAAGACCCCGGTTCCCCAGCAGGTGGGCGACGATCTGGTCGTCCAGTACGAGCGGCCGGGCGAGCAGCGGGACGGCCGCCGCCTCCGGCACGGGCCGCAGCAGCCGGCCTCGTACCAGCGGGGCGTCGCCCTGGAAGTGCTCCCTGCGCACCAGCCGCTCCTCGGCCGTCGCGCACAGCAGGTGCAGGGCGAGGTCGACGGTCGGGCGGCGCTTGGTGACCTCGTCCTGGAGGTACCCGTACAGCCGCTCGTAGCGCAGGTCCAGCTCGGGGGCGAGGGCGACGACCAGCACGTCGAGATCGAAGGCGGAGAGACCGTAACGGTCCCTGAGCACGGCCGGGCGGGTGCCGTCCGCGAACGGCTCGCCCGCCGGCCCGCCCGCGCTGAGCAGCGGTTCCCCCGGAGCCCTGCGGATCAGCCGCACCACCTCCGCCGCGTCGATGTGCAGCCCGCGGAACCTGTCCCCGGCGGCCTCGGCCCCGTACGCCTCCTCCGCGCGCACGAGGGCCGCCGCGAGCAGCGTGTCGAGGCGGCGCAGGACCGCGGTCAGGCCGAACGGGTCCGGGGCGGGGGCCCGGCCGTCCCGGGCGGCGTCCCGGGCATCCCTCACCGGGAGCGCTCCAGCCCGCGCCCGTAGGCTGCCGCCGCGGCGTCGGCCCGGCACTCCACCTGGAGCTTGTCCAGGATGTTGTGCACATGGTTCTTCACGGTGGCGGGCGAGATGAACAGCGCGCGGGCGATCTCCTTGTTGGCGAGCCCCCTGCCGATCAGGTCCAGCACCTCCAGTTCCCGGGCGGTGAGCCGCGCCCGGGGCCCGGCGTCGGGCGGGCGCCCGCCGCCGTCCGCCGCGAGCGTGCCGATCCGGCGCAGCAGCGCGGCGGCGATCCCCGGCGAGCACGGCAGCTCGTCCTTCGCCACGCCCCGCACCACGGCCACCAGTTCGTCGACCGAGTCGTCCCGGGTGACGAAGCCGCAGACGCCCGCCTCCGCCCACGCCACGACGTCCTCGTGACCGCCCACGGACAGCGCGACGACCCGCACCGCGGGCGCCCCCGGCTCCTGGGAGCCGCCGGTGAGCCTGCGGACCGCGGTCGTCTTCTCGCCCGGCGGGGCGTCGAGCAGCACGATGTCCGGGCGCACCTCCGCGACCAGCGGAACCGCGTCCTGCCAGCGGCACCGGCTGCCCACCACCCCGATGTCGGCGTGCGCCGCGAGGATGCTCGCCAGGCCTTCGCGGTACAGCCGCACCTCGGCGATCACCAGAACCCGAAGCATGTATGCAGCGGACCGCTCGGCCGCCGCTCTGTCAATGGCGCTCAGGGGGGCGTGCGGGCGGCTTCCGGGGATCGGCGAGGATGGCTCCGTGCGAATGGGCGAATGTGGGAAAAGGGACGTACGGGCCGGTCGTCCCGCGGCTGTGCGCGGCGGGGCCCGCTGGTGCTGCTGGCCGTCCTGGCCTCCCTCGTCTCCGGGTGCGGGCAGCCGGCCGCGAAGCCCCCGGCGCCGCCGGCGGACACGGCGGGCCCGGCGGACCCCGTGCGTCCGGTGCCCTCGGGGCACGGCCCGGTGCTGTCGGTGCGGTACGAGCCCCCGGCGACCGCCGCCGACCGGCGCGACGCCGCCTTCCTGCGCACGTCCCGGGCCGTCGAGGAGGCCGCCGCCGCACTGGCCGGATTCCTGCGGTGGGGAGCGCGGCGGCCGGTACCGCTCGTGGTCCGGTCCTGCGCGGGGGAAGGGCCCTCGTACGACCCGGAGGCCCGGCGCGTGGAGATCTGTTACGACGAGGTCGCCGAGACCCGCGAACTGTTCCGGGACGCCGGCGTCCGCCCGGCCGGCACCGACGCCGACGTGCGCGCCGTGCTCCTCGAAACGCTCTTCCACGAGTCGGCGCACGCCCTCGTCGACGTCCTCGGCCTCGACGTGTCCGCACTGGCGCCGGACGGCAACGAGGAGGACGCGGCCGACCGGTTCGCCGCCCTGATGCTGCTGCGCGGCGGCGAGCCCGGCGAGCGCCGGCTGCTCGCCGCCGCCGGGGCCTGGCAGGCGTCCGCCGAGGTGTACGAGGAGGCGGCGGACGATGAGCACTCCTCGGACCGGGAACGGGCCGAGGCGATCCGCTGCTGGGTGTACGGGGCCGCGCCCGCCCGCCGCCGGGCACTGGCGGCATCCCCGGACGGGCCGCTCCCCGCGACCCGGGCGGCCGGGTGCGGGGAGGAGTGGCGGGCGGCGCGCACCGGCTGGACGGGGGCGCTGCGCGGGTCAGGCGTCCTCGGCTAGCCCGGCCCTGCTCCGGTCGGTCCCGTTCTGCCCGGTCCCGGTCCGGTGCGTGCCGCTCGACTCCGCCCGGTTCAGTTCCGTCCGCGTGACGTTGCGGAGGAACGGCCACACGGTGCCGGCCACCGCCAGCGCGAAGAGCAGGAAGGCCGCCCTGGTGCCCAGCCACTCGGCGAGCACACCGATCAGCGCCGCACCCACCGGCATACCGCCCCAGGTGAGCAGCCGGGCGGCGCTGCTGTAGCGGCCCATCAGGGCGTCCGGCACGACGTTCTGCGAGATCAGCCGGGCGTTCACGGTCCACAGGGTGCCGCCCATGCCGCCGAGGAACGCGGCCGTCGCGACCGCCCACACCTGGGTGGTGAGCGCGGGCACCGCCATCATCGCCAGCGTGCCCAGGAGGTCCGCGAACATCGCCCAGCGGCGGCCGAGCAGCCGGTTCACCCAGGTGACGGTCAGCGTGCCGGCCAGCCCGCCCACGCCCAGGGCGCTGAGCACAATCCCGTACTCCTGCGGCGACAGCGCCAGCAGTTCCTTGGCGACCAGCGGCATCAGCGCCAGCCAGGCGCCCCAACTGGCGCACAGCACGGTCAGGATGAGGGACATGGTGCGCAGGAGGCGGCTGCGCCAGAGGAAGCGCAGACCTTCGGTGAGCTCACCGAGGAGGGCGGGGGAGGAGCCGGCGGAGGCGGCGGCGCCGGACGCGCCCGGCCCGCCTACCGGGTCCGGCCCGCCTACCGGGTCCGGGCTGCCGGTGGCCGCGCGGAAGCGGCCCGTCAGCAGCAGGAGCAGCAGGCAGGCCGAGAGGTACGCGACCCAGGTGGTGCCCAGCGCGAGAGCGGTGCCGGCGGCGAGGAGCAGGCCGCCGATCATGGGGCCGCAGAACTCGTTGGCGGCCGTCTCCACGCCGGTGATCCACGCGTTGGCGCGTTCGCGTCCGGCACGCGGCACGACTGCCGGGATCAGCGCGCTCTCCGAGGTCTGGGCGATCACCTCGGCGACGCCCAGCGCCGCTCCCGCGACGAACAGCGTGTGCAGGGCGAGGGAATCGGTGAGCACCGCGTGCAGGAGCCCGCCGACGGCCAGCAGCCGTATCCCGTTGGCCAGCCAGAGCAGCCGCCGCCGGTCGGCGCGGTCGACCAGCACGCCGACCGGCAGCGAGAGGAGCAGCCACGGCAGCGTGAGGGTGAGGGCGACCAGCGAGATCAGGCCGGGGGAGCCGGTGAGGCGGGTGGCCAGCAGCGGCAGGGCGATCTTGGCGATGCCGTCGGCGAGGTTGGTGACGGCGCTGAGGGCGAGCAGGACGAGCGTGTTGCGGGTGCCGCGCGGGGCGTCGCCCGCTGTGGCGTGCGGATCGCCGGCCCCGGCGGGCGCGGGGCTCGTCCCGCCGTGCGGCCCGTACGCCCCGCCGCGCGAGGGATCCGGGGCCGGAACGGCTTCCGGGGGCCCGCTGTTCAGCGTCTCCGACACACTCACGAGGCGACCCCTAACCGGCTAACGGCTTCACTGGTTATTCCTGTCGTGAAGCAGACTGCCAGAACCTGCGAGCACCGGTCAACGCTTTAGCCGGTTAGCATGGAGAGGGAACACGGAATACTGCGACCAGCCAGCCAGCCAGCCCTGCCCCGCCGATCGCTGATGGGAGCCGCCGCATGATCGAAGCCCCGCCCCCGGCCCGACTGGTCGAGGCGTTCGCCAACACCGTCGACGTCGAACTCGGCACCGACGACCTCGACACCCCGGCCCACCTCGCGGCCTGGCTCACCGAGCACGACCTGCTCCCGGCCAGCACCCGGGTCACCTCCGCCGACCACGACCTCGGCCTCCGGCTGCGCGGCGGCCTCCGGGAGAGCCTGGGCCTGCACGCGGACACCCCCGACCCGGCCCTGGTCGCCGCCGCCGACCGGGCCCTGTGCGAACTGCCGCTGCGCACCACCGCCCGCCCCGACGCCCGTACGTCCCTGGCGCCGTCCCCCGAACTCCCGCCCGTACGCACGGGGTTGGCTGCCGTCGCCATCGCCTGGACCGAGATCGGCATCACCGGCGACATCGCCCGCCTCAAGCGCTGCGCCGAGCACGGCTGCGCCTGGGTCTTCTGGGACACCTCGAAGAACCGCAGCCGCCGCTGGTGCTCGATGCGCGTCTGCGGCAACCGCACCAAGGCCCGCCGCTACGCCGCCAAACGCGCGACCGCCCCACAGCCGGAGGCGACCGCCCCGTAACAGACAGCCGTCCAGTACGGCTTCACCCGGCGGCTCAGCTGCCGGGCACCTCCATCAGGGCCACCCGGTCGCCCCGCATCACGCTGTACGGTCCGCCCGCCATGCGCTGCCGGTAGAACTTCCGGCCCAGCACTTCGAGACCGCTGACCCCCCACTCGCGCAGCACCGTGCCCTGCCGGTGCGCCGACCAGAAGTCCAGCGCCGCACCGGTCGCCCCGGGCAGGTGGAGGGCCTCGTTCCAGTACCGCAGCTCGGCACGGTCCGCCGCGTAGCGGGCGTTCACCAGGGCCGGGAAGTCGTGGGTGATCCGTTCCAGGGCGCGCCGCACCTCGGCGAGCGGGGCGGCGGGCCCGCAGACGCTCAGGGTGATGTGCCAGAGGGTGTCCGGCGCCTCGTCGGCGCCCGCCCCGGCGTCCTGGCCGGTGGCGCCGGGGGAGGTGTGGAGGCTGAGCACCCGGGCGGTGGCGGGGGCGTCCTCGGTCCCGGGCGTCCCGTCGGTGTCCCCGTGGTCGTCACCCATGCCGTTCACCCTCCCACCAACCGCTTCCGTGCACTCTCGCAGGTATCCCGCATACAACCAGCCGCACCGCACACGGAAACCGAACCTGGCCGGTTCCTCCTCGAACCGTACGTATGCGGGGCCCGCCGGTCCGCCCCCGGCCGGCGGCCCGGAGCGGTGCGGGCGGGCCCGCCCCGTACGGTCTCGTCGGCCGTCCGCGGACCATGGGCGCCACCGGTTCCCTCAACCCCCGTACGGCGCCCAGCCGGTGGCCTCGGCCCACGGCTCGGCGACCGTGACGACCAGGTCGACGACCGGGTCCTTGACGTCCGCGTACACCCCGGTGTCCGCGACCGCCTCAGCGAGCAGCCGCTTGAAGCGGGCGTACGCGGGGACGGCCTCGGGGTGCGCGCGGAACCAGTCGCGGAAGAGCAGCGCGAGCCGCTCGTTGGGCGAACCGACGCGGCGCACGTGCAGATTGACGGCCCGTAGGGCAACGGCGTCCGCGACGGCGGTGACGTCCGGGACGGCGGGCGTGCCGTCGGAGGCCGGGCGGGCGCCCTGGTCGGGCCGCCGCGTCCACAGCCGCTTCGCCCACTTCCGCGGGTCGTCGTCGAGCCCGGCGGGCACGTGGTCGTGCCGGTGCCGGGAGAGCAGGAAGCCCCGGTCGGCGAGCGGTCCGGCGAAGTCCCGCTCCGCCGCGGCCAGGTCCACGACAGCCACCTGGAGGTCGAGGACGGGTTTGGCCGCCATCCCCGGGATCGCGGTGCTGCCGATGTGCTCGACGTGCACGGCCGTGGGCGCGAGCGCGGCGCGCAGCTCGGCGGCGAGCGCGAGCCCCTGCGCCCGCCAGCCGGGCGAGGGGTCGACGAGTACGGGAACGTCGGCGGGGCCGGCCGCGGTGGCGGCGGCAGCGGACGGGACGCCCCCGGAAGCGGCGGGCGGGGTGGAATCGATCATCGGATCGAGTGTAAGTGGGCGACGGGGTGCGGCGGTTCCCCGGTGGGTAGGGTGCGGGCCGGGCAGCACTCCCACCTCGCAGGAGGCCACGACCGCATGACCGACATGGCGCAGGACGCACCGGACAGCGGCGAGCGGAGTGGACGACTCCCGGTGGAATCGCGCGAGTTCACCCTCGACTGCGACGGCGAGACCCTCAGCTGTACGGAGTCCGCCCCCACCGGCAGCCACTTGGAACGCCCCCCGTCCGGCCTCACCGCCGTCCTCCTGCACGGCGCGGGCAACGGCGACAAGCAGAGCCCCGGCCTCCTCGGCGCCCACCTCGCCGCCCGGGGTCACCGCGCGCTCGCTCTCGACTTCTCCGGCCACGGCGCCAGCACCGGACACCTCCGCGAACTCAGTCTGCGGCGCCGCTTCGCCCAGGCCCGTACCCTCGTCGACCTGCACGCCCCCGCCGGCACCCGGCTCGTGCTCGTCGGCTTCAGCATGAGCGGCCAGACCGTCGCCGACCTGGCGGCGCACTACGGCCCCCGCGTCGCCGCGGTCGGGCTCGGCGCACCCGCGGTGTACGGGGCCGGCGCCTGGCCGGTGCGGTTCGGGGACGGCTTCACGGAGATCATCCGTACACCGGACAGCTGGCGGAGTTCCCCCGCCCTGGACGTCTTCCGGACCCTGCCCGCCACCGTCCGCGCCGTGCTCGCCACCCCGGCGGTCGACGCGGTGATCCCACCCGCGGTGACCGAGGCCGTCGACGAGGCCCTCACCGCCTCGGACGCGCACTACACCCGGCTCGTGTTCCCGACGGCCGACCACCGGATGAGCCTGTGGTTCGCCGAGGACGAGGGCGCGCGCGAGGACTTCTTCGACGCGCTGCTGGGGTCCGGCGGACAACGCCGCTGACCGGACGGGCCGTTAACCGCTTGCCCGGGGGCGAGGGTGCGGCTGCAATGTGCGCCATGAACACACCGCCGTCACCCTCGTCACCCGTACCGTCCTCAGCATCACAGCCCCACGCGTCACAGCCCCCCGCGTCACAGCCCCCCGCGTCACAGCCCCCCGCGTCACAGCCCCCCGCATCGCCGTCCCCCGCACCGGCCGCACCCGTACCGCCGTCTCCCCGGGAGTCCGTCCGGATCGGTGCGCTCGCCCCGCTCACCCGGCCGGGCTGGACCGAGGCGGGCCGCCACCTGCTCGCCGGGCTCGAACTGGCCGCCCGCGAGGTCAACGACGCGGGCGGGATCGACGGCAGACCACTGGAACTGCTGGTCCGGGACACCGCCGCCGACCCGGTGCGGGCCGGGGCGGCCGTCGACGAACTGGCCGGGCTGGGCGTGGCGGCACTCGTGGGGGAGTACCACAGCGTGGTCGCCCGCACGGTCGCCACCAGGGCCGACGCCCTGGGGCTGCCGTACCTCTGCTCCTCGGCGGTGCTCGACGTGCTCACCGGGCAGCCGGCCCACGAGGGTCCCCCCGCCGGGGCGGCGCCGGGCGCCGGGGGGTGGGTGGCGCGGATCGCCCCGCCGCAGTCCCGCGGCTGGCGGATCTACGCGGACCACCTGCGCGGCGCGGGCCACCGCCGGATCGCCGTGGCCACCCAGCCGAGCGCCTACTGGGCCTCGGGCACCCGCATCCTGCGCGACCACCTCGCCCCGCACGGCGGAACCGTCCTCGAACTCGACGCGAGCACGCTCGACCCCGCGGCGCTGTGCGACGCCCTCGCCGAACACGGCGCGACCGCTCTCCTCCTGCTGGTGGGCCACCCGGAACCGGCGGTGCCGATCGTCGAGGCGGTCCGCAAGGACGAGCGCCTCGCCGGGCTCCTGCTGGGCGCTCCCGCCGGGCAGCCGGAACTCCCGGGATGGGGAGAGCTGCTGGGCGCCGCGGGCACCGCGATCCCGTTCCTGCGCTACCTGCCCGAGCACCCGACGCCGCTCGGCGCCCGCGTCGGGGCGGCCCTCCGCGAGCGGCTGGGCGAAGAGCCCTCCTTCGTCGCGTTCGAGGGCCACGACACGGTCACCGTGCTCGCCGCGGCCCTGCGCGCGTACGGCACGGACCGTGCGGAGATCGCCGCGGGCTGGCCGCGCATCGCGGTGGAGGGCACGCGCGGGCCGATCCGGTTCTCCCGGACACCGGGCATCGACGTGTGGCAGTGGACCGGGACTCCCATCCAGGTCACCGACCGCGACCCGGCGGACCCGGGCACCTTCCGCGTCCTGCGCACCGGCTGACGGGCCGGGGCACCGCCCCTCCCGCGTCCCGCGCGCACACCGGCCGACGGTGCCCCGATACCCCCTTCGCCGAACCCGCACCCCAGCAGATTGAGTTGACCCCATGACCGCCTCCGCGCTCCACACCTCCCTCGCTTCCCTCACCCCCCTCGTCTCCCTCGCCGAGGCCGCGCCCGGCCCCCCGCACCCGTACCCCCTCATCCGCGGCGGCGGCCTCTTCCTGCTCTGCGTCGGCCTCGGCTTCCTGCTCGGCTGGATATTCCAGCGCCGGTGGGTGCCCTTCGCCATCGGCGGCGGTGTGGCCGGATTCGTCGCGAGCGGGCTGAGCGCACTGCTCCCGTCGCTCGGCTCGCCCTCCTTCGTGCAGATCGCGGGCCTGGCAGGTTCCTTCGTTCTCGAAATGGGCCTGATCTATCTGGTCGTCACCCGCTACCAGAAGCAGCAGCAGGACGAACGGACGCTCATCCTGAGCATCCTGTTCGTGGTGGGTCTGCACTTCCTGCTCATGGGCCTGGCCCACGGCCCGTTGATGACCCTCCTTGGCGTCGCCACCTCGGCCAACGCACTGATCGGGCTGTACGCGGCCAAGAGGGTTCCGGTCCGCGCGCTGGGCGTGACCGACGCGCTGCTGAAGCTCGGCTTCGGCGCCTGGATGCTGCTGGCGTATCCGGCGGTGACCTTCGCCTGACGCACCGCCCGCGCACGCCGCGTGATAGCTGGCTCACACCTTCGCTCCGGGGCGCCGTCGGTGCTGCATGCTGGCGACATGACGTACAGCGACGGCGGGACCAGGGACGAGCGCGGCGACGACCGGGACCACCCCGGCCCCGGGGCCGACACCGCGACGGCCCATGCCTGGGCGGCCCTCGGCGGCCGGCCCGACCTGGTGACGAAGGTGTCGTACGCGCGGGACGCGGGCGACGTGCTCCCGGCCCGGCTGCCGGTACGGGAACTGGCGCGGGCCACGGTCGGTGCCTGCTCCCTGGCCGCCGCCGAACTCGCGGCGGCACGCGGCGCGGCCCCGGACGTGCCCGCCGTACGGGTCTCCGAGGGAGCCGTCGCCACCGCCTTCCACAGCGAACGCGTCCTGCGCATCGACGGCCGCGCACCGACCAACTTCGCCCCGCTGTCCGGCTTCTGGCGCACCGCCGACAGCTGGGTGCGCACACACGCCAACTACCCCCACCACCGCGCCCGCCTGCTCGCCGCCCTCGGCATCCCGGACGACGGGACCCGTGACGACCACGCACAGGCCGAGGCGCTCGCCACCGAACTGAAATCGCGTACGGCACACCAGGTGCAGGAAGCGGTGTACGCGGCCGGCGGCCTGGCGGTAGCCCTGGCACCTGCGCCGGACCGCACAGGCCACACGGACCGACCGGACCGCACGGGCCGTCCGGCACCCGCACCGGACCGCACCGGCAGTGCGGCACCCGCACCGGAAGGCCCCGGCGGCCCCAGCGGCCCCGGCGGCCCGGTACCCGCGCTCCCGCTCGTCGAGCGCCACCGTCCCGCATCCGCCGCCCGAGGACCCCGCCTCCCCGACGCCGCGCTCCCGGCGGCGGGCGTACGGGTCCTGGACCTGACGCGGGTGCTCGCCGGACCGGTCGCGGCACGCACGCTCGCCCTGCTCGGCGCCGATGTGCTCCGCATCGACTCGCCCGGCCTCCGCGAGGACGCCGACACCCACACCGACACGGGCATGGGCAAGCGCTCGACCCTCCTCGACCTCGGCACGCCCGGTGACAGCGCGACCTTCGAGCGACTGCTGGCCTCCGCGGACGTCGTCCTGTCCGGATACCGCCCCGGGGCCCTGGACCGCCTCGGTCTGGCCCCCGAGGCGCTCATGGAGCGCCGTCCCGGCCTGATCGTGGCCCAGCTGTGCGCCTGGGGCTGGAACGGGCCGTGGGCGGGACGGCGCGGCTTCGACAGCCTCGTCCAGGTGGGTACCGGAATCGCCTCGATCGAGGGCGAGGGCCCGGAGGGGAGGCCGGGCGCGCTGCCCGCGCAGGCCCTGGACCACGGTACGGGCTACCTCGTGGCCGGCGGCGTACTGCGCGCCCTGACGGAGCGTCAGGCGGACGGCGGAGGAACCCACTTGAAGTATTCGCTCGCCGGCACCGCGTCCTGGCTCATGCACGGCCTGCGCCCGGACGGGGACACGACCGACCCGCACCCGGCCACCGCGGACCGGCCCTCCGGGAGCGACACCCCCGACCGCTGGCTGACCACCGCCGAATCCCCGTACGGCACCCTCACCCACGCCCTCCCGCCCGTGAGCTACTCGGGCTCGCCGGGCAACTGGAGCCGGTCCGTGAGCAGTTGGGGCACCGACCGGCCGGAATGGCTGTGACGGGGGACGCCACGGCGAACGCGGACGCGACGCACCCTCTCCCGCCGGGCCCTTTTCCGTCAGGCCCGCCCCCGTCAGGCCCGCCCCCGCCAGGACCGTTCCCGCCGGACCCCGTCCGGGACCTCCGGGCGACATACGCCCGCCAGGCCGGCTGCCCCTGCGACTTCGCCTCCGTCACGGTGGACTTCGAGCCGTGGGAGGACGGCGTGGCCTTCGAGATCGCGGCGGACGCCCGGCTGCCGGACGACCCCGGGACGGTGCCCGGGTACCTGGCCGCCCTGGAGACAGGACTGCGCGAGGAACTCGCGGCCGTCGGCGCCGCGCGCGGCGTACGGGTGGCGGTGGCCGTCGTCGTACGCGGCATCCGTATCCACGAGGTGGACTCCCGGGACCGCTCCTTCCGCGAAGCCGGCCGGGTCGCCGTCCGCAACGCCGTGCACCGGCTGTACGGGCCACCGCCGCGCCCGAAGCGGAAGGCCTGACGGGCGGGCGGGCCACTCGCGGGGAGCGGCGGCCGACGGGGCCGGGGAGCCGCTCCGAACCCACCCTTCCGCAAGCCTTAAAGTGTCCCTTCAGCCCTTACGAACCACCGCCTCAGCACCGGCCCCAGCCCACCCGAACCCATCAGGAAGGCCCCGCCCGATGTCGTCCGTACCTCCGCGAGCCCGCCCAGCGCAGCAGGAGGAGGACGGCCCCGGGGCGATGAGGCCCCCCGCCGTGCCGCGCACGCTGCGCCCCGGCCCCTTCGAGGGCGCCCTCGTGCTCCCCGGAGCGGGCGCGGACGTCTGGCAGCTGAGCATCGCCGAGTACGGCGACGGCACGGCCGACGGCTCCCTCGACCTGCTGGACGCCACCGAACGCCAACGGCACACCGACTTCCGCAGGGACGTCGACAAGGCCCGCTACGCCGCCGCCCACATCGGCCTGCGCCACCTGCTCGGCGCCTACCTCGGCCGGGCGCCCGGCGACATCGTCCTGGGCCGCGAGCCCTGCCCGCTCTGCCCCGAACCGCACGGCCGCCCCTGCGTTCCCGGCGCCGACCTCCACTTCTCCCTCTCGCACAGCGGCGACCTGGTGCTCCTCGCGTTCGCCCCGACCGCCGTCGGCGTGGACGTCGAACTCCTCACCGACACCGGCCAGGCGGACGAGGTCTCCGGCGTCCTGAATCCCCGCGAACGCGCCGAACTCGCCGCCCTGGCCACGGACGACGCCGCCAGGCTCACCGCGTTCGGCCGCTGCTGGTGCCGCAAGGAGGCCTACCTCAAGGGCACCGGAACCGGCCTCGCCGTACCCCTGGACGCCACCTACGTCGGCGCCGGCCCGCGACCGGGCGACATCCCCGGCTGGCTCCTCACCGACATCGAGGTCCGCGACGGCTACGCGGCAGCCCTCGCGACCGCCAACCCGGAGCCGCGCCACGGGACTTGACCTCAAGTCCACTCCAACTCCTAGAGTGCGCAGCCAGCACGGAATCGGACGAAACAGGGGGACCCCACCATGCGTTACCGCACGCTCGGCGGCACCGGGATCGAAGTCAGTGCCTACTGTCTCGGCACCATGATGTTCGGCTCGGTGGGCAATCCCGATCACGACGACTGCGTACGGACCATCCACCGGGCGCTCGACGCGGGCATCAACTTCGTGGACACCGCCGACATGTACTCGGCGGGCGAGTCCGAGGTGGTCGTGGGGAAGGCCCTGCGGGGTGCGCGGCGCGACGGCACCGTGCTCGCCAGCAAGTTCCACTTCCCGATGGGGGAGGGGCGCAACCGGGGCGGCAACTCGCGGCGCTGGATCGTGCAGGCCGTCGAGGACAGTCTGCGGCGGCTCCAGACCGACCGGATCGACCTGTACCAGGTGCACCGGCCCGACGACACCACCGACATCGAGGAGACCCTCGACGCGCTGGCCGACCTGCGCAGGGAGGGGAAGATCCGGGCGTTCGGCTGCTCGACCTTCCCCGCCGAGTACCTGGTCGAGGCCCACCACGCCGCGGACCGCCGCGCACTGCCGCGCTTCCGCACCGAGCAGCCGCCGTACTCGCTGCTCGCCCGCGGCATCGAGAGCAACGTGCTGCCGGTCGCGGCGCGTTACGGCATGGGCGTGCTGACCTGGAGCCCGCTGGCCTCCGGGTTCCTGTCGGGGAGGTACCGCAAGGGCCGCCCGGTGGACCTGGACGGCGGCCGGGCCCGGCTCCACCCGAAGCGGTTCGACCCCGCGATCCCGGAGAACCAGGTCAAGCTCGACGTCGCCGACCGGCTCGCGGAGGTAGCGGAGGGGCTCGGCCGTACGCTGCCGGAGCTGGCCGTCGCCTTCCCGCTCGCCCACCCGGCGGTCACCTCGGTGATCATCGGCCCGCGCACCGAGGACCAGTTGGACGGCCTCCTCAAGGGTGCCTCGCTGGTGCTCGACGACGCGACCCTCGACCGGATCGACGAGATCGTGCCGCCCGGCACCAACCTGTACCACCCGGACGGCGTGTGGCGGCACCCGGCACTCGACGACACCTCGGCCCGCCGGCGGCCGGAGGGCGAGCGGTCGGCCGCCTGAGCCGCGAAAGCGCCCCGCCCCGCTCAGAGCCCCGCCCGCTCCGCCCGCAGCTCCGACCGTACGAGTTCCAGGAGCCGGCCCGTCCAGTTGCGTCCCGTCGCGCCGCCGCGCCCCCAGAAGCGGGGGGAGTCCAGGTCGCCGTAGTGCAGCGGGGCGTCCCCGGTGCGCAGCAGCTCCTCGGCAAGCGCCGGGTGCTGGGCGAACTTCGCGCGCAGCAGCCGGGACATCACGGTCAGCCGCAGATCCGCCCAGTGCGGGCGGCGCGGGGACTCCTCGGCGAGTTCGCGCGCCGCGCGCAGGGTTCCGGCGCCGCGGATCAGGTCCCGGCGGGCGGGGTCGTCGGTCGACAGCGCCCAGTAGCCGTGCCCCACGGTCGGATACGTGACGCCGTCGAGCAGCACCGGAGCCGGGTACTCGTTGCGCAGGGCCGTCGTACCGGCCTCCGCCTGCGGGCGGAAGACGCCGAAATGGGGGTCCAGGGGGACGGTGGGCGAGCGCGGCTCCCGCGGTCCGTCCGCCTCCCGGCGGCGCTCGGCCACCCCGCGCCAGTGGTCCCGCTCGGCGAAGTACGCGACGGCGTCGGCGTACTCGTCCTCGTCGACCGGCTCGTCCCACCGGTGGAACGTGCCGCCGGGGCCCGCGGCCAGCACCCGCAGCGGTACGTCCCTGGCGTCCATGTCCCCGAGCGCGAAGACCCGTACGGTCTCCGGCATCTCCAGGTACGCGGTACGCAGCAGGGCCCGGTTGGCCTCCGTGGGGTCGGCCAGGAAGGAGTCGGCGGCGGCCAGGCAGCGGTCGGTGGAGGTGGGGCGGCCGTTCAGGCGCTCGATCTCGTCGCGCACCTCGCCGAGCAGGTCCTCCCGCGTCGTGTACGAGCGGACCCCGGTGAACGTCCAGGAGCCGATCCCGTACACGGACGCCTCGCCGCCCTCCGGCAGTTCGGTGGCCACCCACCCCGAGCGCAGCTTCTCGTCGAACTCCTCCAGCGTCACCAGTCCCCAGCAGTCGATCAGACCGTCGGCGTAGATCACCAGGTCGGTCAGGTGGTGGCCGCCGTTCCTGATGAACGCGTGCCGCCAGGTGCCGGGGACGCGCTCGCCGTCGACGTCGCGGAAGGTGGGGTTGCGCGGTGCCATGGGAACAGATCCTTCCTCAGCCGCGCCCGCCCGCCGGTTCCGGGGCCGGGTCGGTGGCCAGCCGGGCGTGCAGGTGCTCGTCGTGGTACGCGCCGTCGCCGAAGCGGTACGAGGCGCGCAGGACGCCCTCGGCGGGGAAGCCGGAGCGGGCGGCGACCCGGCAGGAGGCCTCGTTCTCGACGGCGTGGGCGAGTTCGAGGCGGCGCACGCCCGCCGTGGCGAACGCCCAGTCGGCAGCCGCGATGGTCGCCCTGGTCGCCAGACCCCAGCCGCGCGCGGCGGGCAGCAGCCAGTAGCCGATCATCGCCAGGCCGTCCGCCCGGTCGGTCCAGCGGACGGTGAGGGCGCCCAGCAGACCGGGCACGGTGTCCGTGGTGGCGGTCAGCCGGGTGTTCTCCACGATGGCGAAGGTGGCGACGTTCCCGGCGTCCCAGGCGTTCTCACGGACCTCCAGCCACTTCGCTGCGGCGTCCCGGTCGGCGGCCGGGAGGGGGTTCCACAGGGCTATCTGCGGATCGTTGGCGGCGGCCACCAGAGCGTCCAGCGTGGTCGGCTCGTCGATGTCGTCCCGGCTCCACGGCCGCAGCACCACCTCGTCGAGTTCGAGGGTGGTGCGCACGAAGTCCTGGGGAGAGGGCGCCGGGGCGATGCCCGCGGCGGAGGCAGAGGTGCTCATGGAGCCTCTTTCTACCCGCAGTTCGGACACCGCCGCCAGGGAATATCCGACAAAGTCACTGGTCAGCCGGAGGGGACTGCCGAGCTGCGTGCGTCTTCCCCCCCCCCTCTCCAGCCGGGCCACGGGGCCAGCACCTCCACGCGTGCCCGCACCCGTGTGCGCGGGCCGCCGTGTGCGTACCCTCGCGCCATGACGACGACTCCCGCGTACGCCGTGCTGACCACGACCACCGACACCGAGGAGAAGGCCGGGGCTCTCGCCGACGCCGTCGTCGGGGAGCGGTTGGCCGCCTGTGCGCAGATCTGTCCGGTGTCCTCCGTGTACCGCTGGGAGGGGGCGGTCGTGCGGGGGCAGGAGTGGCGTGTCGACTTCAAGACGCGTGGTGACCTGGTGGCCCGGCTCGCGGCGCGTGTCGGGGAGTTGCACGACTACGACACGCCGGAGGTGGTCGTCGTACCCGTCACGGACGGCAGTGCGGCCTATCTGGAGTGGGTGTCGGCGGAGACGGCCGGGGACTGACTCGCCGGGGAGGGCGCTGCCGGGGTGTCCGGCCGGCGGCGCAGTCGGACCGGTAGCGTGCGCAGGCCCCGGTGGCGGGCGTTGGGCTGCCACGGGCTGCCGTCGGCCGGTCCCGCTCCGTACCGCTCGGCCGGGCGCAGTTCCGGGTAGCGGCGCAGTACGTGCGTGAAGGCGATCTCCGCCTGGAGCCGGGCCAGCGGGGCGCCGAGGCAGTGGTGGATGCCGTGGCCGAACGCCAGGTGGCGGGAGGCGTCGCGGGTGATGTCGAAGCGGTCGGGGTCGTCGAAGACGGCCGGGTCGCGGTTGGCCGCGAGCAGGCCGATCTGGACGAACTCGCCCGCCGGGATCGTGGTGCCCGCGATCTCTACGGGCTCGGCCGTGTACCGCAGCGACGCGATGCCGGACGGGCTCTCGTGGCGCAGCACCTCCTCGACCGCGCCGTGCACCAGTGACGGATCGGCGCGCAGCGCGGCGAGCTGGGCGGGGTGCTGGAGGAGGGCGTGGAAGCCGTTGGCGATGAGGTTGACGGTGGTCTGGTGACCGGCCACCACCAGCAGGAACGCCATGGAGGTGACCTCCTCGCCGGAGAGGCGTTCCCCGTCGTCGCGTGCGGCGAGCAGAGCGGACAGGAGGTCGTCGGCGGGGTGCTCCCGCTTTTCCTCGACGAGTGCGCGCAGATGGGCGAGGAGGGATTCGGCGGTGCGGACGGAGATTTCGGCGTCGGTGCCGTTGGTCCCGCTGGTTCCGTCGGTCTTGTTGGTTCCATTGGGCTCGTGGTTTTCTTCGGGGCTCCGGGTGTTGCCGCGGACGCGTACGTGCCGTGCGGAGCCGGGTGCGCCGAGAAGATCGAGGACGACCGCCAGCGGCAGTGGCAGGGCCAGCTCCCCGATCAGCTCCACCTCCTCGGCCCCCGCCGCGTCCCACCCGTCCAGCAGCGCCGTCACGCGTGCCTCGACCAAGGGCCGCAAGGCGGCGGTGCGGCGGGCGGTGAACGCCCCCTGCACGAGCCTGCGCAGCCGGGTGTGCCGGGGCGGGTCCGAGTTGAGCATGTGCGCGGTGAGCCCGCGGCCGGGGCCGCCGCCGGTGAGCCCCAGGTGCGCGGCGAACCGTTCGGTGGCGGCGTCCTTGCGCAGCCGGGGGTCGGCGAGCGCGGCCCGGCAGTCGGCGTGCCCGGTGATCAGCCACCCCTCCAGCGCGGCGTCACCGGGAAAGCGGACCTTGTGCACACCGCCGCCGCTCTCCCGCCAGCGCCGGTAGTGCGCGTGCTGGTCGGCGAAGAAACCGTCCCCGACCGGAGCGCAGCCGTCCGTTTCCTCAGGCGGCACGCCGCTCCCTGACGACGCGCACCTCGTCCACCCCGAGCAGCCCGGCCAGCGGGACCTTCGCCGACCGCTGGTCCGGGCTCACGGTCAGCCCTTCGCTGCGCAGCAGGTCCAGCAGCAGTTCGGCGAGCGGCATCACCGCGTGCCGGCCCCAGCAGCGCTCCGAGCCGTGGCCGAACCCCAGGAACCCGGGGGCGGTGTCCGGGTCGAGCGTGTCCCAGCGCTCGGGGCGGAACTCGTCCGGGTCCTCCCACAGCGCCGGGTCCCGGTGCGAGAGCAGCGGCAGTACGAGGATGTCGTCGCCGGGGCCGATGGCCGGGTCGAAGCCGGGGTACTCCGGGGACGCGTTGCGCAGCATGTTCCACGAGGGGGGCAGCAGCCGCATCGCCTCGTACAGGATGTTGCGGTTCGACGTTGCCTCGTCGAACGGCGAGCCCAGCCACAGCGCGTTGGCCACCAGCGTCGAGACGGTGAAGCAGACCGGGGCGGCGGCCCTGCGGTACATGCCCATCGCATAGCGGCGGTTGTGGTAACCGTCGGCTTCGGTCACCATACGTGCGAGGGCGGTCAGTTCGGTTCCCGGCCGCGGTGCGAACGGGCGCGGGAAGGCCGCGCCCGCGGCTATCACCGACCAGGTGAGTTTCGTCGTCAATTCAAGATTTCGGCTCATCAGAATACGCAGCCGATAGGGGTCGTTCCCCAGAATCAGATCCCGCAGGAACTTGTGGCCGGTAATCGGCCACGGACCGGAGAGGTCCACATTTCCGGGCAACGGCTTCTTCAGTCCCTGGCGTACGTCGCGCCCGACGGTCCGCATCACCGAAGCCGCCTCGGCCGGCGCGATCGAACGCCCCTGGAGCGGCTTGAAGGTGGGCCGTTCGGTCTCGGTCGCCTTGCGGGCGGACAGGATCCGGTCGGCGAGTTCGTGCCCGGCGACCCCGATGGTGTCGGGCTCCAGCCGGAACACCTCCTTGCCCCGGTGCTCCCGCAGCAGCGCGGCCAGCCGCGGTGCGAACAGGGTGGTCCGCAGGGTGGCGGGGTGCGGGGCGGCGCCGCCGGAGCCGGAGCCGGGGCCGGGGTGTTGCGGGAGTTGCGGGCGTGAAGGCTGCGTCATGGTGGAGGTCTCCGAGAGAGCCGGCGTCCCGCGGGCGGCGGGCGCGGTCCGGCGGGCGAAGCCGGGGCCTTGGGGGTGCGCGGAGGGGGTGCGGGCCCGCCCCGGAGCGTTCCGGAGGCGGGCCCGCGGACGTCCTAGTACCAGATGTACCAGGCGCTCGCCTTGAGGCTCTTCTGCGGGGTCATGGCATTCCGGATGGCAAACAGAACCTTCATTTTCTGCTCCCTGTCTCCCCTTTATATGGGGCGTAATTGGGCACACCGGTGCCCTTTGTGAGGGCGGTGCGCTGGTGGCCGTATGAATGTTCCGCGAATCGCTGAACGGTTGCTGAACATATGATCAACGCGACCGTTGATCAAGGCTTGGTGCGACTTCTTTTCCTGTTCATGGGAATTGACTCGGCGAAATTTCCGGTGCCGGAAGGGGGGAGGGCGGGAAGGGTTTATTGACGCGCCCTCTGATTGCCGGACGCGTCGTCGCGGGCACCGTCCGGGCATCGGCCGGGGGCTGTTCGGGCACCCGCCGAGTGCCTCCGGGGTGCTGTCCGCCCACCGTCGGGGCACCGTCCTGCGCGGTGGACGACCGCGCGATCATGTCCGCATGAGCGATCACTTGGCCGCGGTGCGGCTCTCCGGCTACGACCGGACCGACCAGACACGGATACTCGGCGACGCCCCCGACCCCTTCGGCGTCGCGGACACCGGGCTGACCTGGCTGCCCAAGGAGGAGCACTTCGGACTCGTACGGCCCGACGGCCGGCTCGTCGCCCACGCCGGACTGCTGCGGATCCCGCTGTCGATCGGTGACAGGGACACCGAGGCGGTGGGCGTGGGCGGGGTGGCCGTCGCGCCCGACGTACGGGGGCGGGGGCTGGCCCGGCGGGTGGTCGGCGCGGCCCTGGAGCACGCGCGGACGCTGGGACCCGAGCGGGCCCTGCTCTTCTGCCGTCCGCCGCTCGTCCCGCTGTACGAGAAGCTCGGCTGGCGGCCCGTCGTCGGCGAGGTCCGCGTCGAACAGCCCCAGGGCCCGGTAATCATGCCGCTGCGCACGATGTGGCACCCGCTGCACGACGGCACGGACTGGCCCGGGGGCGCGGTACGGCTGAGGTCGTACCCGATGTGAACGTGCGTGCGCGGCGGCCGGTTTGACCAGCGGTGGAGGCCGGGGCCCGGATGGCCCGGGGCCGGGCGGCCTGGGACCGGGCGGCCTGGGACCGGGCGGCCTGGGACCGGGCGGTCTGGCAGGCCGGACGGTCTGGGGCCGGACGGTCCAGCAGGCCGGACGCTCCGGGACCGGAGGGACTGCGGTCGGAAGGCCGCGGGCGGAGGGCCTGCGGCGGGCGGGCCCGTTGCCGGGGGAGCTGCGGCCGGAGGGCCCGCTGCCGGGGGACCTGTGGATCCCCGGCGCGGGCCCAAGGTCCGTGCCCGTGGAGACCAAAGGCCCGTTCTTCCCCGGCCCCGGACGGACAGCATGGAATTCCCGACCGTCGGCCAGCTGCTCCAGGACTTGTGACATGCCTTCACGCTTCTCCAGTCCACTGTTCGCCCACCCGGGCGAACAGCCCGGAGTGCCGCGGTCACCCCTGCTGTACCTGCTGCCCTGGACGGTCTGGCTGCTGGCCCTCGTCGCCGAGGTCCTGACCGGCCACTGCATCCGCCTCAGCCCGGTCCTGGCCGCCGTCCCCCCGCTCGCCGCGCTCGCGCACGGCTGGCGTGCGGTGGTCCTCTCCGGGGCGCTGGCCTGGCTCTCCCAACTGGCCTTCCGGTGGATCGAACCACCGCCCCCGGAGGACGCCAGTCCGCTGACCACCGGCATCGCCATGATCGGCATCACCTGTGCCAGCGCCCTGGGCTGCATGGCCAGACAGCGCGGCGAGGAACGCATCCGGCGCATGCGGTCGCTCGCGGGCGGCGTCCAGCGGGCGGTGCTGCGGCCCATACCGCCGCAGATCGGCGGCTACCGGGTGTCCGGCTTCTACCAGGCGGCCGAGCACGACGCCCGGGTCGGCGGCGACTTCTACGAGGCGCTGGAGACCCCGTACGGACTGCGCATCGTCCTGGGCGACGTGTCGGGCAAGGGGCTCACGACGGTCGACGCGACCGTGACCCTGCTCGGTGCGTTCCGCGAGGCCGCCGAACGCGAGGAGGACCCGGCGGACGTGGCCCGCTGGATGGACCGTTCGCTCGCCCGCCGCCAGCGGGCCACCGGGGACCACCGGTTCGCCACCGCGCTCATCGTGGAGGCGCACCCCGGCGGGCGGCTTCGGCTGGTCAACTGCGGCCACGTACCGCCCTGGCAGGTGGACGCCGACGGCGCCACGGAACTCGCGCTGCCGCCCGGTGCGCTGCTCGGCCTCTTCGACCACCTCCTCACCGAACCGCTCGCCACGGTCCCCCACACCCTCGCGCCGAGCGCGTCGCTGCTCGCCGTCACCGACGGGGTGACGGAGGCGCGGGACGCGGCGAGGGCGTTCTACGACCCGGCAGGCACCCTGCGCGCCCGGGGCCTGGGCGCCTGCCCGACCGCGGTCAGGGACGCCGTACTGACCGGCCTCGCCCACCACACCGGCGGGCGGCTCTCCGACGACGCGGCGGCCCTGGTGCTGGCCGGATCGGACGGTTCCGGGCGTACCATCGCCGCCGGAAGCGGGGGCGACCGACCGGCGAAGTGAGAGGCGGGACGGGCATGGGCCTGCCGGGCAGGGACAGCATGCGGTACGGGGGCGGGCGGTTCGCCGGGTACGGGGTCGGCTCGGAGGGGCCCGCACCCCGTGGAACACCTCGGCCCGACCCCCAGGCCGTGAGACCGGCGCTCGTGATCGGCGGCACCGGGATGCTCGCGGGCGTCGTCAGGCACCTGACCGCCCACGGCCGCACGACGGCCGTCCTGGCCCGCGACCACCGGACCCTCACGGCCCTCGCCGAGTCCTGCACGGGACCGGGACGCGTGGTGCCGGTCGCGGCCGACTACACGTCCGGCGCCCGGGAGTTGCGCGACGCGCTGCGCGGAGCGGCACGGCCGACCGGGCCCTTCGGGCTCGCCGTCCTGTGGGTGCGCACGCCGCACCGGCCGGACGTGCACCGGGCGGTGGCCGGGGTGCTCGCGGCCGACGCGCGCGTCGTGGAAGTGGTCGGCAGCGCGGCGGCGGACCCGGCGGGGCCCGCCCCCGAAACCCCGGAGCCCTTCCGGAACCGCCCCTACCGCAGGGTGGTCCTCGGCTTCACCGACCGGGACCGGTCCGGACCGGGCGCCGGCTCCGGTGCCGGCGGCACGCGGTGGCTCACGCACCGGGAGATATGCGAAGGAGTCCTCGCCGCGCTGCGGGGGCCGGAGGGTCCGTGCACGGCCGGTCGGAAACCGGACGCTCCGTGCGCGGGCCACGAGCCGTTCGGATCGTGCGAAACGTACCTCGTGGGCAGGGTCCGGCCCTGGTCGGACCGGCCCGGGTAGCCTCACGAAAGGGATGAAGGGCGCATAATGGGCGCGGCGTTGGCCTCGTCGTAGCGGGTCAGGACGAGTCGGGCCACTGCCTCGTGCGCGCCGAGTGGGGGTGCGGCGGCGGACTTTGCGAATACTTGGGATTCAGTCCCTTCAGTCCCTCCGGGTCCCGCGCCGGTCGCTGGCCTGGTGTTTTCGAGGGACGGAACGGGCCCACCCCCGGTCCCCGGGGACGGAGCTCCGGTCCCTGGGGCCGTACTTGCGGCCGTTGCCGCCCGGCGGGCGAAGTGGCCCGGGGTCATCAGATAGGTCGACACCGTCACCTCCCGGTGGCCCTCCGCACGCAGCGCCGCCACCGCCTCCGCCGGAGTGGGCGAGCCCCCGCACAGGTACGACGGGACCGTGGGGCGGCCCAGATGAGCGCCCAGCAGCGCGGCCATCGTGGCCGTGTCCTCCTGCGACCTCGGGTCCGAGGAGCCGGCCGAGGCCAGCACGACGGGCCCCGAGGCGGGGGCCCGGCACTGGGCCAGCCGGTCCGCGAGCGCGTGAGCGAGCAGCGGGTCGGGGCCCAGCGCACCCGCCACCCTGGCCCTGACCTGCGGGGCGTCCGCCAGGGCCGCGGGAATGTCGACCTTGATGTGGAACCCCGTGCCCAGCAGCAGCGGTACGAGGACCACCTCGCCGCAGAGCCCGGCGAGCACCTCCGCGAGGCTCGGCCGTGCCACGTCGACGTACGCCAGCCGCACCGTAAGCCCCGGCCGAAACTCCCGCACCAGGTCGACCAGCGCCTCGGTGGTGGCGGTACCGGCCGGGTCGCGGGTGCCGTGGGCGACGGCGAGCAGGGGGCGGGCCGGGGGCGCGGTCACCGGGGGTCCACCGCCAGGCGGTAGCCGCGCTTGGTCACCGTGCGGACCAGCGCGGAGTACGGCCCGAGGGCGGTGCGCAGCCGGGCGACCGCCGCCTCCACCGTGTGCGCGTCGCTCGGGCGCGGCGCGTCGGGGTCCGGGGCCCAGGCCCTGCGCAGGAGTTCGGCCCTGCTCAGCACGGTGCCGGGGCGCTCCGCCAGCGCGCGCAGGATCGCCGCCGGGAGCGGGGTGAGGTGGACGGTGCCGGAGCTGCCGGAGACGGCCGTGCCCTGGAGCGTCAGACTGCCGCCCCCGAAGGGCACCGTACGGCGGTGCCTGGCGGGCAGCTCCTGGTCGAGGGTGCGGACCAGCGAACCGAGCCGCCCGCGCTCCGGCCACACGCACGGCACGTCGGCAGCGAGCAGCGGGCGTGCGCACACCGGCCCTATGCAGGCCGCCAGGACGTGCGTACGGAGCGCGTCCAGCAGCTCGTCCCGGCGGCCCGTCTCCGCCGCCGCCCCGAGGAACGCCTCGATCGCCGGAGCGCTGGTGAAGGGCAGCGCGTGCACCTCGCCCCGTACCGTTGCCTCGACCAGCCGCCGTACCGCTTCGGGGTCGGCGGCCGCACCCCACCGGTAGACCGGCACCTCCACCACCTCCGCCCCGCGCGCCCGGAGCGCGGCCGTGAACTCCGGGAGCGCCGCCCCGTGTTCCTGGACCGCGACACGACGCCCCGCCAGCTCCTGGCCGAGCAGCCAGACCAGCATCTCGTCGACGGCCTCCGACGCGGGGGCGTAGCTCTCCCGCAGCCCGGACGCCCGGATCGCGCCGGTCGCCTTCGGCCCCCGGCTGACCACCGTCGCCTCCCGGCAGGCCGCCACGAGCCGTGCGCCCGTCCCCCACCCCTCGGCCGCGCTCATCCAGCCGCGCCAGCCGACCCCGGTGGTCGCGACCACGAAGTCCAGCGGCGCCGCCAGACACGCCTCGGTCGCCCGCCGAACCAGCGCGTCGTCGTCCAGGGGCACGATCCGCAGCGCGGGCGCGGAGAGGACCCGCGCGCCCCGGCGGCGGAGCAGGGTCTCCAGCTCGTCGCGGCGGCGGTCGGCGGTCACTCCCACGGTCAGGCCGACCAGCGGGCCCTCCGGCGGAACTTCGGTGGCGGGCAGTGCTGCTGTCATGCGCCGACCCTGACCGAACGTTGTTAAGCCGCTGTTACGGACGCGTCTCGCGGCGGTGAGAGCGCCGCATCCGCACGCTACGGGCGTGTGTCCCGCGCCTCGCACCCCGCCCCGTGCCGGGTGAGCGATACGTACCGTCCGCGCAACGCACGGGATGCGGGCGCGTAACGGCACGCGGGCACGGTGGGCCCCATGAACGCGACCCCGACAACGCTCCCGGTGGTCCCGGCGGCCCTCCCCGGCGGCCCGGCCCCCGCATCCGCCGACGCCCCCGCCGACACCCACTGCCCGTACTGCTCCCTGCAGTGCGGGATGCGGCTGCGCGCCACCGGCGAGGCCGCCCGGCCGGTGGAGATCGTCGAGCGCCCGGACTTCCCGGTGAGCCAGGGGGCCCTGTGCGGCAAGGGCATCAGCGCCGCAGCCGTCCTCGCGCCGGGCGTCCGGCTCACCACCCCGCTCGTCCGGGACGAGAAGGGCGGCCCGCTGCGGGAGGCCGGCTGGGAGGAGGCCCTGGACCGGGCCGCGGCGGCCCTGCGTACGACCGCCACCCGGTACGGCAGGGACGCGGTCGGCGTGTTCGGCGGCGGCGGTCTCACCAACGAGAAGGCGTACCTGCTCGGCAAGTTCGCCCGGGTCGCGCTGCGCACCGCGCACATCGACTACAACGGCCGCTTCTGCATGTCGTCGGCCGCCGCCGCGCACAAGGCCGCCTTCGGCCTCGACCGCGGGCTGCCGTTCCCCCTGTCCGACGTGGCGCGCACCGGCTGCGTGATCCTCGTCGGCAGCAACCTCGCCGACACGATGCCGCCCGCCGTCCGCCACCTGCGGGAACTGAGGGAAGGCGGCGGCCGGCTGATCGTCGTCGACCCGCGCCGCACCAGGACCGCCGACCTCGCCGACCTGCACCTCGCGCCGGTGCCGGGCACCGACCTGGCACTCGCGCTGGGGCTGCTGCACCTGGTGGTCGCGGGCGGCCACGTGGACGAGGAGTTCGTCGCCTCCCGCACGAGCGGCTACGAGGCGGCCAGGGCGGCGGCGATGGCGCACTGGCCGGAGCGGGTGGAGGCGATCACCGGGGTGCCGGTGGCCCAACTGCGCCGCGCGGTCGACCTGTTCGTCTCCGCCGGGACCGGCATGGTGCTCACCGCGCGCGGCCCCGAGCAGCAGAGCAAGGGCGTCGACACGGTCGGCGCGTGGATCAACCTGTGCCTGGCCACCGGCCGGGCCGGCCGCCCGCTGTCCGGCTACGGCTGCCTCACCGGCCAGGGCAACGGCCAAGGTGGCCGCGAACACGGCCAGAAGGCCGACCAGTTGCCCGGCTACCGCTCGATCACCGACCCGGCGGCCCGCGCGCACGTCGCCCGTGTCTGGGGCGTCGACCCCGCCGACCTCCCCGGCCCCGGCGTCTCCGCGTACGAACTCCTCGACGCGCTCGGCACGAAGGGCGGGGTGCGCGCCCTGTTCCTGATGGGCTCCAACCCGGTCGTCTCCGCCCCCGACGCCCGCCGGATCACCGCCCGCATCCGCGCCCTGGACACGCTGGTGGTCTGCGACGTGGTGCTCTCCGAGACCGCCGAACTCGCCGACGTCGTACTCCCGTCGGCCCAGTGGGCGGAGGAGACCGGCACCATGACCAACCTGGAGGGCCGCGTCATCCTGCGACGGGCCGCGGTACGGCCGCCCGGCCAGGTCCGCACCGATCTGTACGTCCTGCACGAACTCGCGGCCAGGCTCGGGCACGAGGAGGGCTTCCCGTACGACCCCGAGGAGGTCTTCGCGGAACTCCGCGCGGCCTCGTCGGGCGGCCAGGCCGACTACGCGGGGATCAGCTACGAGCGGATCGCGGCGGAGGACGGCGTCTTCTGGCCGTGCCCGGCGGCCCCGGACTCGGTTCTGGCCTCGGACTCGGACTCGGACCCGGCCCCGGACCCGGACCTGGCCTCGGATTCAGACCCGGCCCCGATCCCGGCTCCGGCTTCGGCCCCGGCCCTGGCCCCAGCTCCAGACCCGGCCTCGGCTCCGGCTCCGGCCCCGGCCCCAGACCCGGACCTGGACCTGGCCTCGGATTCAGCTCCGGCCCCGGGCCCTGCTACGGCCCCGGGCCCTGCTCCGGCCCCGGCCCCGGCCCCCGGCACCTCCCACCCCAGCACCCCTCGCCCGCGCACCCCCCACCCCGGCACCCCCCGCCTCTTCCTCGACCGGTTCGCCACGCCCGACGGCCGGGCCCGGTTCGCCGATGTGTCGCACCGGCCCGCCGCCGAGGAGCCGGACGCCGCGTATCCGCTGTACCTGACCACCGGGCGGGTCCTCGCCCAGTACCAGAGCGGTGCCCAGACCCGGCGCACCGCCGAGCTGAACGGGGCCGCGCCGGGCCCCTTCGTCGAACTGCACCCCCGGCTGGCCGCCCGGCTCGGTGTGGCGGACGGCGAACTGCTCGCCGTCACCAGCAGGCGCGGGCGGGCCACCGCGCCCGCGCGGGTCAGCGGGGCGATCCGTCCGGACACCGTGTTCATGCCGTTCCACTGGGCGGGCGAGGGCCGCGCGAACTCCCTCACCCACGCCGCGCTGGACCCCACGTCGCGGATGCCGGAGTTCAAGGTGTGCGCGGTGAAGGTGGAGAAGGCATGACGCCGGTACGCGTGGCCGTGGCCGGGGCGGGCATGGCGGCGGCCCGCCTCGCCCGCCAGACCCTCGCCCAGGCGCCGCCCGGCACCGTGGAGTTCACGCTGTACGGCCACGAGCCGTACGCCCCGTACAACCGCGCCCTGCTCGCCGGCGTCCTCGACGGCCGGTACGCGCCCGACGCCCTCGCCCTGCCGACCGGCGGAGCGGACGTGCTCACGGGCACGGAGGTCGTCGCCCTGGACACGGCGGCCCGCACCCTGCGCACCGGCACGGGGGAGAGCGCCGGCTACGACGTGCTCGTCCTCGCCACCGGGGCGAACCCGGTACTGCCGCCGATCCGCCGGCTGCACCGCCCGGAGCCCGGCACCGTCCCCGGCGCCCCCTCCGGCCACCCGTCGCGCGAACTCAAGGACGGGGTGCACGCCTTCCGCTCCCTCACCGACTGCGTACGCCTCGCCGAGGCGGCCCGAAGCGCCCGGCGGGCCGTCGTCGTCGGCGGCGGGGTGCTCGGTGTCAGCGCCGCCCGCGCGCTCGCCGCCCTCGGTATCCCCGTCGAAGTCGTGCACCAGGCACCGCATCTGATGGAGCGTCACCTCGACGAGGAGGCGGGCGCCACCGTCCGCCGCGCCCTCGAAGGCATGGGTGCGGCCGTGTACACCGGCAACCGGGCCCGCGCCCTGCACGGCGACACCGCCGTCACCGGGGTCGCCCTGGCCAACGGCCACGTGCTCGACTGCGACCTGGTCGTGCTCGCCTGCGGGGTCCGCCCCCGCACCGGACTCGCCCGCGCCGCCGGGATCGAGGTGCGGCGGGGCATCGTCGTCGACGACACCCTCGCCACCTCCGCGCCCGGGGTGTACGCCGTCGGCGACTGCACCGAACACCGGGGCGCCGTCCACGGGCTGACCGGCCCCGCCTGGGCGCAGGCCGACGTGCTGGCCGCCCGTCTCTCCGGGGCCCGCCCAGGCGCCGTGTACACGGGCGCCGGAGTGCACGGACTGGCCCGGCTCACCGCCGGAGCCCTCGAAATCGCCGCGTTCGGCGAGGTCGCGGACACCGCGGGGGACGCGCTGCGGCTCGCCGACGGCACCCGGGGCACGTACGGCTCGTACAAGAAGCTCGTGATGCGCGGGGACCGCCTCGTCGGCGCGATCCTCGTCGGCGACCTCGCCGCGGTCGGGGAGCTGACCCGCACCTACGAGCGGGGCGAGCCGCTGCCGTCCCGCCCCCTGGACCTGCTCACCGGGCCGGAACCCCCCACTGCCACCACCGCACCGACCGCCACCACCGAAGGAGCCGTGCTGTGAAGGAATCGACGGGCAAGGAATCGACGGGCGAAGAGCCGACGGGCGAAGAGCCGGCGGGCCGGGAACCGCGGGGCGAAGCGCCGCAGGGCGCGGAAACGCGGGGCAGGGGGGCCGCGGGCACCGTGCCCGCCGCCCCCGGGACCCGCCGCCTCGTGCTCGTCGGGCACGGCATGGTAGGCCAGCGCTTCCTGGAGGCGTTCGCCGAACGCGACGGCGCCTCGGGCTGGCAGGTCACCGTACTGGCCGAGGAACCCCGCCCGGCCTACGACCGGGTCCACCTCACCTCCTGGTTCGACGGCACCACCGCCGACGAACTCTCCCTCTGGGAGCCCGGGTTCGGCGAGAAGTACGGCATCGACCTGCGGCTCGGCGACCCCGCCGACCGGATCGACCGGGCCGCCCGCACCGTCACCGCCCGCTCCGGAGAGGTCTT
The DNA here is from genome assembly GCF_042874215.1 of Streptomyces sp. NPDC004111. Classification (NCBI taxonomy): domain Bacteria; kingdom Bacillati; phylum Actinomycetota; class Actinomycetes; order Kitasatosporales; family Streptomycetaceae; genus Streptomyces; species Streptomyces sp. NPDC004111. The sequence continues at coordinate 979,725 of NZ_JBIAMU010000001.1, forward strand.
CGGATACGACGCGCTGGTGCTGGCCACCGGCTCGTACCCGTTCGTGCCCCCGGTCCCCGGCCACGACGCCGAGGGCTGCTTCGTCTACCGCACCATCGAGGACCTGGAGGCGATCCGGGCCGCCGCCGACCGGGCCGGGACCGGGGCGGTCGTCGGCGGCGGACTGCTCGGGCTGGAGGCGGCGGGCGCCCTGCGCGCGATGGGCCTGGACACGCACGTCGTCGAGTTCGCGCCGCGCCTGATGGCCCTCCAGGTCGACGAGGGCGGCGGCGCCGTGCTCCGCGACAAGATCCAGGAACTGGGCGTCACCGTCCACACCGGCGCCGGCACCCAGACCGTCGAGGCCGACAGCGCGGGCCGGGTCCGGGGCATGGTGCTCTCCAACGGCGAGACCCTCGACACCGACCTCGTCGTCTTCTCGGCCGGCGTACGCCCCCGCGACCAGCTCGCCAGGGACTGCGGGCTGCCGGTCGGCGCACGCGGCGGCATCGTCGTCGACGCCCGCTGCCGCACCGAGGACCCCGCCGTCTGGGCGATCGGCGAATGCGCGCTCGCCGTCGACGGCCGGGTGTACGGACTGGTCGCGCCGGGCTACGCCATGGCCGAGGCCGTCGCCGCGCAGATCACCTCCGGCGAGGGCGAGTTCACCGGCGCCGACCTCTCCACCAAGCTCAAGCTGCTCGGCGTCGACGTCGCCAGCTTCGGCGACGCACAGGGCGCCACCGAGGGCTCCCTCGAAGTCCTCTACGCCAACAGCCGCGAGGGCGTCTACAAGAAGCTGGTCATCGGCACCGACGGCGCCCTCCTCGGCGGAGTCCTGGTCGGCGACACCGAGTCCTACGACCTGCTGCGCCCCCTCGCCCTGGGCGGAGCCCCGCTCACCGCCCCGCCCGAGCAACTGGTGCTGCCCGCCTCGATCGGTGCCGCGCCGGGGCCGGTGGCGCTCCCCGACGAGGCCGTGGTCTGCTCCTGCCACAACGTCACCAAGGGCGCGATCCGCGCCGCCGTCGCCGAGAACGGCTGCACGGACGTGCCCGCGGTGAAGAAGTGCACCCGCGCGGGCACCGGCTGCGGCTCCTGCGTGAAACTCCTCGGCACCCTCGTGACGGACGAACTCGCCGCACAGGGCGTCGAGGTGACCACCGACCTGTGCGAGCACTTCAGCCACACCCGGGCCGAGATCTACGAGATCGTACGGGTCAGGCGCATCACCACCTTCGCCCGGCTCCTGGCGGAGCACGGCCGGCCCGGCCGGACCTCCGACGAGGGCTGCGAGATCTGCAAGCCCGTCGTCGGCTCGGTCCTCGCCTCCCTCGGCCCCGCCCTCGGCGACGGTGTGTCCGGCCACATCCTGGACGGCGAGCAGTCCGCCCTCCAGGACACCAACGACCACTTCCTCGCCAACCTCCAGCGCAACGGCTCCTACTCGGTCGTCCCACGCATCCCCGGCGGCGAGGTCACCCCCGCGGGACTCATCACCATCGGCGAGATCGCCCGCGACTTCGGCCTCTACACGAAGATCACCGGCGGCCAGCGGATCGACATGTTCGGCGCCTCCGTCGACCAGCTCCCCGCCATCTGGCGACGGCTGGTCGATGCCGGCTTCGAGTCCGGCCACGCGTACGGAAAGTCGCTGCGCACGGTCAAGTCCTGCGTGGGCCGGACCTGGTGCCGGTACGGAGTCCAGGACTCGGTCGCCCTCGCCATCGAACTCGAACTCCGCTACCGGGGCCTGCGCGCCCCGCACAAGCTCAAGTCGGCGGTCAGCGGCTGCGCCCGCGAATGCGCGGAGGCACAGAGCAAGGACTTCGGCGTCATCGCCACCTCGGCCGGCTGGAACCTCTACGTCGGCGGAAACGGCGGCACGACCCCGCGCCACGCCGACCTCCTGCTCGTCGACGCCGACCGCGAGACGCTGCTGCGCACCATCGACCGGTTCCTGATGTTCTACGTCCGCACTGCCGACCGCCTGGAGCGCACCGCGCCGTGGATCGAACGGATGGAGGGCGGGCTGGACCACCTGCGCGCCGTGATCGTCGACGACTCGCTCGGCATCTGCGCCGACCTCGACGAACTGATGCAGCGTCATGTCAGTTCCTACGAGGACGAATGGCGCGCCACGCTGGAGGACCCCGAGCGGCTGGCCCGCTTCGTGTCCTTCGTCAACGCCCCGGGCACCCCCGACCCGACCATCCGCTTCGTACCGGAACGCGACCAGATCCGTCCGGCGGACCCGGGTGCGGGAGCGGACACGCTGGTGGCGGGACCGAAGCTGGAAGTGAGGACCCTCGCATGAGCACGGCCGCCACCCCTGTCGCCGCCGCCACCGCCGCCGCCACCGCCGTCTCCACCGCTGCCGTGCCGCCCGTGGTCATGGTCGAGGTCGAGACCGAGGCCGGCTGGACCGCCGTCTGCCCCTACGACTCCCTCACCCCCGGGCGGGGCGTCGCGGCCCTCGTCGACGGCGCGCAGATCGCCCTCTACCGGGACCGGACGGGAAGGGTGCACGCGGTCGGCAACCGCGACCCGTTCAGCGGCGCCCACGTCCTCTCCCGCGGTCTGCTCGGCAGCCGCGACGGGGTGCCCGTCGTCCTCTCGCCGATGTACAAGCAGGCCTTCGACCTGCGGACGGGCAACTGCCTGGACGAGGAGTCGGCCCCGGACGGCAGCCCCGCCACCCTCCCCACCTGGGCGACCCGCCTCACCCCTTCCCCCGACCCCTCCTCGACACGTTGGGCGACCCCATGACCACCACCCTCCTGCGCCCCCCGTCCCGCCGCCGTCCCGCCATCGACCAGTGGCAGCCGGAGGACCCCGCCTTCTGGGCCGCCACCGGCGCCAGGGTCGCCCGGCGCAACCTCGCCTTCTCCGTGCTCAGCGAGCACATCGGCTTCTCCGTCTGGAGCCTGTGGTCCGTCCTCGTCCTCTTCCTCGGACCCGAGTACGGCATCGACCCGGCTGGCAAGTTCGTCCTGACCGCCGTCCCGACCCTCCTGGGCGCCGCCCTCCGGCTCCCGTACACCTTCGCCGTCGCGGTCTTCGGCGGGCGCAACTGGACCGTGATCAGCGCGCTCGCGCTGCTCGTGCCGACCCTGCTCACCGCGTACGTCCTCGAACCGGGCGTCTCGTACTCCACCCTCCTGTGGGTGGCCGCCGTGGCCGGTGTCGGCGGCGGCAACTTCGCCTCCTCGATGGCGAACATCAACGCCTTCTACCCCCAGCACCTCAAGGGCCGCGCCCTGGGCATCAACGCGGGCGGCGGCAACCTCGGCGTCCCCGCCGTCCAGCTGCTCGGGCTGCTCGTCCTCGCCACGGCGGGCGCCGCCCACCCCCGGCTGGTCCCGCTCGTCTACCTCCCGCTGATCGTCCTCGCCGCGGTCGCCGCCGCGCTGCGCATGGACAACCTGCCCGCCCTGCGCAACGACCGGGGCGCCCTGCGCGAGGCCGCCCGCGAACCGCACACCTGGGTGATGTCGCTCCTCTACATCGGCACCTTCGGCTCCTTCATCGGCTTCGGCTTCGCCTTCGGACAGGTGCTGCTGGTGCAGTTCGGGGCGGACTTCCCGACACCGGTCAGCGCCGCGTACCTCACCTTCCTCGGGCCGCTGCTCGGGTCCCTCGTCCGGCCGGTCGGCGGGGCGATGGCCGACCGCTGGGGCGGTGCGCGCGTCACCTTCTGGAACTTCGTCGCGATGGCCGCCGGGGCGCTGCTCGTCCTGCTGGCCTCGACGTCCGGCTCGCTGCCGCTCTTCCTGACAGGTTTCGTCGCCCTCTTCGTCCTCAGCGGCGTCGGCAACGGGTCGACGTACAAGATGATCCCCGGCATCTTCCACACGAAGGCCGCCCGCGAGACGGCGGCCGGGGCGGATCCGGCTCATGCGGAGGCCCGCTCCCGCCGCCGCGCAGGTGCGGTGATCGGCATCGCGGGGGCGGTCGGCGCGCTGGGCGGCGTACTGGTGAACATCGCCTTCCGCCAGTCCTTCCTGACGGCGGGCACCGGCGAGGCCGCCTACCTGGCCTTCCTCGCGTACTACGTGCTGTGCCTGGGCGTGACCTGGACGGTGTACCTGCGCAAGGGGAGCGGGGCGGAGGGCTGAGCGGGGCGGGGGCCGCGGTCCGGATTCAGCCCGCGGCCCCCCGTGTCCGGTCGGGAGCCGGGCCCCTGCGCCTTCCCCTGGCCCAGGCCCCGCGCAGCCTGGCCGGCCACTTCCGGGTGTCGCGCGGCTCCACGTACGGTTCGGCGTCGTCCGGCAGTCCGTCGCTGATCGCCCGCTGCCTGGCCAGCTCCGCGTCGAACTCCAGCCCCAGCAGCACCGCCAGGTTGGACAGCCACAGCCACACCAGGAACACGATCACGCCGGCCAGGGTGCCGTACGTCTTGTTGTACGAGGCGAAGTTGGCCACGTACAGCGCGAAGCCGCCGGAGGCCGCCAGCCACAGCAGCACGGCCAGCACACTGCCGGGGCTCACCCAGCGGAAGCCGCGCCCGCGCACGTTCGGCGCCGACCAGAACAGCAGGGCGATCATCAGCACCACCAGCAACAGCAGCACCGGCCACTTCGCGATCGACCATACCGTCACCGCCTGGGACCCGAGCCCGATCGTCTCCCCCGCCCACTCGGCGAGCGAGCCGGTGAAGACCACGATGACCGCGCTGGCCGCCAGCAGCAGCATCAGCAGCACGGTCAGCCCGACCCGCAACGGCGTCACCTTCCACACCGGGCGCCCCTCGGGCATGTCGTAGATGGCGTTCGAGGTGCGGATGAACGCGCCGACGTACCCGGACGCGGACCACAGCGCCGCCACCAGACCCACCACGGCGACGACCCCGCTGGTACCGCCGCTGCCCTGGAGCTGCTGCACCGCCTGCGTGAGGATGTCCTTGACGGCACCGGGCGCCAGCGACCGCACGTTGTCGAGCACGGTCCGCGTCGCCGACTCGCCGATCACACCGAGCAGCGAGACGAGCACCAGCATCGCCGGGAACACGGACAGGACCCCGTAGTAGGTGAGCGAGGCGGCCCGGTCCGCCAGTTCGTCGTCCAGGAACTCCTTCCCGGTCCGCCGTAGGACGGCCCACCAGGAGCGGGTGGGCAGATCCGTGGGACTCGCCGGAGCAGTCTCCTGCCGCCCCTCCCGCACGTCCCGCTCCTCCCACGCTTCCGGCTCCTTCGCGTCGGCCGGACCGGGGATGTTGCCTCCACTGGCTGTCATGGCACGCGGGTACCCCCGGCGGACTCCGCGTACCTTTCCCATCCTCCGCTTTTCCTATAGCTTCCCGACCTGGAGGTGATCTTGCATGGAGCGGATCGCGCAGGTCATCCGGGTCCGGCCGGAAAAGGTCGCGGAATACCGGAAGTTGCACGAAGCGGTACCCGAGGCGGTCCTCGCCCGGCTGCGGGCCAGCCACATCGCCAACTACTCGATCCACCTGCTGGGCGACCGGCTCTTCAGCTACTTCGAGTACCACGGCGAGGACCTCGCCGCCGACCTCGCCGAAGTCGCCGAGGACGAGGCGACCCAGGAGTGGTGGAAGCTGACCGACCCCCTCCAGGAGCGGGTGCCGGAAGCGGCGGAGGGCGAGTGGTGGGCGCGTGCCGAACAGGTCTTCCTGATGGAGTGAACCAGGACCGCCCGCCGGGTGCCGGAACGGACGCCCCGGCCCCCGACCCTTTGCGGCCCGGCGAAGTCCGCGGGACGATGCGCACCGGGACCCGGAACGCGGGGGCGTCCCGGCTCCGGCGCGAAGGAGGCCGCAGATGAAGGTCCGTCAGCAGGGGAACGGCCCGGAGCCGCGGGCACCGTGGGACGAGATCGTGCCGGGCCTGTGGATGGGCGGGCACTACTGGGACGGCCCGGCGGGAGAAGCGCTGCCGGCCGTCGTGCACGACGAGTTCGACCTCGTCGTCAGCCTGTTCACCCGACCCGGCCACGGGCCCTCCCCGGACGTCGAGCACCTGGTCGGGGAGATCCCGGACGATCCGCTCAACGCCGAACAGCTCGCCACCGTGCAGGAGTTGGCGGAAGCGGTGGCCCGTGCGGTCCGGGCCGGGCGCGTCACCCTGGTCCGCTGCTCGGCCGGCTACAACCGTTCCGGTCTCGTCGTGGCGCAGGCGCTCGTGGAGCTGGGGCACGTGCCCGCGGAGGCGATCGGCCTCGTCCGGCGCAAGCGGTCCGCCCAGGCACTGAACAACGCCACGTTCGAGGGCTACCTCACCGCCGGCCTGGAGACGGCCCGCCTCCTGACCGACCTGGACGCGCCCGCCTGACCGGGCGCGTCCGGACGACCCCCGCTCAACGGGGCCGCACGGTAGGCGCGTTGTGCAGATCCACCATCGTGCGCACCGCGGGCGGGAGCCAGTCGTCGGCCGCCGGCGCGTGCTCGCCGGTCAGCTCCCGCAGGACCTCGGCGCAGGTCGGACGGCGCGCGGGCTCGGCGTCCAGGCAGCGGGCGACGAGCGGGGCGAGGGTGGACGGCAGCAGTTCCAGGGGCGAGCGGCAGGCGGAGTCGTCCGGGGAGGGCGCCGCGCCGGCGGCGTGGCAGAGCACCATGCCGTAGGCGTAGAGATCAGTGGCGGAGCTGGTGGCCGCGCCAGCGAGCTGCTCCGGTGCGAGGAAGCCCCGGCTGCCCATCACCATGTGGGTGCGGGTCAGCGCGGCACTGTCGAAGGCGCGGGCGATGCCGAAGTCGATGACGCGCGGTCCGGTGGCGGAGACGATGATGTTGCCGGGCTTGAGGTCGCGGTGGATGATGCCGGCGCCATGGATGCCCTCCAGTGCTTCGGCGACCCCAAGTGCCATGCTGTGCAGGGTCCTTGGCGGCATCGCACCGTGGAGTCGCAGTACGTCGTGCAGCGAGGGACCCGGGATGTACTCGGTGACCAGCCACGGGCTTTCGGCCTCGGCGTCCGCGTCCACCACGGCCGCGGTGTGGAATCCGCCCACCCGCCGGGCAGCCTCGATCTCCCGGGCGAAGCGCTCCCGGAACGTCGGGTCGGCCGCGAACCGGCCGTGCACCACCTTGACCGCGACCATCCGCTCACCGGGCGACCGGCCCAGGAACACCGTCCCCATCCCGCCCTCGCCCAGCCTCGCGGTGAGCGTGTAGCGGTCGACGCGGCGCGGGTCGTCCTCCCGCAGCGGCTGGGGCGCGCCCTCCTGCCCGCGCGGTGGGGGCGGGGTGGGCGACGGCGGTACGGGCGGTCCGGAGCCGGGCGCGGTGGCGGCGACCCGGTGGGCCAGGATCGCCGCCACGTCCCGCTCGGTCTCCGCCTCCAGCAGCGCCTTCTCCCGCATCGCCTCCGCCTGCAGGATCGACGCCCGCTTGTCGCGATCGGCACGCAACTGCTTCTCCAGCGAGTCCTGGACGGAGGTCGGCGGTTCGACCGCCTTCAGCTCGGCGCGGTGGACCAGGACGCCCCACGGCAGGGCCGCCTCGTGGAGGACCCCGCGCAGCGCCGCGTTGATCTCGGCACGGGAGGTCAGGAGGCGGTCCAGGTCCATGCCGCCGACGATGTCGCGCAGCGTGGAGCGGGAGAGCTGCTCGATCGCCTGGAGGTGGTCGGCCACCTCGTACGTCGCGGCCCGGGGATCGGTGACCTCGTAGTACACGCAGTGGTCGATGGTGCAGACGACGCCGTTGCGGATGAACGTCGGCTGCGGGGGGAACGACACGACCTGCTCGCGGAGGTCGATCCGGTGGCGGACGGAGTCGACGAACGGCACCACGAAGTGCAGGCCGGAGCGCAGGGTCCGCGAATAGCTGCCGAACCGCACCACGATGCCCGCGTGGGCCTCGGGAACCACCTGGACCGCCTTGACCAGGGTGACGACGAGCAGCAGCGCCAGCAGCACGGCCGACAAGAGCACGAGGGTCAAGGGGGGCCTCCACGCTCCGGGCACCCCCGCCCCTGCGCCGGAGATGCGTTCCTGCCGAGTCTTCCAGGAACGGGCGGGGGCGAACCCCTGTGCGGGCACCGTTTTTGCCGGGCCGGCCGGTGGGCGTCGGAGCGGCGGGGCGGCGGGGCGGCGGTGACGGATTTTCGTGGGCGTCGTCCGGGACCGTGTCACAGGGGCTCGGGCCGACTCGTCCCAAGGGGTGGGGGCGGTACCCGCACCGCGGGAGAGACCCGGAGAGAGGGGAACGACGTGACCGAGGCCGAGGAGTTCGAGGTGTTGCGGCCGTTGCTGTTCTCGCTCGCCTATCGCGTTCTCGGCAGTGTGGGGGAGGCCGAGGACGCCGTGCAAGAGGCGTGGCTGCGGTTCGACGCGGCGGCGACCCGGCCCGTCTCCACCCGGGGCTTTCTGTGCACCACGGTGACCCGGATCGCCATCGACGTGCTGCGTTCGGCGCGGGTGCGGCGCGAGGAGTACATCGGGCCGTGGTTCCCCGAGCCGCTGCTGAGCGACCCCTACCAGGATCCGGCACGCGCCGCCGAGCTGGCCGACTCCGTGTCGGTGGCGGCGCTCCTGCTGCTGGAGCGGCTCAGTCCGCTGGAGCGTGCGGCGTTCGTGCTGCGCGAGGTGTTCGGCTTCGGGTTCGACGAGGTGGCCGAGGCGGTGGGGCGGTCAGAGGCGGCCTGCCGGCAGCTCGTCGTACGGGCGCGGCGGCACATGCGGGACGGGCGGCCGAGGTTCACGGCGGACCGGCGGGAGCGGCAGGAGCTGGCGACGCGCTTCTTCGACGCGATGCGGGACGGTGACGTGGACGGGCTGCGGAGCCTGCTGGCCGCCGACGTACAACTCGTCGGGGACAGCGGCGGCAAGGCCCCGCGGCTGCCCCGGGCCGTGGTGGGCGCGGACGGCGTGGCCCGGGTGCTGGGCTCCTTCTTCCCGATGATGGGGCGCATCAGGGTGACGTTCGAGACGCGGGAGATCAACGGGCAGCCCGGGGCGGTCTTCCGCGACCGGGACGGCAGGGTCCTCAACACGCTGGTCCTCGACGTCGTCGACGGGCGGATCGGGGCCGTGCGCGGAGTGGCCAACCCCGACAAGCTCGGCCACCTCGGACCGGTCGCCGACGCCTGGGCCCTCGACCGCGAGGCCAGGCGGACGCGCCGCCGAGGAGACGCGCCGCCCTGCTCTCCCGTCCGCTAGCCCTCCCGGCGGCCGTCCACCGTGCGGGGCAGGCCCAGCGGGTTGCCCTCGCGCAGTTCCGGCGGGAGCAGTGCCTCCGGGGTGTTCTGGTACGCGACCGGGCGCAGCCAGCGCTCGGTGGCGGTGAGGCCGACCGAGGTGGAGGTGGAGGTGGTCGCCGGGTAGGGGCCGCCGTGGTGCTGGGCGGGGGCCACCGCGACGCCGGTGGGCCAGGAGTTGACCAGGACCCGTCCGGCCAGCGGGGCCAGCCGGGCGAGGAGGTCCGCCGCGCTGCCCGACGACGCCTCCTGCGCGGAGACGTGCAGGGTGGCGGTCAGGTTGCCGGGCAGCCTCCCCAGCACCGCGTCCGCCTGCGCCTGGTCCTCGTACCGTACGACGACGGTGACCGGGCCGAAGCACTCCTCCAGCAGCAGGTCGTGCGGGCCGTCCTCGGCGGCGAGCCGGTCCGCGGGCACCGTGAGGAGGGCCGCGGCGACCGTGTGCGCGTCGCCGGGGGCGGGGGCGACGGGCGTCTCGACGGAGGGCAGCCGGGAGCGCTCGCCGACCCCGGAGACGAAGGCGTCCCGCATCCGGTGGTCCAGCATGACCCCCGGCGCGACGTCCACCAGGGACTGGCCGAGTGCCTTCACCAGCCGGTCGCCCGCCGCGTCCGCCGGAACCAGCACCAGCCCCGGCTTCACACAGAACTGCCCGACGCCCATCGTCATCGAGGCGGCCAGCCCCGTCCCGATGTCCTCCGCGCGTTCGGTGGCGGCGGGCCCGGTCACCACGACCGGGTTGAGCGAGCCGAGTTCGCCGTGGAAGGGGATCGGGCGGGGGCGTGCCGCCGCGGCGTCGAAGAGCGCGCGCCCGCCCCGTACCGAACCGGTGAAGCTGGCCGCCGCGACCAGCGGATGCGCGACCAGCGTGACACCCGCGTCGAAGCCGTGGACCAGACCGGCGACGCCCGCGGGCAGACCGTGCCGGGCGGCGGCCCGGCGCAGCACCGCGACGGTGGCCTCCGAGGTGGCCGGGTGGTCGGGGTGGGCCTTGACCACGACCGGGCAGCCCGCGGCGAGCGCGCTCGCGGTGTCGCCGCCCGCGACGGAGAAGGCGAAGGGGAAGTTGGAGGCCGCGTAGACCGCGACGACGCCCAGGGGCACCTTGTAGCGGCGCAGGTCGGGGACCGGGGGAGTGGCCGAGGAGTCCGGGTGGCTGATGATGACGTCGAGGAACGAGCCCGCGTCGACGGCGTCCGCGAACTGCCTCAACTGGTAGCAGGTGCGCGTGAGTTCACCGCCAAGCCGGGTGGTGCCGAGCGCCGTCTCGGAGTCCGCGAGGGCCACCAGTTCGGGCCGCGCCTCGTCCAGGAGACCGGCGGCGGTGCGCAGGAAGGCGGAGCGCACCGCCCGGTCGGCGAGCGGGCCGAGGGCGGTGCGGGCGGCGCGGACCGCGGCGTCGACGGCCGCCTCGGTGGCCTCCTCCGCCGCCTGTTCGCGCCGCTCGCCGGTTCGCGGGTCGATGCTCCAGACGGGTACGGGTATTGCTGACACCGGGGCTCCTGTTCCTGCGGCTCGCCTACGGGGTTCGACATTCCGAACGCCGTTCACCATTTCGGCTGTTTACGGCAGGCTAGGCAGGCGCGGGAAGACCGGTCAAGGGTGATCACCGCCGGGTCAGCGGCCGGCGCCCGCCGTGGTGCCGAAGGTCCACACGGCGCGCTTGCCCGGTCCCACCACGAGGTCCGAGTTGCCGATCCGCTCCACGTGCCGGTGCGCGACCGCCCGGTTGAGCCCGAACACGATCTTCTTCAGCCCCGCCCGGTCGCGCGGCACGGAGTCCAGCCGGATCGTCGTGGTGCCGCCCCTGGCGATCACACCGCCGCCCTTGACCGGCCGGACGTCGAAGCCGCCCGCCCGCAACAGCGGCACCGTGTTGGCCAGGTCGCGCGCGGTGACCCCGAGCCGGATCGACGTCACGTCGCGCATCAGGTGCTTGCGGTAGTCGTCGCGGAGGTAGCGGTCCCTGCCGACGTCGCCGGGGTAGCGGGCGGGGCCCGTCTTGCCGCGCGGATCGGCGAAGTACTCGGGCCGGTACTCCATGCCCCAGGTGCCGAAGGCGTCGTACTCGCCGGTGGTGAAGACGGCGTCGAACCACGGCACCGGCTTCCCGTCGCCGAAGTCCCGGGTCTGCTGGAACAGCAGCGGGTCGCTGATCCCCGACTCGCGCAGCCGCTGGATCACGGTGTCCAGGTCGCCGTCCCGCTCGGTGGAGATCCCCATCCCGGCGGCCCCGAGCACCCCGTCCTGGCCGGGCAGGTCGCCCACCCCGAAGAGTTCCAGATAGGTCTCGCGGCCCAGCAGGTAGCGGCCGGTCCAGACCTGCCCGCCGGAGCCCGTGGTCGTACGGACCTCGAAGTCGGCGAACGTGCGCAGATAGGCGGAGTGCTCGATGGCGTCGGCGGTCGCCCGGTCGAGCACGCCGTAGGCGTGGTTGTAGAAGAGGAGTTGCCGTCCGGCGGCGGCCGGGTCCCTCCCCGCATCCGTGGTCCGGGCGGCGCTCACGCCGCCCTGGACCACCCCCACGGTGAGGATCACGGCAAAGGCGATGATCATTCGCAGAACATGGCGAATCAACATGCGAGGGATCGTAAACCGAAAAGAACCGGCTTCACAGCCTCAGGAACGAGACACGCCCGCCGTGCCGGAAACCGACGTCCGCCGCGGGGCCGCTCGCGCGGGGTCAGCCGAGCGGGGCGAACGGGCCTTCCAGGGCTGCCCATTGGAGCAGCATGATGGTCTTCGCGTCGGCGATCTCGCCCGTTCTGATCCGGTGCAGGGCCTCGGTGAAGGGGAGTTCGAGGGTCGTGATGTCCTCGCCCTCGGCCGCCACGCCGCCGCCCGCCGAGGTGGCGGTGTGGCGGCCGTAGGGGGCGGCGAAGAAGTGCAGCCGTTCGGTGACGGAGCCGGGGCTCATGTAGACCTCGAAGACGCGCTGCGGGGTGCCGACCGTGTGGCCGGTCTCCTCGGCGGCCTCGCGGCGGATCGCCTCCTCGGGGCCGTGGCCGTCCAGCAGCCCCGCGGCCGTCTCGACGAGCATGCCGTCCGGGTGGCCGTTGACGTACGCGGGCAGCCGGAACTGCCGGGTGAGCAGCACGGTGGCGCGCTGCGGGTCGTACAGCAGGATCGTCGCGCCGTCGCCCCGGTCGTAGGTCTCGCGCTGCTCGCGGCTCCAGCTCCCGTCGCTGTGCTGGAAGTCGAAGGTGGTCCTGCGCAGCACGTACCAGTCGCAGGACAGCACCTCCACGTCCCGGACCCGCACCCGGGGGTTGCCGGTCAGGTCGCGGCCGTGGGTGTCGAGGGCGGTCCGGCCGCGGCGGTCGGGGACGTCGATGCCGGGGGTGCCGGGGGAGTCGGTGTGGTTCATGAGGTGGTCGCCGCCGGGATCTCGCCGAGGTCGGTGAAGACCCGCGCGCCCTGGGAGCGGGCCTGCGCGACCATCCGGTCCGCGCCCTCGGAGGGGCCGCCGATCCGCAGCACCGCGTCGCAGCGGGCCAGCAGCCGCTCCGCCACCGGGTGGAAGATCTCGTCGTAGAGGCCGTCGCCGGGGCCGGTGCTGCCGGCCGTCTCCAGCAGGGGCAGCGCCAGCGCCTCGCCGGTGACCGGGAGGTGGCCGGCCCGGAAGAGGGCGAGCGCGGTCTCGTTCATGGCGGTCACGTGCGCGTGCAGCTTGGCGGGGTCGTCGCCGGTGCCGGATCTGTAGGGCCCGGCGACGAGGATCATCAGCGGGCCGTGGGGTGCGGTGGTCATGGCTGTCTGCTCAACTCCTGGTGGTGCGGCGGGTACGGGGGTCAGACGAGGCGCGTGTGCACGCCCGCCTCCCGCAGAGCCGCGAGGGTTGTCGGTCCGTGCGGGTGGGTGGCCGCGTCCTCGGCGGCGGTGTCGGTCACGAAGGTGTCCACCGCGCCCGGCGCGGCGACCCTGCTGAAGGAGCGGACCCCGAGTTTCGTCGCGTCCGCGACCGCCACCGTGCGCGCCGACTGGGCGAGCCCGGCCTGTTTGACCGCGGCGTCGTCGAGCGAGAACTCCGACCAGCCGTGCTCGCCGTGCACCCCGCCGATCGACATCACGAAGCAGTCGAACGCGAGGGCTTCGAGGGTACGCAGCGCCAGCGGCCCCACCAGCGAGCGTTCGCCAGGGCGGGAGCGCCCGCCCACCACGAGCAGCTCGATGCCGGGCCGGTCGGCGAGGCGCACCGCCGCCTGGATGCTCAGCACCGCGACGGTCAGCGGGCCCCGGGCCGCCAGGTGCTCGGCGACGTGCACGGTCGTCGTGCCCGCGTCGAGCAGCACCCGCGAGCCGGGTTCGACCAGTTCGGCGACGGCCCTGCCCAGCCGGTCCTTGGTGGCGGACTGCCACGGCTCCCGGGCGGCGAACCCGGCGCCGTCCTCCCGCGCCCGGGTGGCGACCGCACCGCCGTGCACCCGCTCGACCAGGCCCTGGCGCTCCAGTTCGGCCAGGTCGCGGCGGACGGTCATCTCGGACACCCCGAGCCGGTGCGCGAGCTCGGACACGGCGACCCGGTCCGAGCCCTGCACGAGGCGCAGGGTCACATCAAGGCGATTGGCGACTCCCATGCCCCCTTTCTAACACGAGATTGTTCGAGTGAACATTTGAGTGTGCGTTTTTTCGGGTGCGTCGCTCAGCCGCGTCCCGCGCGTGGGGGGGTGCTCAGGCACGCCCCGCGAGTACGGAGACCACGTACCGCGCCGTCTCCGCGATCAGCGCCTCCTTCGGCTCCGCCTCGTACCCGGCCCGGTCGGTCAGGACCACCAGGACGAGCGGGGCGGCCCTCGGCGGCCACAGCACGGCGATGTCGTTGGCCCGCCCGTAGTTGCCGGTGCCGGTCTTGTGGGCGACGGTCCAGGAGGCGGGGACGCCGGCCAGGATGCGCTGCTGCCCGGTGCGGGTGTGCAGCAGCCAGTCCTTCAGCAAGGCGCGCTGCCGGGCGGGCAGCGCGTCCCCGAGCAGGAGGCCGCGGTGCAGGCCGGCGGCGGCGCGCGGGGTGGTGGTGTTGCGCGGGTCGCCGGGGCGGGCGTTGTTGAGCTCGGGCTCGTACTGGTCCATCCGGCTGACGGAGTCGCCGAGTCCACGCAGGTACGAGGTGAGCCCCGCGGGTCCGCCGATCTCGCGCATCAGCAGGTTGCCCGCGGTGCCGTCGCTGTGGCGGACGGCGGCGTCCATGAGTTCCCGGACGGTCATCCCGGTGCCGATGTGCTTCTCGGCGACGGGGGAGATGGAGTTGACCTCGGCCCGGGTGAAGGTGACGCGCTTGTCGAGATGGGCTGGCGGACGCGCGTGCAGCACCGCCGCCGTCGCGAGCGTCTTGAAGGTGGAGCAGAAGGCGAACCGGTCGTCGGGCCGGTGGGCCAGGGCCGTCCCGCTCCCGGTGTCCAGGGCGTACACCCCGAGCCGCGCGCCGTGCGCGCGTTCCAGCGCGGCGAACCGTGCGGTGTGCCGGGCGGCCCCCGCCGCCTCGGTGGCCGTGGCGGACGCCGATGGCGGTGCCGCGGACGGGGAGCCCGGGGCGCCGGACCCGCTCCCGGAGCCGCAGCCCACCAGCCCGAGCGGCAGCACCGCCCCCGCTCCCAGCACCGCACGACGGGTCGAACCTCCGGACGCGGCCATCACCTGCTCCTCCCCGCACGCCCCGAGCGGGCGGCAGTGCGGAACGTACGTGGTGGCCGGGTGTCCGTGCTACTTGCCGATGCCCGCCGTCATCCCCTCCACGATCCGCCGCCCCAGCCACAGGTACAGCACGATCATCGGGTACACCAGGATCGTGATCCCGGCGAACAGCGCCCCCCAGTCGGAGCTGTACTGCATGCTGCCGTACAGGCTCAACAGGGCCGCGGGCAGCGTCCGTTCCTCCGGCAGCGGGGTGATCAGGAGGGCCAGCAGCGTCTCGTTCCACAGCCCGATCACATTGAGCACCAGCACCGTGGTCATGGCCGGGCGGGCGATCGGCAGCACCACCTGGACGAACGCGCGCAGCGGACCCGCGCCGTCCAGCTCGGCCGCCTCCTCGATCTCCTGCGGGAGCGAGCGCAGATAGCCGGTCAGCACGAAGACGGTGAACGGCAGCGACAGCACCACCTGGAAGACCAGCAGCGTGATGCGGTTGTCCCACCAGCCCGTCACCCAGTCGATCATGAAGCTGCTCACCGAGAGCTTGACGACCACGATCGGGATGACGACCGTCTGGAGCGGAATGCTCATGCCCATCGCGAAATAGCCGGTCAACGGCCCCGCCACCCGCCGCGTGGAACGGGCGAGGACGTACGCCGCCGGGGCGGCCAGCGCCACGATGAGCAGCGAGCCGACCAGGGTGAGCAGCGTGCTGGTGAGCGCCGCCGAGGAGAACCCGGCCGCCTTCCACGCGGTGCCGTAGTTGCTCCACTGCGGACTGTCCGGCAGCCCGAACGGCGACAGCCAGACCTCGCCCGACTCCTTCAGCGACTGGATGCCCACCCAGCCGACCAGGGCGAGGTTGAAGGCCACCCACAGCCACAGCGCGAGCGAGGTGACCCGGGGGACGAGGAGGTCGCCGAACAGCCGGCGCGGCGACCACACCGACGTACCCCGCCCGCCACTGCGTACAACGGTCTCAGCACTCACGACAGCTCCACTCGCTCACGACGGGTGATTCGACGGGTCAGCCAGACCAGCACCGTCGTCACGATCAGTACGAACACGCCCATCGCGGCGGCCGAACCCAGCTCCGGCGCACCGCCGTTGTTGGTCACCGACAGGAACTGCTGCACCGCCACCGTCCGCGCCTGCAACGGCGGGCTGCCCGGGGTGCCCGCCGTCGTGAAGGCGATCACGATCTCGAACACCTTCAGGCTGTTCACCACCCACAGCACCGCGCACACCGCGAACACGTCCCAGGTCAGCGGCAGCGTGATGTAGCGGAACTGCTCCCACTTGGTGGCCCCGACCAGCTTCGCGTCCTCGTAGAGGTACGGCGGGATCGAGTCGGCCGCCGACATCATCAGCGCCACGTAGAAGCCGGTGCTCGACCACACCAGGCCGCCGATCACGCACCGGAACACCATGTCGGGCCCCAGCCACGGCTGCGGGTCCAGGCCCACCCAGCCGAAGACGGTGTTGACCACGCCCTCCGGGTTGAGCAGGAACCCGATGGCCGCGCCCACCGCGATCATCGAAATGATCATGGGCAGGAAGACCACCGACCGGATGAACCCCCGGCCCTTCGCCTGCCGCAGCACCACCATCGACAGGAAGGTGAAGCCGAACACCGCCACCCCGCCGCCCAGCGCCAGCACGAAGGTGTTGACGAAGGACGTGCGGAACGCGTCGTTGTCCAGCAGCGCCGTGTAGTTGGACAGCCCCCGCCACTCCATCGCGGAACCGGGCCCCGCCCACTTGTTCAGGCTGACCCAGAACCCGTACAGCGCGGGCAGCACGAACAGCAGGCTGTAGCCGAGCAGCGCGGGGAGCAGGAACGGCCAGAAGGCGCGCTCCCGGGCCGGCCGGAGCCTCCGGCCCTTCTCGTGCGGTGCGGACCCGCTCGCCGGAGCCGACTGCTCCGCCTCCCCGACCGGGCCCGGGGTCAGTGTGCTCGTACCCATCGCGTCAGCTCTTGTTCTTCAGGTACGAGGCCGTCGCGGCCTTGCCTTCCTTGACGAACGCAGCCGCGTCCGACTTCCCCGAGACCAGCTTGTCGTCGATCGGCAGGAACACGTCGTTCCACCACTTCTGGTCGGCCGCGGCCCCGTCGTACGTCCGGTGCGTGGCCTTCGCGTCGGCCACGTCCTTCTGTATCCCGGCCAGGTGCGCCGGGGCGGGCACGTCACCGCGCGCCGGGATGCTCAGCGCGCCCTCCGACAGGGCCTGCGCGTACTTCTTCTGCAGCGCGAAGGCCAGGAACTCCTTTGCGGTGTCCGGGTTGTGGCCCTTGGCGTTCACACCCCAGCCGAGGGTGCCCACCTCAACCGAGTCCTTGCCGCCCACCGGCAGCTGGAAGGACGTCACCCTGGCGTCGGCCGGCAGCTTCGGCTTGGTCTCACCGGCCAGCCAGGTGCCGTTGATGTTGAGGTCGTACTTGCCCTGCGCCCAGCCGTCCTGCGCCGCCGGGAACTTGGTGGCCATGAAGTCCTTCTGGAAGTAGCCGCCCCGGGCGAGCTGCTCCACCTTCCTGGCCGCCGCCAGGACCTCCGGCTTGTCCCAGGCCGCCGGGTCGGTGGCGAGCGCCTTCATGCTGCCCTCGCCGTTCGCCCGTACCAGCGCGCTGTAGAACCAGTACACGTTGTAGAAGTTGATCGTGCCGTCCTGGGCGAGGGGGGAGCGTCCCGCCTTCTTCGCCGTGTCCAGGTAGGCGACGAAGTCCTCCCAGCTCTTGGGCGTCTTCACCGGGTGCTTGGCCGCGTCGAACCACACGGCGGTGGAGATCACCGTGTGCGGGACGAAGGCCAGCCCCTTGTCCGTGCCGGACGCGTCCCGCACCGCCTGCGACAGCACCTCGGAGACCGGCTTGCCCTCGCCCGGCACCTGCTTCTTCAGTACGTCGTCGAGCGGCGCGGCCAGGTTCTGCGCGGCGAACCGGTCGATGGTGTCGGTGGAGGTGTCGAACAGGTCGGGGCCCTGGCCGGCGGCCATCTCGGTCGCCAGGTTGTCGTTGCCCTTGCGGCCCACGAACTTCACGTCGACCTTGGTGCCGGTCTCCTTCGCGAAGTCGTCGAAGAGTGCCTTCATGGCCTTGCCCTGCGGCTCGTCCGCGCCCCAGGAGGAGCGGTAGACCAGTTCCTTGTTGGCGGCGGCGCTGTCCCCGCCACCGTTCTTCTTGCCGCACGCGCCCACACTCAGGGCGAGCGCGCCCACGGTCAGGACGGCCGTCAGCTTGCGCATGGTGATGCCTTTCATCGCGTCATCGGGACTGCAAGGACTTGCGTACGTGTGTGGGGGTGCCTGCGGTGCGGCAGGGGTGCTGCGAGGGTCCGGCCAGAGGGGCCGGGGCTAGGTGGGCGAATCCAGGGCGACCACCGTCCCGGTGTGCCGCGCCCGTTCCGCCGCCCACACCACGCGGTGCGTGGCGAGGCTCTCGTACCCGCTGGTGAGGACCAGGGAGGGGTCCCGCTTGTCGATGGCGTCGACGAACGCGTCGAACATCGTCGCGTCCCCGCCGCCGTGTCCGGCCGCCGCCGAGGCGTCCGCCCCGGCGCCGGTCTCCACCACCGCCACCGTGTCGGTGAGGAAGTCGTGCACGCGCAGGGTCACCCCGTCGCCCTCGATCGACCCGCGGGTGCCGAAGATCCGGGTCTTGCGGTGCTCCAGCGCGGCGAACGCGGTGACCGTGCAGGTCGCGTTCGTACCGTCGGCGAACTCCATGCTCACCACCTGGTTGTCCAGGACGTCGTTCCCGCCGGCGTACGCGCACCTGCCGTACGGTCCGTCCGCGAGCGCGGCGAGCACGCCCTCCTCCGTACGGGCCCCGGTGACCGCCGACAGCGGCCAGAACTCCTTCTCCGGGTCGCCCAGGCAGTCCAGGTAGATCCGCTTGGCGGAGTACGCGCAGTCGCGCTCGACCGGGCAGGTCAGGCAGGAGTCGGTGGCGCCCTCGGGACGCTGCTCGGGCCGGAAGTGGGTGAGCGCGCCGAACGAGCTGACCCGCACCGGCAGTTCACCCTTGACGTAGGCGATCCAGTCGAGGTCGTGGCAGGCCTTGGCCAGCAGCATGGGCGCCGACTCGTCCTCCCGGCGCCAGTTGCCGCGCACGAACGAGTGGGCCTGGTGCCACCAGCCGATCTGCTCCAGGTGCTGGATGTTCACGACGCTGCCGATCCGGCCGCCGTCGATCAGCTCCTTGAGGGCCGCGGTGTACGGGGTGTAGCGCATGACGTGGCAGACCGCGAGCAGGACGCCGTGCCGGTCCGCCGCGTCGGCGATGGCACGCGCCTCGTCCTCGCGGTGCGCCATCGGCTTCTCCAGCAGGATGTCGTACCCCAACTCGGCGGCCCGGACGGCCGGTTCGCGGTGCATCCGGTCCTGGGTGGCGACGATCGCGGCATCCGCGAGCCGCTCCCGCGCCAGCAGATCGCGCCAGTCGGCGAACACCCGCTCCGCCGGTACGCCGTGCTCCTCGGCCATCGCGCGGCGCCGGACCGGATCGGGCTCGGCCACCGCGACGACCTTGGCCCGCCCGGTCTCCAGGGCGCGCCGGGCGTAGCTCTGCCCGCGCAGCCCCGCGCCGATGACGGCGAGTGTGACCATGGGAGTCCTTCCGAACGAACTGGCTCTTCTGACGGGTGACTTCTGGATGTGACGTCTGGATGACGTGCTTGCCAGTTACTAATGAAGACTGTTTTTATTTCTCCGTACAGATGCTGTCAAGGGAGAACGTGGTGACGTTTTGACACAGCACGGAGGCGATACCTCGCGCTTGCGCCGGATCAACCTGGTCACTACGTTGCGCACGGTGCGTGACGGGGGCCCGGTCAGCCTCACCGAACTCTCCCGGCGGGCGGGCCTGTCCAGGCCCACCGTGGAGAGCCTCGTGGAGGAACTGCTGGCGGCCGGCTGGCTCAGGGAACTCCCGCCCGAAACGGGGCAGATGGGACGTCCTGCGCGGCTGGTGGCGTTCCACTCCACCGGCAGGCACGTCCTCGGGGTCGACATCGGCTCGTACAGCGTGCGCGCCACCGTGGCCGCGCTCGACGGCACGGTGGTGACCGCCTGTACCCGGCCGGTGGACGCCGGGTGCGGGCGGGCCGAGCGGCTGAACGGCACCCGCGCGGTCGTGGAGGAGGCGCTGAAGGAGGCCGGGCTGTCGGCGGACGGGATCGCCGCCGTCTGCGTGGGCACCACCGGAGTCGTCACCGCGGAGGGTGTGGTGCGGCTGTGCGTGGGCCTGCCCGACTGGGTGGGCGTGGACCTCGCGGCCGAACTGGGCGCCGGTTTCCGCTGCCCGGTCCTGGTCGAGAACGACTGCAACCTCGCCGCCCTCGCGGAGAACTGGACCGGTCTCGCCCAGAACGTCACCGACCTGGTCTTCGTCCTCTCCGGGGTGCGTACCGGCGCCGGAATGCTGATCGACGGCCGCATCCACCGGGGGCGCAGGGGGGCCGCGGGCGAGATAGGGGCGCTGCCGCTGGTCGGCTGGCACCGGGCGCCCTCGCACCTGGCGGGCTGCCCGGGGCTGCCGCCGGGCACCCTGCCGCAGGAGGTCGCGGAGCACGTCTTCGGACGGGCCAGGGACGGGGATCCGGCGGCCCGTTGGGCGGTGGAGCAGTACGCGCACGACCTGGCGGAGGGGATCGCGGCGCTGGTCCTGACGGTCGATCCGGCGCTGGTGGTGGTCGGCGGCGGGCTGTCCCGCTCGGGGGACGTGCTGGTGGAGCCGCTGCGGCGGCACCTGGACCCGCTGTGCCTGGAGCCGCCGGAGCTGGCGATCTCGGCACTCGGTGAACGGGCGGTCACCCTGGGCGCGGTCCGTCACGCCCTGAACCACTTCAACGCCCGGCTCTACGACATCGACACACCTCTCCCGCGTCCGACCCCTTGACGCGGGGGCGTCTCACCCCGCCATATATGAAAAGTCTTTGGCGAACCCACCTCTGACGCCGCCCACCCCCCGGGGCCGCACCCTCCCCCCCCGCCGCCTCCTTGGGCGACGGGGCCGCCCCCGGGGGCGGAACGGGCGGGCAAGGGGGCGGCCCCCGGCGGAGCCGAACCCTTCCGCCCCGCCCCGCCCCACCTCCGCCCCAGCCCCACCGCTCCACTCCAACCCCACCCCTCCCAGGACCAAGGAGTAGCAGCCCCCATGACCCCCACCAGACGCACCTTCCTCACCACCGCCTTCGGCGCCACCCTCGCCCTAGCCGCCCCCGGCACCGCCTCCGCCGCGACCAGCCCCGCCGCACAGGCCACCCCCACCGCCTCCGCCACGGGCGGCACCGGCACCACGTACTACGTCGACTCCCAGTCCGGCAACGACACCGCCGACGGCACCACCCCCACCACCCCCTGGCGCACCCTCCCCCGCGTCAACCAGCACACCTTCCAGCCCGGCGACACCCTCCGCTTCGCCACCAACCGCACCTGGACGGGGCAGTTGGCCCCCAAGGGCTCCGGCACCGCCGCCGCCCCCGTCACCGTGACCTCGTACGGCACCGGCACCAAACCCCTCCTGGCCGGCAACGCCGCCGTCCCCTCCACCGTCCTGCTCGAAAACCTCAAGCACTGGACCCTGGACGGCCTCGAAGTCACCAACGGCACCGGCGGCACCTCCTGGCGCACCGGCGTCGAGGTCCGCGCCAAGGACATCGGCCCCGTCCCCGGCATCGTCCTGCGCAACCTCTACGTCCACGGCATGGACGGCATAGCCCAGGTCGGCAAGGGCAACATCGGCTCCGCCGGCATCCTGGTCAACGTCCGGGGCAACACCACCCCCACCTACTTCACCGGCATGCTCATCGAGAACAACGAGATCGCCGACACCAAGGCCTACGGCATCACCACCTGGTCCACCTGGATGCGCCGCGAGGGCTGGAACGAACTCTGGGGCGAACTGGGCATCCCCACCACCGAGTACGGCACCTTCACCCCCAGCACCGGCCTGGTCATCCGCAACAACTACGTCCACGACGTCGGCTCCGGCGGCATCAACCCCAACCAGGTCGCCGACACCCTCATCGAGTACAACACCGTCGCCCGCCCCACCTCCACGACCACCAACGTGGGCATCTGGTGGTCCGGCGCCGACCGCACGACCGTGCAGTTCAACGAGGTGTACGGGACCCGGTTCGGCGGTCGCGGCCTGGACTGCACCGCCTTCGACGCGGACGCCTCCTCGCACGACAGCCTGATCCAGTACAACTACAGCCACGACAACGGCGGCGGCTTCTTCATCTCCGTCTCGCTCGGCACCGCCCCCGCCAGCGCCGTCATCCGCTACAACATCAGCCAGCACGACGGCAACGAGATCTTCACCTTCTCGACGAACACCGACGGCGTCGACATCTACAACAACACCATCTACGTGGCGCCCACCTCGACGTCCGCCCGCCCCCTCTACAAAATCGCGCAGGTCTACCACAACCCGAAGAACGTCACCTTCCGCAACAACCTCATCGTCAACCAGGCGAAGCTGGCGTACGACACCGCGGGCATCACCTACCGCAACAACCTCTACGCGGGCGGCCCCGTCCCGCCGGACACCGCCGCCCTCACCGGTGCCCCCAAGCTGACCGCCCCCGGCACCGCCACCTCCCGCAACGACCTGGCGGGCTACAAGCCGCTCTCCGGATCGGCCGCCATCGCCGCCGGGCTCGCCATTTCCGGCAACGGCGGCCGGGACATCCTCGGCGCCGCCCTCCCCACCGCCTCCGCCCCCGACATCGGCGCGGTGCAGGCCGCCCCCGGCAGCCAGGGCGCCCCCGTCGCGTCCACCACACTCGGCACCGGCCAGGGCTCCATCGCCGCGATCGTCGACGGCAGCGACGCCACCAGCTGGGGCAGCAAGGACCCGGCCGTCCTGCCCGGCACCGTCACCGTCGATCTCCGCACCGCCCGCACCGTCGGCTCCGTCACCCTCGCCACCCACTTCGGCCAGGGGCAGGGCTTCACCAAGGTCGACGTACAGACCTGGGACGGCAGCACCTGGACGACCAGGCTCACCGACGCGGCCCTCACCTGGAACAGCAACACCGCCACCGTCGAGCGCCGCACCCTCACCCTGCCCGCCCCCGTCACGACGTCGCAGGTCCGCCTCGTCGTCAAGGCGGCCAACACCCAGTGGGGCAACGTCGCCCTCAACGAGCTGACGGTCGCCTGACCGGATGCCCCGCACCACCGCACCCGGCCGCCCCACCGCACCCGGCCCCCGGCGGTTCCTCGTCCCCCTCCTGAGCACCGCCCTGGTGGCACTGCTCGCCGGGACCTGGCTGCTGTCCGGGGCGCTGGTGGCGGGCACCGACCCGCTGCTCGTGGCGGCCGGGCGCAGCGGAGTGTGCTGCGCGGTCCTCGCGGCGTTCGCCGCCGCCCGGCCGACGGCGCGCGCCCAGATGCGCCGACTCCTCGCCAGGCCGGGGGAGATGACGTACCTCGCGCTGCTCGGCTTCGCGCTGTACGCCGCCTGCACCCTGCTCGCCATCGGGCGGGTGGGGACCTCGCTCACCAACACGGTCGTCGCCCTGATGCCGTGCGCGGCGCTCGCGGTGGGCGCCCTGTGCCACGGCGAGCGGGCCGGGCCGCGCAGAACGCTGGGCGCGTGCCTGGCCACCCTCGCCACGGCGGCGTACGCCCTCAGCGGCAGCAGCGGCGGGCAGCCGGGCCGCACCGACCTCGTGGGAGTGCTCCTCGCGGTGGCCGCGGTGCTCGGGTTCGCCGTCTACGGCTTCCGCTACCGGGCCCGGCTGCCCGGTGTCGAGCCGCTCGCGGCGCTCCCCGTCCTCCTCGGCGCGGCGACCGCGCTGCTGCTGCCGCTCGCCCTTGCCGCACCCGGGGCCACGGCCGCCCAGTGGGCCGGGATCGCGGTGCTCGGCGGGGCGGTCTACGCGCCCGCCTACCTCCTCCAGCACCGGCTGATCCTGTTGCGCGGACCGGTCTTCACCGCCTCGGTCCAGCTCGCTGTGCCCTTTTCGGTGCGGATCGGTTCCTGGGCCACCGGCGCGTCCGGCCCGCCGTCCGCGCTCGAACTCGGGCTGCTGGCCTGCGCGTTGGCAGGTATCGGACTTGTCACGACGACCACCGGAACGGGCGCGGCCGCAAAACCGCGCACAATGGATCGTCTCCGGGGGGAGTGAACGCGTGTTCCCGGGCAAGGCTGGGGCGCGTACGCACCTGTGCCGCGTACGCCCGCCGCGCCCGAGGAGGAACCGTGACGCAGTCCGCCACCGTCAGCAAGCCCGAGACCGCGACCGCCCCGGTGGCGGAGCCGGCCGGAACACCGGCCGGGAGCGTCCGTCCCGCCGCGGAGCCGGCCGAAGCGGCCCTGCCCCTGATCGCCGACCCTGCCACCGTCGCCCCCAAGGACGCCCGCGAGCTGTCGAAGATCTTCCTCGACCGGCTCCAGGAGCTGGAGGAGGGCACGCACGCCTACCAGTACGCGCGCAACACCCTCATCGAGATGAACCTCTCCCTGGTGAAGTTCGCGGCGCGGCGCTTCCGCAACCGGGGCAGCGGCGACCTGGAGGACATCGTCCAGGTGGGCACGATCGGCCTGATCAAGGCCATCGACCGGTTCGACCTCACGCGCGAGGTGGAGTTCACCTCCTTCGCGATCCCCTACATCACCGGCGAGATCAAGCGCTTCTTCCGTGACACGACCTGGGCCGTGCACGTGCCGCGCCGCCTCCAGGAACTCCGTACCGAACTGGCGAAGGCCAAGGAGCAGCTGGCCACGGTCCTGGACCGCGACCCCACCGTCGCCGAACTCGCGGAACTCCTGGAGCTGACGGAGGCCGAGGTCACCGACGGCCTGGTGGCCGCCAACGGGTACACCGCCGGTTCCCTCGACCTGCCCGCCGAGACCGGGCACGACAACAGTGCCAAGTCCCCCGTCTCGTACGCAGACTTCTTCGGGGCCTGCGACCCGCGCATGGAGCTCTTCGAGGACCTGCACACCCTCGGCCCGCTGCTCGACGCGCTGAGCGAGCGCGACCGCCGCATCCTGTCCATGCGTTTCGGCCAGGAACTGACCCAGTCCGAGATCGGCGAGGTGCTCGGAATTTCACAGATGCAGGTCTCCCGCCTGCTGACCCGGATCCTCGGCACCCTGCGGACCGGCATGCTGACGACCGGCTGAGTGCGGTTTGGCGGAAAACAGCCGGTGTGCCCGGCGTGTTCCCTGGGCATTCGCAGCCTCACAGGACAAACACGAGAAGTACACGAGAACCAACGAGATGAAGGGGACTCACTTCATGCTGGTGCCCGACCCGAAGGTGCTGCGCGAACTCCTCACCCGGTACGCCGAGACCCGGCTCGCCCATGCCGAGAAGCCGACCCTGGAGACGCGGCGCGCGCTGGACGACGTGGCGTACACGCTGTGCGTGACGACCTCGACCTCCAGAATCGACGCCGCTCTGTCGGTGGCGGACACCCTGCTGGAGCGGACGTGCTGCGCGCGGGCGGAGGCGAGGGACGCGGAGGCACGGGAGACGGAGCGCGGGGACGCCGTGCGCGGAGGCGGCGTAACGGACGCGGGCACCGTGCCCGACGACGTCAGGGACAAGGACCAGGCGGACCTGGCGGCCTGAGCCCGCCGACCCGCGCCCGGGGGAGCGGCTTCCGGGTGAGCGGCGCGGTTCCGGCCGTGCCGGTGTGACACCCCGGTAGGTGTGCCGCCCCCGTCCGTGCGGCACTTCCGTCCGTGCTCGCTATCCGTGCGACCGTCGCAGCCTCGCCGTCCCGAGGAGCGCACGTTCGACGGCGAGCAGCAGCGCGAGGCCGATACCGGTAAGCAAGCTCCAGCCGGTGTCGGGAAGCCACAGCAGGGTCATCGGCACCGTCCCGCCGAGCGTGGTGGGCAGCCACCACAGGGCCGCGGCGAGGGCGAGCGGGGCGGCGACCAGGGCGGCGTGCACGACGACGGTCCGGCGCCGCGAGCGGACGGCCGGGGACCGGTGCCACAGCAGCTCCCGCCCGGACAGCACCACCAGTACCAGCAGCACCGCGGCGAGCCCGGCAGCCGCCCACGGCAGGACGAGCGCGAACCGGTCGGGCGTGGTGCCGCCGGGCTCCGCACCGGACAGCAGCCGCGCCGTCCCGAAGGCCGCGTCACCGAACTCGACGGCGCGCAACTGCTGGTAGGAGTTCTGCAGGACGAGCACGGCGCGTGCGCTGTCGGGCAGCATCACCACCATCGCGTGATAGCCGCCCGGCAGCGACCCGTCCTTCCAGACCATCCGCTCGCCCGTGCCCCCGAGCGCGCCGACCGACCAGCCGAGCCCGTGCCGTCCTGTCCGGCTCGGCACATGTCCGTACTGGGTGTCGGCGATCCCGCGCGCCGACAGCACCTGCCGCCCGTCCAGCCGGCCGCCGCCCAGCTCGGCACGGACGAAGCGGGTCAGGTCGCGCAGGGAGCCGCCCGCGTAGCCGTACGGCACGCCCGAGGTGTCGTACGGGGCGTCGAACCGCACCTGCTTGCCGAAGAGGGACCGGTGGCCGGGCGGCACCCGCTCCCGTACGAAGTCCTCCTCGGTGGCGACGGCTCCCCGCATCCCCAGCGGGGCGAACACCTTCGCGCGCAGGTAGTCGCCGAAGGGCTGCCCGGACACCTGCTCGACGAGCGCGCCGAGCACCGCGTATCCGGCGCTGGAGTAGGCGTACGTGCTGCCGGGGCGGGCGGCCGGCGCCGCGTCCGCGACGTCGTGGGCCGCGCGGGAGAGGGCGCCGGGGGAGTTGTCGAAGCGGTCGGTGACGTCCGAGGAGGCGGAGGCCGGGATCCCGCTTGTGTGGGTGAGCAGCTGCCGCACGGTGATACGGCCCGTCGACTTCTCGCCAGAGTCCTCCCGCGCGGGAGGTGCGCCGGCGGGCCCGAACCACGGCAGATAGGTCCGTACGGGAGCGTCCAGCCGCACCCGCCCCGCCTCCACCAGCTGCATCACGGCGAGCCCGGTGACCGGCTTGGCCACCGATCCCCACAGGAACGGGGTGTCCGGGGTGACCGCCCGCCCCCGCCCGTCCTCGCCGAAGCCCCGCTGGTGCACCACCCGGCCGCCCTCGATCACGGCGAGCGCGGCGCCCGGTGTGCCGGTCGCGTCGAGCCGCCCCCGGACGAACGCGTCCACCTCCGCCCACCGGCCCGCCCCGCCGGCGGTGCCTAACCCGGCCCCCGCCACGGGCACCGCTACGGCGGCGGGCGGCGCGAGCGCGGCCAGCAGCCCCACGACGGCCAGCCCCCGCAGGACGCGCCCCCTCCCGGTCCGCCCCCGCCCGCCCTTCCGGATGCCGCAGCGCGCCCAACTCCCGCCCCGGCCATGCCTCTTGATCCCACTTCGCACCGCAATGCACCCCTCACCGCTGGACGTCGTCGACCCTCACGTTTTTACAATATGAGCATATTGTTTAAGGCGTGCGCAAGGCTGTGCGGCAGATATCGTGGGTGCATGCCGAAAGTCGTGGATCATGAAGCGCGACGCATTCAAGTCGCCGACGCAGTGCAGGAGTTGATCACCGAGCAGGGACTCGACCGGGTCACCATGGCGCGGACCGCCGCCGTCGCGGGCGTGTCCGTCGGCCATGTGCAGCACTACTTCCCGTCGAAGGACGACATGCTGCTCTTCACCCACGCACGCGTCGTGGGCAAGGTCCTGGACCGGGTGTCGGAACTCGGCGCGCGCGCCACCCGCCAGCAGCTCCCCATCCGCGACGTGGTGGTGGAGGGCCTCGCCGAATGGCTGCCCGCCGACCCGCGCCGCCGCTCCGCCCACCGCGTCGTACTGGCCTTCCTCGGCCGCACCGTCGACAACCCCCGGCTCGCCGAGGCGCACGCCGGGACCGGCCGCCACATCCGCGAACTGCTCGCCACCGCGATCCACAACGGCAAGGAGTGCGGCGAGGTCCCCGCCGCCACCGACCCCGCCCGCGCCGCCCTCGAACTCCACTCCCTGACCGAGGGCCTGGCCCTCCAGCTCGGCTCCGACCCGGCCGCCGCCACCGCGCAGAGCACCCAGGACCTGCTCGCCGCCCGGGTCGCCACGGTCTTCTCCGGCCGCTGCCGCCAGTACGGCTGAGGCGGGGCGCGGCGCGGATCAGCCGGTTCGCCGCAAGGTCCGGCGCAGCGTCGCGAACGCGGCCGGCGGGGTCCCGGCCGCCAGGAAGTCCCGGATCCGCAGGGCGCAGGCACGCGGGTCGGCGCGGTCGGTGTGCACATCCAGGTCGTGCGGCCCGTAGGAGTGCACCCGGTCGTACTGCGCGGCGGCCAGCCCCGGCGTCCGGTCGCCCCGCGCGGCCTCCCAGCGCTCCAGCTCCGGCAGGGCACACCGCACCCCCACCAGCACCGTGCGCCCCGGCTCCAGCAGATCGAGCAGGTCGAGCAGCCGCCAGCGCCGGCTGAGCGGATAGTCGACGACCACGTTGTTCCCGGCCGCCGCCATGCCGGCCACCGCCCGGTGGAAGCCCTTGCAGGTGCGGTCGATCTCCGCCTGGACGTCGGCCTCGGCCAGCGGATGGGAGTTGCGCATGGCGTGGAAGGCGTCCACCGGCATGTGGAACCAGGTCGCGTCGAGCATGCCGACCAGCTCCCCGGCGATGCTGCTCTTGCCCGAACTGGACGTCCCGTTGAGCAGCACGACGCGCCCGGTGTGCGGCGTGCGGGGGATGCCTCCGTGGGCCGGATCCGTGATTGTGCCCGCGCCCGCGCCCGTCTGTACCGTTCCGTCCGTCATGCCGTGCCGCTCCTGGTCCGTGAGGGGCGCAGGGGTGCGCTGCCCCCTCGATGATCCCAGCAGCGTTCCGGCTGAGTACGGCCGCCTCCTGCTGAGTACGGAGGCTCATGCCGCGCACCGGCACGGTGGATAGCGTGCCCGCATGATCAAGAAGCTGTCCGGCGCGCTCCGCGACCGGCCCGTCCGCACCACCCTGGCCGTCCTCGGACCGGTACTGCTCGTCGCGGGCGGGTACGGCGTGCTGCGCCTGTGGTTCGGGACTCCGTACCCCGACGTCCAACCGGTCGCCGTGGAAGCACAGTTGAGGCAGCGCTCGCAGGAGGCCTACGACGTACTGGGCCTGCCCGCCACCGAACGCGCCGCCACCTTCGAGGCGTCCCGCACGGACACCGGCTCCTGCTACTACCGGGGCTGGAGCTACCTGGCCCACTTCGACCGGCCGCGCGCCGACGTCGTCAGCTTCAGCCACTCCTGGGAGGTCCCCGACGTTCCGGAGGCGCAGGCACGCCGCTCGCTCGAACAACTGCGCAAGCAGATGACCGACCAGGGCTGGCAGGTCACCGACGACCGCGACGAGCGGCACCACGGCAAGGACGGAACCGACCTCGTCGCACTGGGACTCTGGCTCACGACACCCTCCGACGGTGAGGACGGCGAGGAGAAGGACAGGCTCGCGGTCCGCTGGAACTCCTCGGGCTCCGTCCTGTCCGTGCACGGCTACGCCCCCTGCGGCAAGGTCCCGGACGGCTACGACCCGAACACCTTCGGCCAGGACACCCCCGCCCCGACCACCTGACCTCCCGCTACTCGCCGCCGGGCCGCTCCAGTGCCGTGCGAAAGCCGCCGACGGATTCTCTGGAGGACCCCCGGACGGCAGCGGTCTACGATTTCACCGACGGTGCCGCGCGCTTTCTCCACACCGACTTCCGGGTGAACATCCGGCAGGAATAGCGGTGGTTCAGGGCCGCCGGCCCGACGCCACGGCCCACTGCTGTGCCGCCGCCACCAGGATGTCCGTGGCCGGTGCCTTGATCTGCCCGTATGAAGCGAGGTCGGGAGTGACGTCCGACAGCCGTCGTTTGAAGGTGCCCCAGGCCTCGCGGGCGGAGGCGTCGGCGCGCAGGTAGTCGCGGAAGAGAAGGGCGAAGCGGGAGTTGGGGGCGTCGTGTTCACGGACGTGGACGTTGCAGCGGCGGGCACCGGGCGGGGGAGCGAAGACGAGCTTGCGGCACGGGCTCCCGAGGGAGGTCTCCTCCTGGTTCCAGGGCTCCGGGCGGCGGCGGAACCCGAGCGTGCCGAACGCCGCCCCAATGTCCGCCGCTCGCAGCTCCAGGTCGCCCGGCCGTACGCGGACCTGCACGTCGACGCAGTCCTTGGCGGGGAGACCGGGCACGGAGGTGGAGCCGATGTGGTCGATCGCGACGGCCAGGCCGCCCAGCGCGTCGTGCAGCCGGGCGGCCAGGACCTCGAACTCGTCCGGCCAGGAGGGGAGATAGGGGGAGATCGTCACCGTTGACGGTTCGTCGGGAAAGGGCACGGGGGGAGTGTACGGAGCCGGGCGACGGGCTGTCGGGTCGAGGCGGCCGGGGGAGGGAGCCGGGAGGGGCGATCTGGGCAGCGTCCCCCAGACGCACGCTTGCCGCAGGGCAGCGTCCCCGGGGCACACGTCTGCCCCGGGGCAACGTCCCCGGGCCCACGCCTGCGGCAGGGCGGCATCCCCCGGAGCACCCCGACCTCAGGGCAGCATCGCCTCGATCAGGTCCGCCGCTCGTGCCGTGCCGCCCTCGGCCTGCGCGTCGGCGCTCAGGGCTGCCGAGCGGCGGGCGACCTCCGGGTCCGTGACCAGTGCGTGCAGGGCGGTCCGCAGCGCCTCGGGGGTGGCGTCCGCGGTGTCGATGCGGCGGGCGACCCCCAGTTCCACGAGCCGGTCGGCGTTCATGAACTGCTCGGCCGCCTGCGGGACGGCGATCATCGGGACGCCCGCCAGCAGCCCCTCCCCGCAACCGCCCATCCCCGCATGGGTGATGAAGGCGTCCGCCTGCGCCAGGATCGCGCGCTGCGGAACCCAGGAGTGCACCTCGATGTGGGGCGGGACCTCGCCCAGTTCGAGCGGATCGGTGTGCTTGCCGATCTGGAGCACGACGTGCCAGCCGGGCAGGTCGCCGAAGGCCGCCACGCACGCGCGGTAGAAGTCGGGCTGTCGGGTGTACGCGGAGCCCAGCGAGACCAGCAGGACGTTCTCGGCACCGGCGGGGCGGGTCCAGGTGTCCGCGCTGCCCGCCGGGCCGTAACAGGGGCCGACGAACGTCACCGTGTCCGTGTCGACCCGGTCCGCGTGCGGCTGCATCGCCCGGGTGACCAGGGCCAGGGCCCGGGACGGCGGACCCGAGAAGGCGTCCACGTCCGTGGTGGCCGCACCCGAACCGGCCAGCCACCGGGCGAACTTCTCCCGGTGCGCGTCGGCCCCCGGCAGCTGCCGCAGCGGTGCCGCCACTTCCTCCTCGTACCCCTTCCACGCGACGAACGTCGGGGACAGCTGTACGACCGTGCGGCCCTGCGACTCGGCGAGGGCGCGGCCGGCGTACGCGCCGATGTCGTACAGGTAGAGGTCCGGGGGGTCGTCGTCGTAGGCGGCGCGCAGCTGAGGGAGCGCCTGCACGGCGTCGTCGAGGAAGAGGTCCATGGCGGCGATGGGGTCCGTCGGCCAGTTGTTGTCGGCGAACGGCAGTACGGAGGTGCAGGTGACCGGTTCGGCGCCGGCCGAGGCGGTCAGTTCGCCGAGCGCGGGGTCATTGGCGTAAATCACCCGGTGGCCCCGGGCCACCAGTTCGCGGATCACCTCAAGGCCGGGCAGGACGTGGCTGACGATGGGGGTGCCGATCATCGCGATGTGGGCACGGCGGGACGACATGGGCAATGCCCTTCAGGGAGCGATCGGTCGGTGGTCTCGGTGCTCTCGGTGCTCTCGGTGCTCTCGGTGCTCTCGGTGGTCCTGGTGGAGCGGTGGTGCGGGGGGAGGTGGCGGTGTCACGGGGCCGCGGCCTCCAGTTCCGCGACGCTGCCGGACATGAGGGTCCGTACGTGTGCGGTGAGGTGCTCGGCGGGCCAGTCCCACCAGGCCACCGCGAGCAGCCGGGCGATGTCCTTCTCCTCGTACCGGGTGCGGATGAGGCGGGCCGGGTTGCCGCCGACGATCCCGTAGTCGGGCACGTCGGTGGTGACCACCGAACCGGAGGCGACGATCGCGCCGTGGCCGATCCGCACGCCCGCCATCACCGTGACGTCGTACCC
>NZ_JBIAMU010000002.1:0-101798 GCF_042874215.1 Streptomyces sp. NPDC004111
AACTCCAAACACTCGGCACCCGCGTCACCCTCGCCGTCTGCGACGTCGCCGACCACGACTCCGTCGCCGCACTCCTCCAGCAGACCGGCCCCCTCTCCGCCGTCGTCCACACAGCGGCCCTCCTCGACGACGCCACCACCGACACCCTCACCACCGACCAACTCCACCGCGTCCTGCGCGTCAAGGCAGACGGCGCACTCCACCTCCACCACCTCACCCAGCACATGGACCTGGACGCCTTCGTCCTGTTCTCGTCCATGGCGGGCACGGCCGGTACTCCCGGTCAGGGCAATTACGCGCCGGGGAACGCGTTCGTCGACGCCCTCGCCGAGTACCGGCGTGCCCAGGGTCTCCCGGCCACGTCGATCGCCTGGGGGCTGTGGGCCGGCAACGGCATGGGCGAGACCGAAGCAGGCGAAGTCGCCCGACGCCACGGCGTCCCCGCCCTCGACCCCGACCTCGCCCTCACCTCCCTGCGCACCGCAGTCGAACAGGGCGACACCGTCGTCACCGTCGCCGACATCGACTGGGAACGCCACTACACCGCCTTCACCGCCACCCGCCCCAGCCCCCTCCTCACCGACCTCCCCGAAGTACGCCAACTCGTCGACACGGGGGCGGGCACCGGTGACGAGGCGGGTTCCGACAGCCCGTCGGGGCTGCCGGAGCGTCTGGCGGGGCTCAGCGGGGCGGAGCAGGACGAGTTCCTGCTCGACCTCGCCCGAAAGCACATGGCTGTGGTTCTCGGGCACTCGTCGCCGGAGGCCGTCCCGGCGGACCGCGCGTTCATGGAGCTGGGCTTCGACTCGGTGATGGCGGTGGAGTTCCGCAACCGGCTCGGCGCCGCCACCGGACTGCGGCTCCCCGCCACCACCGTCTTCGACCACCCCACCCCGACCGCTCTGGCCCGCTATCTGAAGGCGGAGCTGGTCGGTGCCGTCGGTGAGCCCGTCCGTTCCGATGCCGCTCAGCAGGTGGTGGCGGTGGACGACGATCCGATCGTGATCGTCGGTATGAGCTGCCGTTTCCCCGGAGGGGCCAACTCCCCCGAACAGCTCTGGCAGCTCCTCACCCAGGGCACCGACGCCATGGCACCCTTCCCCGACGACCGCGGCTGGGACCTGGCGTCGCTCCACCACGAGGACCCGAACCACCCCGGCACCTCGTACACCAGCGTCGGCGGCTTCCTCAGCAATGCCACGGAGTTCGATGCGGGCTTCTTCGGGATCTCACCCCGTGAAGCCCTCGCCATGGACCCCCAGCAACGACTCCTCCTCGAAGCCTCCTGGGAAGCCCTCGAACACGCAGGCATCAACCCCCACACCCTCCGAGGCACCACCACCGGCGTCTTCACCGGCACCAACGGCCAGGACTACGCCACCCTCTTCACCCACCACCAACCCCAAGAACTCGGCGGCCACATCGGCACCGGCAACAGCGCCTCCGTCATGTCCGGACGCGTCGCCTACACCCTCGGCCTCGAAGGCCCCGCCCTCACCATCGACACCGCCTGCTCCTCCTCCCTCGTCGCCCTCCACCTCGCCGCACAAGCACTCCGCAACAACGAATGCACCCTCGCCCTCGCAGGCGGCATCACCATCATGGCCACCCCCGGCCTCTTCATCGAATTCTCCCGCCAACGCGGCCTCGCCACCGACGGCCGCTGCAAAGCCTTCGCCCAAGCCGCCGACGGCACCGGCTTCTCCGAAGGCATCGGCATGCTCGCCCTCGAACGCCAAAGCCACGCCCACCACAACAACCACCCCATCCTCGCCACCCTCCGCGGCTCCGCCATCAACCAAGACGGCGCCTCCAACGGACTCACCGCCCCCAACGGACCCTCCCAACAACGCGTCATCCAAGCCGCACTCACCAACGCCGGCCTCTCCCCCGCCGACATCGACGCCGTCGAAGCACACGGCACCGGCACCACCCTCGGCGACCCCATCGAGGCACAAGCCCTCCTCGCCACCTACGGCCAAAACCGCGAACACCCCTTGCTGCTGGGCTCCGTGAAGTCCAACATCGGCCACACCCAAGCCGCCGCAGGCGTCGCCGGCGTCATCAAAATGATCCTCGCCATGCAACACGGCCTCCTCCCCCAAACCCTCCACATCGACGAACCCACCACCCACGTCGACTGGACCACAGGCAACATCGAACTCCTCACCAAGCAGACCGAATGGCCGCAGACCGGCGCTCCACGGCGCGCGGGCGTGTCGTCGTTCGGCGTGAGCGGCACCAACGCCCACGTCGTCCTCGAACAGCCCTCACCTGTGGTGGAACCCCCGGAGACACGAGTCGCACTGCCCGTAGTGCCCTTGGTGTTGTCCGCCTCCGACGGCAACGGCCTGCGGGCGCAGGCCGAACGCCTCAGGTCCTTCGTGACCGAGCACCCGGAGCTGGACCCGGCCGACATCGGCTGGACGCTGGCGACGGGCCGGGCGGCGTTCGCCCACCGCGCGGTCGTCGTGGGAGCCGGCCGTGACGAACTCCTGCACGGCCTGTCCACGCTGGAAGCGAGCAACACAGCCGCCACGACCGGCCACAAGACCGTGTTCGTGTTCCCGGGCCAGGGTTCCCAGTGGACCGCCATGGCCACCGAACTCCTCGCCACGTCGGCCGTGTTCGCCGACCGGATGCAGGAGTGCGCCGACGCGCTCGCCCCGTTCGTGGACTGGTCTCTCTTCGAAGTCCTCGACGACGAGGAAGCCCTGCGCCGGGTGGACGTCGTACAGCCGGTCCTGTGGGCCGTCATGGTCTCGCTGGCGGAACTGTGGCGCTCGTACGGAGTGACACCTGCCGCAGTCGTCGGGCACTCCCAGGGTGAAATCGCCGCAGCCTGCGTCGCGGGCGGGCTCACCCTGGAAGACGGAGCACGTATCTCCGCCCTCCGCAGCAAGGCACTCCTCGCCCTCTCCGGACGCGGCGGCATGGTCTCCGTACCCCTTCCCGCCGACCAACTCCGCGACCGCCACGGACTGTCCATCGCGGCCGTCAACGGACCCGCCTCCACCGTCGTCTCCGGCGACAACGAAGCACTGGAAGCAGTCCTCGCGGACTTCCCGCAGGCCAAGCGCATCCCCGTCGACTACGCCTCCCACTCCGCCCACGTCGAGCAGATCAAGGACGAACTGGCACAGGTCCTGGCCGCGGTGCGGCCCCGCACCGGACACACCCCCTTCCACTCCACCGTCACCGGCCAACTCACCGACACGGCGGAACTCGACGCGGCCTACTGGTACGAGAACCTCCGCCACACCGTCCAGTTCCAGGACACCATCGAGGCGCTCCTCCACACCGGACACACCGTCTTCGTCGAGGCCAGCCCCCACCCCGTCCTCACCATCGGCATCCAGGACACCGCCGACACCCACGACACGGACATCCTCGCCACCGGCACCCTCCGCCGCGACCACGGTGGACTCGACCGGTTCTTCACGGCGCTCGGCGTTGTGCACGCCCGGGGTGTCCAGGTGGACTGGCAGCGCGTGTTCGACGGGTCAGGGGCGCGGCTGGTCGGTCTGCCGACCTATGCCTTCCAGGGCGAGCGCTACTGGCTGGAGCCGGCGCGGCCCGTGACGGAGGCGGCCGGGCTGGGGCTCGACGGGGCGGCGCATCCGCTGCTGGGCGCGGTACTGACCCTGCCCGACACCGACGGCAGTGTGCTGACCGGAGTGCTCTCGCTGGACTCGCACCCCTGGCTGGCCGACCACACCGTGCTCGGCACGGCGGTCTTCCCCGGTGCCGGATTCGTCGAACTCGCCCTCCAGGCGGGCCGGACGTTCGGTCTGACGGTGGTGGCGGAGCTGGAGCAGCACGCGCCGCTGGTGGTTCCCGAGCGGGACGGCGTGCGGATCCAGGTCGCGGTGGGCGCGGCGGAGGACGGGCAGGAGCTGCGTCCGGTGACGGTGCACTCGTGCCGTTCCGGGGAGTGGCTGCTGCACGCCTCCGGCACGCTGGCGGCTGCCGTCGGCGAGCCGGTGGCGGAGCGTACGGCCGTGTGGCCTCCGGCGGACGCGCGGCAGCTCGACGTCGCGCAGACGTACGGTGCGCTGGCCGAGCGTGGTCTGGAGTACGGCCCGGTGTTCCAAGGGCTGCGGGCCGCCTGGGTGCGTGGCGAGGAGGTGTTCGCCGAGGTGGCTCTGTCGCCCGAGGCGCACACCGAGGCGACGCGGTTCGGGGCGCACCCGGCGCTGCTCGATGCGGCGTTGCACGCGGTGGGTCTGGGCCGTTTCGTGGCCGAGCCCGACCGGGGGCACCAGCCGGTGTCGTGGACCGGTGCGTCCCTGTACGCGGTGGGTGCGTCGGCCCTGCGGGTCGCGATCTCGCCCGCCGGTGCGGACGCGGTGTCGGTCGAGGTGGCCGACGCGACAGGCGTTCCGGTGCTGTCTGTGAAGTCGCTGTCGCTGCGGGCGCTGTCGGAGGAGCGGATCGAGGACACCCGTGGGGTGGCGCGTGAGGCGCTGTTCCAGGTGGAGTGGCAGGAGGTGTCCTCGGCCTCCGGAGTCGCTGTCGGCTCCGGGGTGTCCGCCGTCCCGGCGGTTTCCGACGGGTTCGGGGCGGTGCCCCTGCCCTGGTTCGGTGACATCGGCGCCGATGACATGGCGGTGCCGGAGGCCGTGGCGCTGGCGTGCGTGTCGGACGGTGAGCCGGTGTCCGCGGTGGTCTGCCGGGTGCTGGAGGTCGTACAGCGCTGGCTGTCCGACGAGCGCTGCGCCGGGTCGCGGCTGGTCGTGCTGACCCGGAACGCGGTGGCCACCGCGCCCGGTGAGGACGTGACGGACCTGGGAGCCGCCGCCGTGTGGGGTCTGCTGCGCAGTGCGCAGAACGAGCACCCCGGCCGTTTCGCGCTCGTCGATCTCGACGGGCACCCGGACTCGGACGCGGCAGTGTGGCAGGCGGTGTCCGGTGCGGAGCACGCGCAGCTGGCGGTACGTCAGGGGCGGTTGCTGGAGCCTCGGCTGGCCGCTTTCGACACCGGGTCGGCGGTTGCTCCCGAGCCGTTCGGTGCGCAGGACACGGTCCTGG
The DNA here is from genome assembly GCF_042874215.1 of Streptomyces sp. NPDC004111. NCBI lineage: Bacteria > Bacillati > Actinomycetota > Actinomycetes > Kitasatosporales > Streptomycetaceae > Streptomyces > Streptomyces sp. NPDC004111. The sequence goes on from NZ_JBIAMU010000002.1 coordinate 5,032, forward strand.
TCACCGGTGGTACGGGTGCGCTGGGCGGTCTGGTGGCCCGGCATCTGGTGGAGCGGCACGGTGCCCGGGACGTGGTCCTGGCCGGCCGGCGCGGCGAGGCCGCTCCGGGGGCCGGTGCGCTGGCGGACGGGTTGCGTGAACTGGGCGCCACCGTACGGGTGGTGGCCTGTGACGTGGCGGACCGCAAGGCGCTGGCCGGGCTGCTGGACGGTCTTCCCGGGCTGCGGGCGGTCGTGCACACCGCGGGTGTGCTGGACGACGCGGTGATCGAGTCGCTGACCCCGGAGCAGGTGCGGGAGGTGCTGCGGCCCAAGGTCGACGGTGCGTGGAACCTGCATGAGCTGACGCGGGAGCGCGACCTGGCCGAGTTCGTGGTGTTCTCGTCGTCCGCGAGTGTGCTGGGCAGCCCGGGGCAGGGGGCGTTCGCCGCGGCGAACGCGTCGCTGGACGCACTGGCGGCCCGTCGCCGGGCGTCGGGGCTGCCCGGTGTGTCGGTGGCGTGGGGTCTGTGGGCGGAGCGTCGCGGGATGACCGCGCACCTCTCGGAGCAGGACCTCGGGAGGATGGCGCGGTCCGGTGCGTCGGCGCTCTCCACCGAGCAGGGGCTGCGGCTGCTGGACCTCGCCAGGACGGCCGCCGACCCGGTGCTGCTGGCCACGCCGCTGGACACCGCCGTGCTTCAGGAGCAGGCGGACTCCGGTGCGCTGCCCGCGCTGTTCCGCGGTCTGGTGCGCACTCCGCTGCGGCGTGCGCACGCGGCCGTGGACGGGGCGGCCGACGACGGGTCCCTGCGTGCGCGGCTGGCGGGCATGCCGGTGGCCGAGCAGGAGCAGGTCGTGCTGGATCTGGTGCGTACGCACGTCGCGCGGGTGCTCGGGCACGGTTCGGCGGACGCGGTCGACGCGGGGCGCACGTTCGGTGAGATCGGCTTCGATTCGCTGATCGCCGTCGAACTGCGCAACGCGTTGGGCGCCGCGGTGGGCCTGCGGCTGCCGGCCACCACGATCTTCGACCATCCCACTCCGCTGGTGCTCGCCGCGCATCTGCGCACGGAGCTGGCCGGCGGGGCGGCCCTCCCGGAGGCGTCCGGCGCCGCCGTGCCGGCGGTGGCCGCGGCCGACGACGACCCGATCGTCATCGTCGGCATGAGCTGCCGCTACCCGGGCGGGGTGACCTCGCCGGAGGAGCTGTGGCAGTTGGTCGGTGCGGGCCGGGACGCGATCTCCGGTCTGCCGGAGGACCGCGGCTGGGACCTCGACTCGCTGTTCAGCGAGGACGCCGACGAGTCCGGTACGTCGTACGTCAGGGAGGGCGGTTTCGTCCATGACGCGGACGAGTTCGACGCCGACTTCTTCGGCATCTCGCCGCGCGAGGCGCTGGCGATGGACCCGCAGCAGCGTTTGCTGCTGGAGACGGCCTGGGAGGCGTTCGAGCGGGCGGGCATCCCGGCGGACTCGCTGAAGGGGAGCCGGACCGGTGTCTTCGTCGGCGGTGCTTCGCTGGGGTACGGCATGGGTGCCGACCCGGTGGCGGCCGAGGGTTCCGAGGGGTACTTCCTGACCGGCGGTGCGGGCAGTGTGCTGTCCGGCAGGCTGTCGTACAGCTTCGGCCTTGAGGGTCCCGCGGTGACGGTGGACACGGCGTGCTCGTCGTCGCTGGTGGCGCTGCACCTGGCGGTGCAGGCGCTGCGGTCGGGCGAGTGCACGCTGGCGCTGGCCGGTGGTGTGACGGTGATGGCGACGCCGGGTGTCTTCGTGGAGTTCTCGCGTCAGCGGGGGCTCGCGGCGGACGGCCGCTGCAAGGCGTTCGCGGACGCGGCGGACGGCACCGGGTGGAGCGAGGGCGTGGGCATGCTCCTCGTCGAGCGCCTCTCGGACGCCGAGCGCAACGGCCACCAGGTCCTGGCGGTGGTACGTGGCTCCGCGGTCAACCAGGACGGTGCGTCCAACGGTCTCACCGCCCCCAACGGGCCCTCCCAGCAGCGCGTGATCCGGGCGGCCCTGGCCGACGCGGGGCTCGCCGCCTCGGAGGTCGACGCGGTCGAGGCGCACGGTACGGGCACCAAACTGGGCGACCCGATCGAGGCGCAGGCGATCCTCTCCACGTACGGGCAGGACCGCGAGCAGCCGCTGCTGCTGGGCTCGGTGAAGTCGAACCTGGGGCACACCCAGGCCGCGGCCGGTGTGGCCGGTGTGATCAAGATGGTGATGGCGATGCGGCACGGTGTGCTGCCGCGGACCCTGCACGTGGACCGGCCTTCGTCGTTCGTGGACTGGTCGGCGGGTGCGGTGGAACTGCTCACCGAGCAGACCGCGTGGCCGGAGGTCGTACGTGCCCGGCGGGCCGGTGTCTCCTCGTTCGGTGTGAGCGGTACGAACGCGCACGTGATCCTGGAGCAGCGGCCCGGCCTCCCGGTGGAGCCGGGGGTCGTACGGGAGCCGGAGCGGCCGGAGCCCGCGGTGGTGCCGTGGGTGCTCTCCGGCCAGGGCAAGCACGGTCTGCGTGCCCAGGCCGAGCGGCTGCGGGACTTCCTGTCCGGGGCGCAGGGGGCGCCGCTGCGGCCGTCCGACGTGGGTCTGTCCCTGGCGACCACGCGTGCGGCGCTCTCGCACCGGGCCGCGGTGATCGGTGCGAGCCGCGACGAGCTGCTGGACGGGCTCGCGGCGCTGGCCGCGGGTGAGCCCGCTCCGGGGGTGGTCGTCGACTCGGCGGCTGCCGGCCGGCTGGCGGTGCTGTTCGCCGGTCAGGGCTCGCAGCGGGCGTCGATGGGGCGCGAACTCTATGCCGCGTACCCGGTGTTCGCCCGTGCGTGGGACGAGGTGTGCGCGGCCGTGGACCCGTACCTGGAGCGTCCGCTCACGGATGTGGTGACCGAAGGGTCGGGTGCGCTGGACGAGACGGCGTACACGCAGGCGGCGTTGTTCGCCCTGGAGGTGGCACTGTTCCGGCTGGTGGAGTCGTGGGGTGTCACGCCGGACTACCTGCTCGGCCACTCGATCGGTGAGCTGTCGGCCGCGTACGTGGCCGGGGTGTGGTCGCTGCCGGACGCGGCGAAGGTCGTCGCGGCGCGCGGACGCCTGATGCAGGCGCTGCCCGGCGGCGGCACGATGGTCGCGGTGGGTGCCTCCGAGGAGGACGTGCTGCCGCTCCTGGACGACCGGGTGTCGATCGCCGCTGTGAACGGGCCCGAGTCGCTGGTGGTCTCCGGTGCCGAGGAGGCCGTCGCCGCCGTCGTCGACGTGCTGGCCGAACGGGGCGTGAAGACGCGCCGGCTGCGGGTCAGCCACGCGTTCCACTCGCCGCGGATGGACGGCATGCTGGCCGAGTTCGGCGAGGCCCTGCGCGACGTAGTCTTCCGTGCGCCGCGCATCCCGGTGGTGTCGAACCTGACCGGCTCGGTGGCGGGCCGGGAGCTGTGCACGCCCGAGTACTGGGTGCGGCACGTCCGGGAGGCCGTACGGTTCTCCGACGGGCTGGCGCGGCTGCGGGAGCTGGGCACGACGACGTTCCTGGAGCTGGGCCCCGACGGGACGCTGACCGCGATGGCCCAGGCCGGTGCGCGGGGCGCCGAGTCGGCGTTCGTGCCGGCGCTGCGCGGCGGGCGGCCGGAGCCGGTCACGCTCACCACGGCGCTCGGCCAGCTCCAGGTGCGGGGGGTGCCGCTGGACTGGTCGTCGGTGCTGCCCGGTGCCCGGAGCGTGGAGCTGCCGACCTACGCGTTCCTGCGGACCCGGTTCTGGCTGGAGCCGTCGTACACGGCGGGAGGTGCGGGTGAGGCGGCCGACTTCGGTCTGGGTTCGCTGGACCACCCGCTGGTCCCGGCGATGGTGCCGCTGCCCGGCTCGGACGGCGGGGTGCTCACCGGTGTGGTCGGCACGGCCGCGAAGGGGTGGCCGAACGGCGGGACCGGTTCCCGCTCTGCCCTGTTCCCGGCGGCCGGTCTGCTGGAGCTGGTGCTCCAGGCCGGGGTGCAGTTCGACTGCCACCTGGTGGAGGGGCTGACCACGTACGATCCGGTGTTCCTCCCCGGCCGGGGCGGTCTCCAGGTGCACGTCTCGGTGAGCGGGGCGAACCCGGAGGGCCGTCGCGACGTGGAGGTGTACTGCCGTCCCGGTGCGGGGCGCTCGGGCGGTGCGGCGGCCGACGGTGACCGCGGCCGGGACTGGGTGCGCGCGGCCACGGCCGTACTCGCCGAGGGCGGTGCCGCGGTGGATTCGGCCGCTACGGAGTGGCCGCCCGCGGGGGCGGTGCCGCTGGAGGAGGCCGGGGTGCCCGCGTGGCGCCGGGGCGACGAGGTGTTCCTCGACGTCTCCCTGGCGGCCGTGGCGCCGGACGGCGAGGACGCGGCGCGCTGGGCGGTTCACCCCGCCCTGCTCGAAGCGGCACTGGCCCCCGGGTTGCTGGCGGGATTCTCCGACGATCCGCTGACGGTTCACCTGCCGTCCGTCTGGTCGCGGGTGGGGCTGTACGCGGTCGGTGCCTCCCGGCTGCGCGTCGCCCTCTCCCCCGCCGGTCCCGGCGCGCTCTCCTTGACGGCGACGGACGGCACGGGTGCGCCGGTGCTGACGGTGGAGTCGCTGGAACTGCGTTCGGTGGAAGGCGAGTTGCTGTCTTCCGGTGACGACGGCCGGTTGGCCGCCGGTGCGGTGGCCGACGGCTCGGCGGTGGTTGCCGACGGGCTGCGGGACGGGGCGGAGGCCGGTCCGGCCTCCACGTCCCGGCTCCGCCGGGCCACCGAGCCGGTTGCCCAGGACTCGGCGCTCACACTGGTCCAGCAGTTGGCGGAACGGTCGCCGGAGGAGCAGGAGGAGCTCCTTCTGGAGCTGGTCAGCACGCAGATCGCCCTCGTACTCGGGCATGCGGACGCCTCGTTCGTGGACCCGGAGCGCGGGCTGCTGGACATGGGCTTCGACTCGGTCGCCGCCATGCGTCTGCGCAACCAGCTGGAGCGGGAGACCCAGCTCAGCCTGCCGGCCGCCGTGGTCTTCGACCACCCGACGGCGCTCGGTCTGGCGCGCCACCTCCAGGAGGAGATGCTGCCCGGCGACGCCGCGGCGGCCATCCTCGTACTCGAAGAGCTGAGCAAGCTCGACGATTCGATCCTGGGGCTGGACCCGGCGGGTGCCGCCCGGGTGCGCATCACGTCGCTGCTCCAGGAGCTGTCCACGAAGTGGAAGTAGGAGCACGAACGGCCCGGCCCGTCCCCGGAGAGGGGGCGGGCCGGGCCGTGCTTTGGCAGGCGGGCCCGGGTCGGGCTCCGGCAGGCGGGTCCGGGTCGGGCTCAGGTCAGGCCGGGAGGGCCACCTTGGCCATCAGTTCGGTTCGGCCGCGCACGCCGACCTCGTCGTAGAGCTGCCGGATGCGGCGGTACATGGATCGTTCGGAGCAGTAGTGGCGGCGGGCGATCTCGGCGACCGTCATGGGCGTGCAGAGCAGCCGCATGAGTTCGGTGTCGAGCGGCTGGCCGGGCTGCCCGGCCTGCGGTTGCGGTGGCCGGCCGCGGCCGTGTGCCGGACCGGTGCGCGGCGTCTGGCTGGGCACCTGCGACAGGACCGGGCGGGGTTCGAGGTGGGCGTGGAACTGTGCGACGAGCATCTCGATCTGACGCTCGCCCGGTATCGCGAGGTTCAGCACGGCGTTGGCACCGGACTTGATGGCTCCGTACGTGCGGTGCCCGGTGACGTCGTCGGTGACGGCGGTGATCAGGGACAGCGGATGGCGCGCCCTTACGGCCCGTATCCGCTCCGCCTGGAACTCGCTGACGACCGGTACCAGGATCGGCAGGTCGAGCGGGTCGGCGGTGGTCGTCAGCTCGGCTTCCGTGGCGAAGTCGATGCCGAACCGGCCTGTGCGAAGTGCGCCGAAGACGGAGAAGACTCCCTCCGGAGCATCGAAGTGCACCTTCAGTCCGGAATGGACGACGATGCGGAAATCACGGCCTCCCCCGCGCGCGTATCTGTGCGACGGATCCGTGTCGGTGGATTGCTCCCGGTCGTTGAAGCGTACTCCAAACTCAAACAAGACTTCCCCCATGAAGTTTGTGGCTGGAGCCGATCGGAACACCGTTCTCAGTTGTGGCGAGCCCCGAGCCAAGATCAGCCTAACCCGACTCGTCCGCCTGGTCGTTGGCCAATTTCACACCCCTCACGGACCGTGACGACGGGCCCGGAGCGTAAGCGCTTTCCCCCGGGGCCCAGCCCTCCGCCTCGGGCGCAATTCTTCAAATGGCTTTCATTTGGCAGACGTTGTCATGGCGCTGCGACGAGAAATCCGCGAGGGCGATGGAAAGAGCCCCACACGCGGCAACTCCGGCAGTACTCCGCCATGGGCCATAGAGCACACCACAAGCGGAAGCAAGGCCCCCACGGGTTGCGCGTTTCGGCCAGTCGGACTTTGGCCACCCCTCCCGCGCCCGGAGATGCGATCCGCGACTTCCGGAAGGCCAGGATCCGCCGCCTCACCGGGGCCGGGCAGTTCGGTCCGTTCACCACCGCCGCACACTCCGGACCGGCGTTGAAGCGGAATCCGCACTGAAGGCCCGCCCCGCCATCAGCGCAACGCCGCCGAATATTCGAACTCCTCTTCCCCTGCGATGAATGCGGCAACACCGAAGGGAAAGCGGCAGGCCATACCCGTGACGGCGGGGTGTTCGCCGTTCACCCGGGCGAACGCTCCGGACCCACCGTCAAGGAGATCTCCGCCGGGCGCGGTTGGCCGCGCGGCTAGCGGAGTCGCGGCACGGCCTACCTACGGTGCCAGGTCAGGAGAGCCCGCCACCCCGGGGCCGCACCCGGCGGCGGCCGGGCCGCGAGTACCGGCCAGACCTGCACCCGCCCGGCCTGTCAGTGGCCGGCGGCGCACGTGCGCCGATGGCAGAGGCACAGCGAAGACGGCCGAGGCCGCACCGCACACGCTCCGGGCGGCCCTCGCGAGTCAAGGTCGGGCTCCGCAATTCCGTACGACGGAGAATTCGGCCGGCACGCGGACGCATGCGAAACAGCGCTCAGCGGAGCGCTTTACCGACTACATCTCGCAGGGCGGATAGAGATCGAGATTTGCGAGGACTCGCGTATTTCCTCGCCGCTCACCCGAACCAGAAGAACGACCGCTTCGTTCAGCCGGTTCAATTGCCTTGACGAGTTCGGCTCTTCGGCCCACCGCACCCGGAGCACCCGTAAAAAGAACTCACTCTTCGTGATGCCGATTCGGGCGTCGCCTCTCACACACGCGCACTTCACCCGGCATTCTCCGAGAATTCCGCCGGGAGCCCCCGGGGAGGGAATTCCCCGAGACCGCGGCAGCAATCTCCGCGCGTCGCGCGCAGCGCCTCCTCAGCGGCGGCCGAGCTCAGGGCGACGGTTGCGGTCCGTGCCCTGCGAGGTAGAGCCTCGTCGCGCACTCGTCCTCCGCCTCGACGAACACCGGCTGCCCCAGTGAGCGCCGAGGCGGTGCGCGGCGTCGACGAGGCGGCGGCGTTCCTCCGGCGAGCGGGCGGGGAGGCGGACCCAGCCCCGGTCGGCGGGGCCGCTCCCCGGGAGGTCACCGGCCGGGGTCTCCCGCCACCCGGGCGCGTTCCTTACGCGTGCGCGCTCATCGTGACGCAGCTGTTCTCGATGACGTGCTTGGTCGAGAACTCGCCGGTGCACATCTCCCACTCCACGAAGTCGCCCTCGGGGAGGTTCTTGTTCTGGTAGCGGACCGCGTTCAGGCCTCCGGTGTTCCAGATGATCCCGCCACGGTTGAGGACGTTGGTCTTGGGGTCGTAGGACCTCCACCGCACTACGGCGGAGTGCCCGTCGGACTTCAGGTCCGTGATGCTGAACCAGTCGCCGTTGCTGCGGAAGCAGGAGTGGACCGCGGAGCTGGACCCGCACCGGGCGCCGGAGCTGCTGGGCCAGGGGGTGGTGCCGGCGTGGTCGTACTCCAGGGTGAAGGCGGAGGACGGGCCGATCGCGAGCAGCGTGGCAGCGGTGGCGGTGCCGAGGACCGTGGCGATCCGGGATGTGCGCATGTGGCGAGACTTCCTTTACGTGTGCCGTACACCAAAGTCGTGAGTGTAAAGGGCCCCGCCGACGGGCCGCCGGCCGGGTGTACGGCAGCCGTCGCGGGTGGGGCGTCACGTCGAGGGCGGGGACGTCACATGGCGGGCGGGCCCGTGCGCACGGAGGTCTCCGCGTGCCGCAGTTCCTCCAGCAACTCGTTCTGTCCGGCGAGCAGTTCGGTGAGGATGCGGCGTGCGGCCCGCAGGAGTTCCGCCACGTCCCCGCCGGCCAGCGCGTAGCTGACGGTGGCGCCGTCGCGGATGGAGATCACGATGCCGGAGCGGCGCAGTACCGCGAGCTGCTGGGAGAGGTTGGACGGTTCGACTTCGATCTCGTTCAGGAGTTCACGTACCGGGACGGGGCCGTTCTGGAGCAGTTCCAGGACGCGGATCCGGACTGGATGCCCGAGCATGCGGAAGAACTCAGCCTTTGCTTGGTACAGCGGCACCTGCATGCGACAACACTCCCACTCGGGTTCGACCGTTCCATCAGCCGGCAGCTGGGCCTGCTGGATCCTTTATGCCCAACTCCGTTCATCCTCCCGCCTTCCGGCTCCGACACGCCCTCGGCCCACCAGATTCGGATGTTCCGAGTTGAAGAATTCTGCAACTCGTGGGCATGCGGAGCCGGAAAGGCAGGAGGAACGTCAGACCTCCAGATCCGCTTCGATCCGCCTCAGCTGGTGCCGGGCCATGGCCAGGTTCGCCCTTCCCTTGTCCAGGACGAGGTACAGGAACAGGCCGTTGCCGCCCCGTCCCTTGATCAGCCGGATGAGGTGGTACTGGGTGTTGAGGGTGATCAGGACGTCCTCGATGTCCTCCTCAAGGCCCAGCATCTCCATGGTCCGGATCTTCGCCCGGATCACGTCGGTGTTTCCCGCCGCGGCGACCGCGAGGTCGAGGTCCTTGCCCCCGCCCAGCGTTCCCAGCGCCATGCCGCTCGTGTAGTCGACCAGGGCGGCCCCCACACTTCCCTCGACCGCGGTCATGGCCTCTTTCAAGGATGTCTCCACGCCTGCCATCAGTACTCGCTCCTTCTCGCGACAGCCCCGGCCGGTGCCACATCACCGACCCGTTGGTGACCGCAGACGCTACCCGCTGATCGCCAACCGGACCCGAAACAACGGGTATTCGGCCGAAGGGGTCCCGCACGTCCTAGCATTCGCCACCGTGCCGCGAGCGCCGGTGCACGGGCCTGCCGGACGGGCAGCAGGCCGCCCCCGAACGGCCGGGAGCGTTCGGGGGCGGCCTGTGCGGTGGACGGGGTGTCAGCGCACGGTCACCTGGAAGACCGGGGAGACAACGTTGCCGCTGAAGGTACGCAGGTCGTTCTTGCCCTTCAGGCCGAGCTTGACGCCCAGCGAGTAGGAGCCGTCGCGCGCGGTGGTGACGGTCGCGGGCAGCGAGACCCACTTGCCGTGCTGCTTCTGCTGGAGCGTCACCTTGCTGCCGGGCTTGAGGCCGGTGGTCTTGCCGGTGACGCGGAACAGCTTCCAGGCGCCGACCGAGGACACGGACGGCTTGGCGGTGATGGTCGCCTTGACGGCGGCCGTCTGGTGCGCGACCGCCGCGGGCAGGCTGTGCGCGGCCGGGGTGGCCGCAGGGCTCGCCGCCGTCGCGGTACCGGCGAGAGCGACGGAAGCCGCGCCGAGGACGGCGACAGCGGCGATGCGCAGGGAGTGGCGCTTGGTGACGATCATGATTCCAGGCCTTTCATCGCAGAATTACAGGCTGTGCACCAAAGGCGGCAAAAGCGCCCATGGTGTGATCTCACCGGAAAAGATGCGCGATCACTCTGGTGCGTTGCGCGCGCTTTGTCACCGTCCTGCAACAGCCGCACCACTCGTGCGGACGCCGGAACCCGGCCGGGCCCGCCCGTCCGCGGCGGGCCCGTACGGTCTGGCCCGTCCGGGCGGGCTTCACACCCTCCGCACCACGTGCAGCAGGTACTCCCTGCGGTGCAGCGGATTGTGGTCGGTGCGCGGCCGGGCCGGGGGCCGCGGCATGCCGGTCACCGGCCGGTGGCGGGCGAAGGAGGACTCCCACAGCCCCTCTCCCCCGGTGAGGCCGGGCAGCCGGCGTTCCAGCGCGTGGACGGAGGCCGCCGGGATCTCGCCGGTCAGCAGGTACCCGTACCGCTCGGCCCGCGGCGGGGCCGGTACCGCGCGCAGCCGGGACAGGAGCGGCAGGATCTGCCCGAGCGCCCCGGCCGGTACTTCGAGGCGGAAGTCGTGCAGCGGTTCCCTCACCGTCGTCCCGGCCCTGCTCAGGGCGGTCATCAGGACCAGCGGGGTGAGACGGCGGAAGTCTCCGGCGGTGCTCATGACGGAGCTGAATCCGGAGTGCGTCAGCGTGACGAGGCAGTCGCTCACCTCCCAGCCGTACAGGCCCTGGCGGAGGGTTTCCCGGACGGTGTCCTCCACCGCGCGCATGAACGCGTAGGGCATGGAGCCGAGTTCGACGCCGAGCCGGTAGGTCGTGCCGCTTCCCGCGGGGCCGCTCTCCACCCGCAGTCCGACGGTCGCGAAGAAGGGATTCCCGCCCTCGCCCATCGTCTCGTGCGCCTGGCCGGGGCCGTTGACGCTCTCCTGGTGGATGGTGGTCGTCGGGGAGAACGCGACGGGAATCCCGTACTCCTCGGCGAGCGTGGTCCCGATGACCTCCTTCTGCACCTCCCCGTACAGCGAGACCGACACCTCGCGCCGGATCTCGTCGTGCCGCAGGCCGATCAGCGGGTCCTGTTCGGCGAGTTGGACGAGTGCGGTGTGCAGCGCGGCGCGGTCGGCGGGGCGGGCCGGGGCGACGACGGTCTCCAGGGTGGGCGGGGCGAAGTGTCCGCCCGCCGTCGTACGCGGTCCGGGCTCGCCGACGGTGTCGCCCACGCGTACGTCGGTGAGGCCGAGCAACTGGCCGATCCGCCCGGCCTCGACCGCGTCGGCGCGTGCCGCCGCACCGTCCGTGAACACCCGTACCCCGGTCACCCTGGCCTCGCGGGCTTCGCCGCGTCCCTGCCGGAGGGTCACGCGGTCGCGCACCCGGACCGTGCCGTCGAACAGCCTGACGTACGCGACGCGTTCTCCGGCGGGGCCCCGGTCGACCTTGAAGACCGTGCCCGACACCGGCCGCTTCGGGTCTCCCCCGGCGCGCGGCAGCAGTTCGGCGATGCCTCGGGTGAGGGTGTCGATGCCGGCGCCGGTGATGGCCGAGCCGAAGAACACCGGGTGGATCTCGGCGCGTTGGGTCTGGCGCAGGAGTTCCCGGCGCAGCCGGGCGGCGGGCAGCGGGTGCGGCAGGGCGTCCAGGTATGCCGCGAGGACGGTGTCGTCCTGCTCGGCGAGGCACTGGCCGAGGCGGTCGGCGAAGTCCGGGTCCCCGTCCGCGTACGGCTGGAAGGCGGCGGTGGGCAGGCCGGCGTCGCGCACCGTTCCCAGGGGGGCGAGGGCGGGTGTGAGCCGCTCGCCGAGGGAGCGGAGCACGTCGGTGTCCGCGGCTCCCCTGCGGTCGATCTTGTTGACGAGGATCAGGGTGGGGATCCGCAGGCGGCGCAGGGTGCGCATCAGGACGCGGGTCTGCGCCTGGACGCCCTCGACGGCCGACACCACCAGTACGGCGCCGTCGAGCACGCCGAGTACCCGTTCCACCTCGGCGATGAAGTCGGGGTGCCCGGGGGTGTCGATCAGGTTGACCGTGCGGCCGTCGAGCGCGAACGACACGACGGCGGACTTGATGGTGATGCCGCGCCGGCGTTCCTGGGCGAGGCTGTCGGTGTGGGTGCTGCCCGCGTCGACGCTGCCGATCTCGTCGACGACTCCGGCGAAGTGCAGGAGCCGTTCGGTCAGGCTGGTCTTGCCCGCGTCGACGTGGGCGAGGATGCCCAGGTTGAGGGAGTCAGCCGCGGTCGGGGCCGAGGCGGGGTGCGCGTGGGTGTGCGCGCCCGTGGAGGAGTGCGGTTCGGTGTGCACGGACGATCCGGTTCTCTGAAGAGGTGTGAACGGCCTTCGGAGGGAACTCGGAAAGTCGGCGCATGTGAGGTCTCCTTGCGGTACGGACTCGCGGACTGCCCGTCGCACGATGCAGCAGGCGGGGCAGGAGCGCAATCGAATTACGCCGGACGGGGTCCTCGCGTGCGGGTGACAGGTGCGCGGCGCGAAGGGCCGTGCCGGTCCCCGCACCGTCGGCCGCGCGCGTCGGCGGCCGTCACCGGGGCGTCGTTGGAGTGTCCGCGAGCACGCGGCCTCCCCGCCCCGACGCACGTGCTGAACAGCTTCTTCGTGGTGCGCGGCGCACGGCGGACGGGGACCGAGATCGCCGCCGACGCGTGGACGGAGGAGTGCAGGGCGGTACCGGGGCGGCCGGACCTGCCGCCGGACGTCTGGATCCGGTTCGACGGCCCCGCGCGCGGTGGTGACGGCGTCAGGTGAGGCCGGCCGCGAGGGCGCGGCGGACGGCGTCGGGGCGGTCGCGGATGCCCGCCTTGGCGAACAGGTTGTTGATGTGTGTCTTGACCGTGGCCTCGCTGATGAACAGCTTCTCGGCGATACCCCGGTTCGGCAGGCCCTGGCCGATCAGGGCGAGCACCTCGCGTTCGCGGGGTGTGAGGTCGCCGGGGAGGTCCTGTGCCGGGGCCGGTTCCTTGGCCCTGGCGGAGGCCAGCAGCCGGTTCTGGACCTCGCGGTCGAGTACGGACTGCCCGGCGGCGGCGGCCCGGATGGCGCGGGTGATGTCCTGGCGTCCCGCGTTCTTCGTCAGGTAGCCGCGGGCCCCGGCGCCCAGCGCGCCCAGGATCGAGTCGTCGTCGGCGAAGGTGGTCAGGACGACCACCGCGACCTCCGGATGCGTCTCGGCCAGGCGCCGGGTGGCCTCGATGCCGTCCAGCACGGGCATCCTCAGGTCCATCAGCACCACGTCCACCGGCCCGGCGGCCACCGCCGTCAGCACCTCGTCCCCATTGGCAGCCGCAGCGACAACGTCGATGTCGTCGGCCAGTGCGAGTACCGCGGCGAGCGGCTCCCGCACGGCCGCCTGGTCGTCCGCGACGACCACCCTCAATGTGCCCTGTGCTTCGGTCGGTTCACTCATACGGGGATCACTGCCTCCACCTGCCAGCCGCCCTGGTGCGGTCCGTCGGTGACCGGGTGCGCGGTGACGGTGCCGCCCAGCAGGGCGACGCGTTCGCGCATTCCGATCAGGCCCATTCCGCTGCCGCCCGGCGCGTGCACCTCGCGGGTCGCGGGGCGGTTGCGGATCATCAGTGCGACCGTGGCGGCGGCGTAGGTGAGCTGTGCCTCGACCGCTCCTCCCGGTGCGTGCCGGGTGGCGTTGGTCAGTGCCTCCTGGGCGATCCTCAGCAGGTTCTGTGTCACCCTGGCCGGCACCTCGCGCTCGGTTCCGGTGACGCGCAGGGCGTCGTGGTGTCCCGAGGATTCGAGCAGCGCGGTGAGGGTCTCGCGCAGTGGCAGCACGTCCTCGCGCAGGGCGTGCACGGTCCACTGCGCCTGCTTCAGGCTCTCCTTGACCAGGCTGTGGGCCTTGTCGTGGGCCTCGCGGACCTTGTCCAGGTCTCCGGTCTCGATCAGTGCGTCGGCCAGTTCCAGCTGCATGTTGATCCCGGCCAGCGAGTGCGCGAGTACGTCGTGCACGTCGCGGGCGATCCGGCCGCGTTCGGTCAGTACGGCGGTCCTGGCCTCGGCTCGGGCGGCCCGTTCGGCCGACTCGGCGGCGTCGAGCGCGGCCCGTACGCTCTGCCGCTGGCTGCGGTTGACGATGCCGATCACCACCGGGACGCCGGTGGTGAGGCCGAACGTCCAGGGCAGTTGGTCGCCGCGTCCCGGCCCGAGCGGGAAGTACAGGGCGGCCGCGCAGAGCAGGCCGCAGGCCGCCGCGAGCAGCAGGGCCGGCCTGGTGGTGAGCCGGTAGCCGACGTGGCCCGCGGTGAAGTAGGCGAAGAGGAAGCTCGTGCCGGCGCTGCTGACCGCGATCAGGGCGGCAGCGGCGACGACGCCGAGCGAGAGCCAGATGACCGCGGCACGCGGGGACACCTTGGACTCGGGGAGGCGCCGGGCCAGCAGCGACACGCAATTGATCACGAGGAGGACGGCGACGGCCAGCCCCTGGCCGGAGAGGCTCAGGGGCCGGACGGTGAGGACTCCCACGGCGATCACCGCGAGGGTCGCCACCCACTGCATGCGCGGGTCCTGCCCGGGGACCGGCCGCGGGCCCGCTGCCGGGTGCACGGCCGTGTCGGTGGGCCGGGCGCTCCGGTTTGCGGACACGGGCCGAAGATACTGCACGATCAGGCCGCGCGGCCGAGGACGGGCATCTGGCCACTGGTCCGCACCCGGCGGCTGCGGACGAAGATCGTGCCCACCCGGGTGACGACCTCGGTGAGCGCCATCAGGACGAACGCGGTGACCCACGCCTGCCCGCTGGTGATCTGGTGCGCCGCGCTGAACCGGGCGACGTCGTCGGCCCCGCCGCCGTGCTCCACCCACAGCTGGAATCCCATCCGTGCCCCCATGCCGACGATCCACAGCGTCGCGGACACCGCGCCCGCCTTGATCAGCAGGTGGCCCCCGGCAGCCCGGATCCGGGTGTAGATGCCGCCCGCGACGCCGAGTGCGGTGCCGACGGCCATCAGTGCCGCGATCAGGACGAGGTCGTTGCCGTCGGTCGGGATGGAGTCCAGGTACGAGTACGCCACGTAGGACACGATGCCCAGCGGCAGCAGGAACGTCTTGAGGTCGAGCCGGTCCTCCCGCAGCTGCCGGAAGACGATGAGGACGAGGGCGATGTCGGTGATCCACTCCGTTGTTGTCATGCCCTCAGACTGCTGGGAAAGGGCGGGCGACACCTGGACCCATGGGTGGAGTCCCGGGTGGAGATCAGAGGTGGGGAGGGTGGACGGCTACCGCTGCGGAGTGCGGTTCACCGCAGGCCCTCGCCATGTGCGGGCTGCGCGGAGTGGCGCAGCCGCTCCTCCAGTACCTCCAGCAGTCCGGGCAGGTCGGGGGCGACGGCGAGGTCGTCCAGGGAGGCGGCGGGGAGGAACCCGGAGTCGGCGATGCCGCGCAGCGCGCCGAGCAACGGCGTCCAGAAGCCCCCGGCGTCGAGGAACCCCACGGGCTTGGTGTGGAAGCCCAGCTGCCGCCACGACCACACCTCGAACAGTTCCTCCAGCGTCCCGAGACCCCCGGGCAGGGCCACGAAGGCGTTGGCGTGCTCGGCCATGAGCGCCTTGCGCTCGTGCATGGAGTCGCACAGCAGCAGCCGTGTCACCCGCTCGTGCGCCCACTCCCGCTCGACCATGCTGCGCGGCATCACCCCGATGACCTCGCCGCCCGCGGCAAGCGCGCTGTCGGCGAGCACGCCCATCAGCCCCCGGCGGCCACCGCCGTAGACGAGCCCGATCCCCCGCCCGGCCAGTTCCGCGCCCACGTGCGCGGCCAGTTCGGCGTGTGCCGGGTCGTGCCCGGCGGACGAGGCGAGGAAGACGGCGAGACGGCGCAAGGAGACCTCCGGGGACGGGGGGAACGGCTCGGTGCGGGTGGGAGGTCAGTCCGTGCCGGGGGACTTCACGCGGGTGTACATCACCGACCGCTGCTGCTTGTGCCGTTGTACGCGGCCCTTGGCCACCAGGGCTTCCAGGGTGTTGCGCACCACCTGCGGCGTCGGGTTGCGCTCCGGGTGCTTCTGCCGGAGTTCGTCCCGCAGTTCCCTGGCCAGGCGCGGTTCGCCGTAGCCGGCGAGCAGGTCGAGCAGCAGGTCGCCGAGCAGTGGCTGGGCGGGTTTCGCGCTCGGGGCTTTCGTCGCCCCGGCCCGTGCGGAGACGGCCTTGTTGCGGGGCTTGGGCTTGGTGGCCGGGACCGCGGTCTCGTCCTGTGCCTGCTCCGGCAGGCGCGAGGCATCGGCGAAACCCTCGTACCGCGCGGCGAGATCGAGGATGTCCGTCAGCAGGGCTTCCTCCTGCTGCAGCAGCTCCATCTTCTTCGCCAGCTCCTCCTGGCGCCTGCGGTTGCCCTCCAGTTCCGACGCGACCTGTTCCACGTACCGCGATCGGAGTTTGGCGGCCGACTGGCTGCTCACAACCGTTCACTCCCTCGATATGGATGATGCCAGGCATGGTACCCACGCCGTGGGCCGCCCGCGGATGGGTGTCGACGCCGGTTGACGGAGCGGGCGGGCGCTCCGTCGGCCGGTGGTCGGCTTCCGCTTCGGGTCACACGTGTGACCGGGCATCTCTCGGGGTCGTCGGTCGGACGGGCTCGTACGCCGTGCGCGCGGGGCGTACGGCCGGGTCAGGGCCGGGTGCGGGTGGCCGGGGCCGTTCGCCTCCCCGGTCCGGTGCTCTGCCCGAGTCGCAGTTCACGGCCCTGCCAGCGTCGGCGCAGCCAGCGGTCGTGGCTGGCGAGGACGACCGCGCCCGGTCCGCCGCCCAGTGCTTCCTCCAGTTCGTCGCACAGGCGCGGGGAGAGGTGGTTGGTGGGTTCGTCGAGCAGGAGGAGCTGGGGCGGGCGGGCCACCAGGAGGGCCAGGGCGAGCCGGCGGCGCTGGCCTACGGACAGTTGTGCGACGGGTCGCTCCGCGTCGGCCGGACGCAGCAGGCCGAGGGAGTCCAGTGATACGGCCTCGGCGCGCTCGGGTCCCAGTGACCGGGTGTAGAGGTCCAGGGCGGTGCGGTCGGGCCGGTCGAACACGGTGTCCTGGGCGAGCAGCCCGACGGTCAGCCCCGGCCGCCGGTGCACCGTGCCCCGGGCCGTGATCTCTCCGGCGAGCACGCCCAGCAGCGTCGACTTGCCCGCGCCGTTTCCTCCGGTCACCAGCAGCCGGTCGTCTCCCGTCACCTCCAGCGCGTCCAGGGCAAGCCGGCCGGGCACCCGGACGTCCCGCAGTACGACCGCCGGGGCCTGGGTGTCCGGGTCCTGCGCCGCCCCGGCGGCGGGGGCGGCGGGGGCGAACCGCAGCGGGCTCGGCGGCTCGGCGACCTGGGTGCGCTCCAGTTCCGCGAGCCTGCGGGCGGCGCTGCGCACCTGGCGGGAGATCTGGTTCTGCACCCGGCCCGCGCGGTGGCCGTACCCCATCTTCTCGTTGTCGCTGCGCCCCCGGTCCGGTGCGAGCCGGTGTGCGGTGACGCCCGCCGCGTGGCGCAGTGTGCGCAGTTGTTCCTGCTCCTCGTCGTGGCGCTGCTGCCAGCGGGCGCGCCGGGCGTCCTTCTCCCGGACGTAGGCGCTGTAGTTGCCGCCGTGGCGGACGGGTCCTTCGGCCGCGGGGTCGAGGTCGAGGAGGTCGGTGCAGACGGCGTCGAGGAACGCCCGGTCGTGGCTGGCGGCGACCACGGTTCCCGGCAGGTTCCTGAGCTGCGTCTCCAGGAAGGCGGCGGCCTCGTCGTCGAGGTGGTTGGTCGGCTCGTCGAGGAGCAGGGCCGACGGCCTGCGCAGGAGCAGCAGCGCCAGGGCGAACCGGCCGCGCTGGCCGCCGGAGAGCGAGCCGAGCGTGCGCTCGTGCGGGAGCGCGCCCAGGCCCAGCCCTTCCAGGACGAGGCGGGCACGGCGGTCGGCGTCCCAGGACTCGCGGTCCTGAGTCCGTTCCAGGTGGCTGCCGTAGGCGGCGAGGAGTTCCCGGTGGGCCGGGGTGTCCTCGGGGGCGGCGGCGAGTTCCTCGCCGAGCCGGTCGAGCCGGGCGAGGTCGTCGCGGGCCTCGCGCAGGGCTTCGTCGAGTGCCGCGGCGAGGGTGGTGGCGGTGTCGAACGGCATTTCCTGGTGCAGGAAGCCGAGGTCGTCGGGGCGCTGGACGCTTCCCCCGTCGGGGGTGTCCGTACCGGCCAGGACGCGCAGCAGGGTGGTCTTGCCGACGCCGTTCTCACCGATCAGTCCGATGCGGCGGCCGGGTGCGGCGGTCAGCGAGAGGCCGTCGAGCACGCGTCGGCCGCCGAGGTCGCGTACCAGGTCGTGGGCGAGCAGAGCAGCTGGGGGCACAGGGGTTCTCCGGGTGTGGTCGGTGGCGGGCCCGGCCGGGCGCGGGGCCTCGGCCGGGCCGGGTGGTGCACCGGTGGTTCACACCGCGGGGGCTCCGGTCTCCTTGAGTGCCCCGTCGGCGAGCCGCAGCCGGCGGTCGACTCCGATCTCGGTGAGGAACCGCTCGTCGTGGCTGATCACGACGAAGGCTCCCCGGTAGGAGTTGAGCGCGCTCTCCAGCTGGCCCGCGCTGACCAGGTCGAGGTTGTTGGTCGGCTCGTCGAGCAGCAGCAGTTGCGGGGCGGGTTCCGCGCACAGTACGCAGGCCAGGGTGGCGCGCAGCCGTTCGCCGCCGGAGAGCACTGCGACGGGCAGGTGTGCCCGTGCGCCCCGGAAGAGGAAGCGGGCGAGCAGGTTCATCCGCTCCGCCTCGGGCCGTTCGGGGGCGAACGCGGCGAAGTTCTCCGCCACGGTGCGCTCCAGGTCCAGCAGGTCGAGGCGCTGCGAGAGGTGGGCGATGCGGCCTTCGCCGCGCCGGACCGTGCCGGCGTCCGGGGTGAGGTCGCCGGTGATCAGCCGCAGCAGGGTCGTCTTGCCCGCGCCGTTGGGGCCGGTCAGCGCGATGCGTTCGGGGCCCCGGACGCCGAGGTCGATGCCGCCGTCGGCGAAGACCTGGTGGCTGCCGTGGTGGACCTGCATGCCTTCGCCGAGGAACAGGTTGCGTCCGGCGGGCACCTGGGTGTCGGGGAGTTCGAGGGAGATGCGCTGTTCGTCGCGCAGTGCGCGGCCCGCCTCGTCGAGGCGGGCCCTGGCCTCGCCGACCCTGGCCGCGTGCATCTGACCGGCCCGGCCGGCGGACTCCTGGGCGCCGCGCTTCATGTTTCCGGCGAAGATGCGGGGCAGGCCGGCGCTCTTCAGGTTGCGGGAGGCGTTGCTCTGGCGTCGTTCGGCGCGTTCGCGGGCCTGCTGCATCTCCCGCTTCTCGCGCTTCAGTTCCTGTTCGGCGTTGCGGACGTTCTTCTCGGCGACCTCCTGCTCGGCCCGCACCGCTTCCTCGTACGCGGTGAAGTTGCCGCCGTACAGGCGCAGTTCGCCGGTGCCGAGTTCGGCGATGCGGTCCATGCGGTCGAGCAGGGCGCGGTCGTGGCTGACCAGCAGCAGGAGTCCGGTGAAGTCCGACAGCACGTCGTAGAGGCGGTGGCGGGCTTCGAGGTCGAGGTTGTTCGTGGGCTCGTCGAGGAGCAGTACGTCGGGGCGCCGCAGCAGTTGGGCGGCGAGGCCGAGGGAGACGATCTGGCCGCCGCTGAGGGTGCTGAGGCTGCGGTCCAGGGCGAGGTGGCCGAGGCCGAGGCGGTCGAGCTGGGCGCGGGTGCGCTCCTCGATGTCCCAGTCGTCGCCGATGGTGGTGAAGTGCGCCTCGTCGACGTCGCCGGACTCGACGGCGTCCAGCGCGTGGATCACCTCGGCGATGCCGAGCACTTCGGCGACCGTGAGGTCACCGGTCAGGGGCAGGCTCTGCGGGAGGTAGCCGAGGGTGCCCTCGACGGTGACGGAGCCGGTGGCGGGCCGCAGCTCACCGGCGATCAGCTTGAGGAGGGTGCTCTTGCCGGAGCCGTTGGGCGCGACCAGGCCGGTGCGGCCGGCGGCCAGGGCGAAGGACAGGTCGTGCAGGACCGGGGTGTCGTCGGGCCAGGCGAAGGAGAGGTTCGAGCAGACGACGGCGGTGACGGACATGGGGTGACCTCGAAGGATGTGAGGGCAGACAGACCTCTGCCCTGGGCAGGGTGGGGACAAGGGGGTACGACGAGTAAGGCCAGGGAAGCGGCGTACACTGCGCGCCGTCCGATGGCCTGTCACATCCGGATCTCACCCGGAGATGTCGTCTTCACCCACCACGTCTGCTTCTCCTCGATCAAGCGGTCCACATCGCGCCCAGGGTAACAGGAGCGCCCCGGGCACCCGCCCGGCCCGCCGTCCGCGCCGGCCCGTATGCACATTTCGACATGTTTCGTAGGTAGTGCGGGGGTGGCGCGTTCACACCTGTCGCTGATTGACAGTCAGAAGAAGCGCATGTGAGCATCGCGTCCGGCTGAACCGGGTACGGTGTGTCGCGATCTCCCGACCTCTCGACAGTACTCACACGTGTGGGCGTCCCCCGCGAAGCCTCAACCATTTCTGCGGGCAGGAAGAGAGACGGACAGTTGTCCATTCGTACGCCGGGGCGCGGCTCCCGGCACAGACCGAGCCCCGGGCCAACGGGCCCCTACCGTAAAGCCCTTCGCCGTACGGGCTCCTGGCGCTCCGTCACCGTGGCGCAGGCCCTGTGCGTGGCGCTGCTCGCCTCGCTCGTCGCGCTGGCCGCGCCCACCGCATCGGTCCGGGCGGCCGAGAAGCTCGGACTGTCGGCCGTGACGTTCAACATGCAGGGCGGCACCTCCTGGTACGACGTCCGCACCAAGCTGGTGCCCAACGCCGACGTCGTCGCGCTCCAGGAGGCGACGACGGCCCCCGACGAGTTCTCCAAGGACACGGTGCCGATCGCCGACAACCTCGCGGACACCGCGAAGACGCCGAGCGGGTACCCGAGTCTGAAGTACCAGCTCGTCGCCAAGGAGTGGGGCAGGCAGGGCAGCAGGCAGCCGAACGGCGTGCTGCTCTATCTGAAGATCCTCGACCGGACCGCCTGGGGCAAGGACCCCGCCCAGCCCACTCCCGGCGGCACCCCCGGCACCGACCCGGACGACGAGGCCGAGCAGGACGAGGGCACGCCGGGCAAGCCGGTCACCGACCGCAACACGCAGAAGTCCATGGCGATCTATCTGCGTCAGGTGCCCAAGGACCTCACGGACCTCAAGAAGCGCGTCAAGATCTTCTCCGCCGAGGACCCGAAGAACAAGTGGATCAGGACCCGTCCCGCGTTCGGCGTGGAGGTGGGCGGCAGCTGGTACTTCAACATCCATGCCGCGTCGATCCGGTCCGGTGCCAAGCCCAATCCGCACACCGTCGCGCTGATCGACACGATCTCCCGGCAGATGGCGGGGTCCTCGTGGCGGGCGCTGGGCGACTTCAACAGCCTCGCGGACGCCACCCGGGCCAGGTTCCCGCAGTCGTACTACGTCACACAGAACCAGGACCCGAACGGAACACCCGTTCCCACCCAGAAGTCCGGGTACGCGCTGGACTACATGATCGCCAGTGATCAGCTGGAGAACCTCGTCGTGTCGCGCAGCGAGCAGCGCGGCAGTTCCGACCACTACCCCGTGCGGTTCTCCAGCGTGGGCGCCGTCAACTGCCCGACCTCCTGGCGGTTCTCCGGCGACACCGTCTACCACCGCACCGCCTCGCGCGTCGCGCGTGCCGCGGAGGACTCCTGCGGGGCGCCGCCGGCGGTCGTCTCCATGGGCGACAGCTACATCTCCGGCGAGGGCGGGCGCTGGGCGGGCAACGCCGCCGCGTCCGCGACCGGTTCCGCGTGGGGCACCGACCGGGCCGCGGTGAACTGCAACGGCGAGGAGAGCGTCTGCGACCACGACCCGGCCAGGGTGTACGGCGACACGTCGTACGACAAGGGCGGCAGCGCCTGCGACCGCTCCGACTCCGCCGAGATCCGCGGGGTGTCCTTCGAGGACGTACCGGTGGAGCGGCGGTTCAACCTCGCCTGTTCCGGTGCGACGACGGACAACGTGACGACGACCGGCTTCAAGGGCCAGCGGCCCCAGGTCGACGACCTGCGCGACATCGCGCGGAGCAACGACGTACGGATGGTGGTGCTGTCGGTCGGCGGCAACGACCTGAAGTTCGCCGAGATCCTCCAGGACTGCGTCAAGGCGTACTTCTACCCGTCGCTGTTCAACAAGGGCTGCCGCGGTGCGAAGGAGAAGGAGTTCTCCGACGGTCTCGCCCCGGCGCGGGCCAAGGTGGTCAAGGCCGTCGAGGCGATCCGCGGCACGTTGCGCGAGGCGGGCCAGGAGGACGGCTCCTACCGGATCGTGCTGCAGTCCTACCCCAACCCGCTGCCGCTCGGCCGTGACTACCGGGACCCGGAGAACGCGCCCGTGCCCCCGGCCAACTACAGCCGCTACCTCCAGGGCGGCTGCCCCTTCCTGGACGCGGACAGCGACTGGGCGCACACCTCGGTGGTGCCCAGGATCAGCAGCATGCTGCGCGGCGCGGCGAACGAGGCGGGGGTGTCCTTTCTGGACCTCCAGAACGCGTTCGCCGGGCACGAGCTGTGCAGCAGGACGACGCGGCAGGCGGGTTCGGGCCACAAGCTGTCCGCGCCGCTGCCGGCCGAGCAGGCCGAGTGGGTGCGCTGGGTGCCGTACGTGGTCGACGGGCTCAAGGACCTTCCGTGGCAGGCCCAGGGCAACCAGCAGGAGGCCATCCACCCCAACCACTACGGTCAGCTGGCGCTGTCGGCCTGTCTGACGAAGATCGCGGCGCAGCTCGGTGACACCCCGGTGTTCTCCTCCTGCGTGGGCAGGCCGTCCGCGCAGCCGGGGGACGTCGACGGGGCGGTCGACACGAGCACGGTGCTCAGCAGGAACAACCGGCGCGGCCCGGTCGCGGGGCTGCCCGACTGGAGCCGGGCCGGTTACCGCGGCGGCGAGGTGCTGCCGGACGCCGGCTCCCGCAACCCGGATGCCGCCTGCCACCTCTCCCCCGCCGCCCTGGAGGGGCAGTTCGGGGTCAGGGCCGACGACGGCAAGGACGACACGGCGGGGATCCAGGGCGCCATCGACCGGATCCGCACCTCCTGCACACCGGGTGCCGGACCCCACCGGCTGTCGGTGATCGAGCTGCCCAAGGGGGTGCTCAACGTCAGCAAGCAGATCTCCGTGGACGCCTCGTACCTGGTGGTCCGGGGACAGGGGTCCGATCCGGCGAACGGTTCGCGGATCGTCTTCCGCCCCGACGAGAACACCCGGTACGACGTCCTGACCGCCAAGGGCGAGCGCTGGGACCAGGTCGGCACGACCCACAAGTGCGAGTTCACGACCGGCAACAACGTCGGTACGGGCGGCTGGATCTGGCCGGGACGCGGGCTGTTCCGGGTCCAGACCCGGGAGGCGGCGGAGAAGTACCTCAGGATCTGCGGCTTCCCCGACAAGATCCCGGAGAACCGGCGCGACCTCTTCGAGGGCTCGGTCAACCAGCACTGGGAGTCGGGGGTGGCGGTGGCCGGTTCCGCGGCCGACGCGAACTACGCGGCACGCCAGGGCGGGCGGACCATCCAGCTGAACTCCAAGGCGAAGATGGACGACTTCAAGCCGGGCGGCGACCTGTGGGTGGGGGCGGCGAACAGCCTGAAGTTCTTCCAGACCCAGCAGGTCGCGGGGGCCACCGCCGACGACAGCAGGCTGGAGAACCTGCACATGCGCCAGCAGGTGTTCACCATCGCCTCGGTGGACGCCGCCAACCACACCGTCACGATCGACAAGCCGCTGGAGTACGACGTCCCGGTGGACTCCACCTCCGACGGCTCCCCGCCGCTGGGCGTGGGCGGCAAGCCGTACGTCAGCAAGGTCACCGCACTGAAGATGATCACCGACGTGGGCTTCGAGGACTTCTCCTTCACGGAGGACCTCAACGGCCTGCCGAAGCTGGGCGGCGGCACGTACCAGCTCACCCCGGCGCAGGCGGTGCACAACTACGGCAACATGGCGCCCGAGTACGCCATGCACGGCATCGTCTTCAAGTGGGCGTCCGACTCCTGGGTGCGCGGGGTCCGCGCCGACATGGTCGGCTCGCACCCGGTGGTGACCGAGGTGGCCAGGAACATCCAGATCGAGCGCAACGTCTTCGACGGTTCCTGGAACAAGGGCAAGGGCGGCAACGGCTATCTGCGCGGCTCCCGCGTCTGGGACTCGCTGTACGCCTTCAACACCAGCCGCAACCTGCGGCACTTCACCTTCCAGTGGTCGGCGTCCGGCAATGTCGCCCTCGGCAACGACTTCGACTCCGACCTGAACCTGCACGGCGGCTGGGAGCGCCGCAACCTGTTCGAGAACAACACCGTGCACGTGCCGTACAACCACTCCTCCGGCGAGTGCGAGACCAACTGCGGCGGTGAGGGCGGTGCGGGCGACAAGGGCACCTGGTGGCCCGTCTACTGGGCCGCGGGCAGCAAGGGCATCGGCTGGTCCGGCTCCACGGGCCCGCAGAACGTGTTCTTCCGCAACCACCTGACCAAGCAGACGACCCCCGGAGGCCCCTACGAGCCCTACTGGCCCTACGCCGACACCTCCCGGGTGTTCCAGTTCGGCTCGTCCGCCTCGGACCCGGGCGCCTTCCAGCACCTGACCACCGGAGGCGGCGCCATCCAGGACTGGGCGGACAACGAGAACAACGACTACAGCGGGGGCAACGGTGTGGACGCCTCCCGCAGCGATGCCGGCGGTTCCCTGTTCCTGCGCGACTACCGCTCCTGAACCCCGCCCCGGCCCTGTGCGCCCGTCTCCGTCGGACCCCGGTCCTCGGAGGCGGGCGCCTCGCGCACGGTCCGGGCGCCGCCCGCCCGGTGGGCGCGGAGCCCTCGGGCGGTCAGCCGAAGTCCGCCCGCCCCGGGCCGCCGGTCAGGTCGGCGGCGACCGCGTCCCAGTCCACCCCGGTCAGCTCACGGCCGGCCGGCACGAGCGTGTAGGTGTGCGCCAGCCACGCCGCCAGCGGCGGTACGGGAAGCTCGAACAGGGCCGCGGTGTCGGCGGAGGCGAGCTGGAGCAGGGCGGTCGCCGGGCGGTCGGGCCGCGACGGCCGGATCCGGACGTCGCCGGTGCCGCTCCGCTCGCGGAGGCCCTGGTGGAGCAGGTCCCGGCCGAGCTGCCACAGGACGCGCGGTCCGCCCTCGGCCGTGAAGCGCGCGCTGACGGTCAGCGGTGCCGCCGGGTCGAACCCGAACTCGGCACCGACCGGCAGGTGCACACCCACTCCCAGCACACGCCGGACGACGAGGGTCAGCCGGGGACAGCCGTGCCGTGGCGTGCGACCGGCCTGTACTTCTGCTGGATAGCCACTCATGACGCGTGGGTCCTTCCCTGTTCCCCGTGACGGTTGCCGACCGGCCCACTCTCGCGCCTGGCCGGGTGCCGGACGTCAGTAGGTTGACCGCCGGATCCGGCCGGTTCGGCGCACGGCGTTGCGTCATTCGACTGCGCCGGTGCGGAGCAGAGCGTTCCGCCGCCGGTGCGGTCAGGTGGCGCGGTCGTCGGGCAGCCGGTCCAGGGCGTCGCGGAGTGCGGCGCGGGAGGTGATGCCGAGCTTGGGGAAGACCCGGTAGAGGTGGGAACCGACGGTGCGCGGCGACAGCTGCATCCGGGCACCGATCTCCCGGTTGGTCAGCCCGGCCGCGGCGAGGTCCGCTATCCGGCGCTCCTGCCAGGTCAGCGCGGTGTGCCGGCCCGGCGGCCGGCCGGTCGCGGCAGCACCGAGTTCGGCCGCGGCCCGCTCGGCCCAGGGGTCCGCGCCGAGGCGTGCGAAGGTCTCGGCGGCGAGGGTCAGGGGGCCGCGCGCGGCCCGGCGTCCCTCGGTGCGGCGCAGATGGGCGCCGTGGGCGAGGCGGACGCGGGCGAGTTCGAAGGGGAAACCGGCGGCGGCCGGGTGGCTCTCGGCCCGGTGGTACAGGGCGTCGGCCTCGGCACGGTCGGTGGCGGTCATCGCGAGGGCGCCGTACGTGACCAGGGCGAGCCGGGGCGAGAGGTCGGGCAGGCCCGCCTTCCGAGCGGCGAGCGCGTGCCGGCGGGCCTGCGAGGTGCGCCCGGTGCGCAGGGCCGCTTCGACCAGGTCGAGGAGGGTGCGGGAGGCCTGGTGGGCGTACGGGGTGAAGGTGCCGGGCGGGGTGATGGTACTGGCGTGCCGGTAGGCGGCCTCGTGGTCGCCCTCGGCGAGTGCGGCGGCGGTGCCGACGGCGTCGGCGATCTGGGTGAGGAAGCCGAGGCCGCGCGGGCGTGCCCAGGCGTCCACGGTGGCCTGGAGTTCCCTCGCCCGTGCGGTCCGGCCGCGCATCGCGGCGAGCAGCCCGAGATAGCCGCGGGTGTGGTGGGCGAACAGCGCGTGGTCGTGCGCCAGCGTCAGGTCCAGGCTGCGCCGGCCGGTCCGTTCGGCCTCGTCCCACTCACCGGCCGCCAGCTGGTCGAGCATGATCAGGTGCAGCATCGTCATGCCGGACGCCACGGCCCCGGTCTCCACCTCCCGGTCGACGATGCGCTGGAGGTAGGGGCGGTACCGGCCGACCGTGTCCACGTGGTACGCGGCGACGCCGAGCCGGGTGACCTCCCACGGTTCGAGCGTGCCGGGTTCGGCGAGCGCGCGCTCGACCCGCTCGTGCACACCGGCGCCGCGCCGCACCACGTCGCCCCAGGCGTCCTCGTATATCCGGGAGTTCGGCGGGACCAGGTCGCCCAGGGAGGCGAGCAGTTCGTGTGCGCGGCCCCAGGCGGCGGGGTCGCTCGCGTACTGGCTGATGGCCAGCAGCAGGTTGACCAGGCGGGTGAGCACCTCGTCCGGTGCCGCCGCGCCGCTGTCGCGGATGCTCTCGATCGCCGTGTGGACGCGGCGCCGCGAGGTGGTGACGTCGCCGTCCTCGTAGAGCGCGACGTAGGCCGAGGCGACGACCGAGGCGGGGCTCGTGCCGGTTCCGGTTGCGGCGGTGCCGCGCACCAGTTGCCGGGCCCGCTCCAGGAGGCCCGCGTGTCCGGCGACGAAGGCCGCGCTGCCCACCCGGCGGGAGCGCTGCTCGTTGCTCTCGCTCAGCTCGGCGGCTCTGGTCAGCCAGGACACGGCTGCCAGAGAGCCGCCCCGCAGGGTGGCGGAGTCGGCGGCGGCCTCCAGCGCGGCCGCGACCTCCTCGTCGGGGTCGACGGTGGCCGCCGCCAGGTGCACGGCGCGTCTCTCCACGTCGTCGCGGTGCACGTCGGCGAGGGCGGCGTGGGCGGCGCGCCGTTCGTACGCCGTCGCCGTCTGGACGACGGCGGAGCGCACCAGGGGGTGCCGGAAGACGAAGTCCCCGCTGTGCGGGTCGATGTCCAGCAGTCCGTGTGCCGCCGCCTCGTGGGCGTCGCCCATGCGGTAGCGGGCACCGCCGGCCCGGCCGGCCGCCGGTCCCGCCGCGACGCCGTCCAGGGCGCCGCGCAGCAGTACCGCGCGCACGGCGCCGCTGAGCGTGCGCACGCGGGCGCCGTACACGTGCTGGAGGCGCAGGGACAGCGGGATGCCCGCGTACGCGGGCGGCGCTCCGGGACCCTCGTCGGCCCGGCCGCCGGCCAGGACGTGGGGCGGCAGCTCCAGCAGGGCCAGCGGGTTGCCCCGGGCCTCGTCCAGGATCAGCCGGCGCGTCCGGTGCTCCAGGCCGGGGCTGCGCAGGTCGAGCAGCAGCTCTGCGGCGCTCTCCGTCAGGGTGGGCACGGGGAGTCGGGGCAGCGCGGCCGTGTCGAAGCCGGAGGGGACGTCGGCGCGCAGGCCGACGACCAGGGCGACGGCGCTGCCGGTGAGCCGCCGTCCCACGAACCCACACACCTCGGTGCTGGCGGTGTCGAACCACTGGCCGTCGTCGAGCACCAGCAGCAGGGGCCGGTCCTGGGCCGCGAGGCAGAGCAGGTCCAGGACGGCGATGCCGAGGGTCATGACGGAGGGCGGCGGTCCCTCGCTCCGGGCGAAGACGACGTCGAAGACCTCGCGGTGGCCGGGTTCCAGCCCGTCGGCGGAGCGCAGCAGCGGGTGCAGCAGCTGGTGCAGACCGGCGTACGGCAGTTGCGACTCGGCCTCCACGCCGACCGCTCTGACCACCCGGTGTCCGGCGGCGGAGGCGAGTCCGGTGACGTGGTCGAGCAGCGCGCTCTTGCCGACACCGGCGTCGCCGCTCAGGACGAGGGCCCGTCCCCCGGCGGCCGTGACGAACGCGGACAGGGCCGCCAGCTCGCGCTCGCGGCCGACCATCGTCCCGTCGCCGGGCCCCATCGACCCCACCCCTCCCCGCCGCACCGCCCCTGTGAGCGGACGCTGTCGCGCTCGCTCGCACGGGATGCGCCGGGCGCGGGGCGGAGAGGGGACGTCGTCGCTTCCCGGTTATTTTATGTGCCCGCGCGGTGTCCTTCCGACGTGGCGGGCGACGGCGGGGCGTCCCGGGGTGCGGTGCGCCGGGCCGGGCCGGGCCGGGTGTGACGGGCCGGGCCGGGTGCGGTCTCGTTAGGCCGGGACCACCCGGTAGCTCAGCACGGCCCACGGGAGGTCGGACTGGGCGAGGGAGCCGGTGGCCCACGGCGAGGTGCCGGAGCAGTCCGCCCCCTGGTAGAGCACCACGGACGCGGAGCCCGAGACGACCTGCACGGAGCGCGCGGGCGCCGACAGGGTGTGGCAGGTGCCGAGGTCGTCGAGGTCGACCGTGGTCGCCGTCCCCGTGCCGTGGGTGCCCGTGTAGAGGTGTGCGCCTGCGGTCAGCGGGGGCCAGTCGGCGGCGCTCGCCGCGCCGGCTCCGACGCCGGTCAGTGCCACGGTCAGGGCGGTCACGGCGAGGGCACCGCGCAGTTTCGGTCGGAAGGTGAACATGCATCAGCCTTTCGTACGGGAAGCCGAATTCGACATACGTATCTCATGCTAGGTTGCTTCCGCTTCTCACACGTATCTTTCGACACAGAAGGCAGCAGCAGATGAGATCCGGATCCTTCAGGGCGGCGACGGCCGCGGTCGCCGGTGCGGTCGCCGGCGCGGCCCTGTTCCTCTCCGCGCCTACGGCGGCAGCGGACAACCCTCCTTACGCCGACTGTCCCGCGTGGGCACTCTGCCTGTACCAGCACGGGGGCGGAACGGGCTCGAAGGTCATCGTCACCCCTCCCGCGGCGGGTGGCAATACCAAGATCGTGCGGCTCATCAACACGCACTTCAAGAACGGCGAACTCGCCGACAACCAGGTGTCGTCCTGGCTGAACAACTCGCAGTGCCAGATCGAGTTCTGGGACGACCCCAGCGGCGAACTGCACCCCTCCGACCTGGACTTCGCCCAGTCGTGGCACTGGGGCGAGAAGGCCGACTACGGCACCGGCAGCTCCAGGTACTACAACAACGACAGGCTCTCCTCGATGCGGTTCTACTGCCCGTAGCGGTCCGCGGCGGCCGGCCGCGCCACCCCGCGGCCGGTCAGTCGGGGCAGTCCAGGCAGTCCCCGGCCAGGGCCCACAGCCGCTGGAACTTCCCCTCCAGCCAGATGCCCTCGGCCCGCCAGCGCCGGTGCGCCACCAGGTGCCAGCGGGCCGGCCGGCGGCGCTGCCAGTCCTCGTATGCGAGGCGGGTGCACACGTCCTCCACCACGAGCACCATCACGTTGGGCAGGAGCAGGGCCGCCTCCACACCCACGACGCGCTGGGCACACTGGAGGCGCAAGGGGGCGAACACGTTCCTGCGGGAGCCGCGCCAAGGGACCGTAGCCATGCCAACCTCCCGGAACGCGGCTCCTCGGCCGCGCCTGCCCTCATGGTGCGGGGCCGCAAGCGGAAAGTTAAGGGGCCGTCGGGCGTGCGGAGGCCGCCGCGGACGCCGTGCCCACCGCTACCAGGGCCATCGCACGGGCCGCGCGCCCGGTCTCACCCCTTGAGGGTGACGACCGGGGCTGTGGCCGACGGGAAAACTCAAGGCACAGCGGTGCATTAGGCACCCTCCTCGACCTTGGAGGTCCTGTCATGGTCACCTCGACCCCTGCGCACCATCGCTCGGGCACCGCGCAGGCGGCCGCCGGCGGGCTGACGGTCTTCGCCGCGGTGATGCTGCTGATCGCCGGCATGCTGGCCTTCTTCCGCGGTCTGATGGCCGTCCTGGAGGACAAGGTGTTCCTCACGACACCCCAGTACGTCTTCGAGTTCGACCTGACCAGCTGGGGCTGGATCCACCTCGTTCTCGGCGTCGTCGCGTTCGGTGTCAGCTTCGGCCTGTTCAAGGCGATGACCTGGGCACGGGTGCTCGGCATCGTCATCGCCGCCCTGCTGATCGTCGCCAACTTCCTGTCGATCCCGTACTACCCGTTCTGGTCCCTGACCGTGATCGCCATCGACGGCTTCGTCATCTGGGGCCTGTGCGTGGTGCGGCGCGAGGACGTCTAGGACGCGCCCCGGCGCGCGGCAGCGCGGAGAAGTCCCGGGACATCCAGGAGCACCCGTCACCCGTCAGGAGGGGCCGTGCAGGAAGGACGGGAAAGCACGTCGGACAAGCAGGCCCGGCGGATCGCGAAGTTCATCGCCCCGCTGCGGGTGGAGCCCGGATCCAGGGTGAACCTGTCCAGGGACTTCGACCCCGCCCACAAGGCGGGCATCAAGAACAAGGCGGCGGGCCAGGAGCTGCTGCGCGTCGGCGTCGAGATGCTGGCGGACTACCAGCGGCGACTGGCCGCCCAGGGCACCCACGGAGTGCTGGTCTGTCTCCAGGCCCTGGACGCCGGGGGCAAGGACGGCACCATCCGGCACGTCATGAGCGGGGTCAACCCGCAGGGCGTGCACGTGGCCAACTTCCGGGTGCCCTCGGCCGAGGAGCTCGGCCACGACTACCTCTGGCGCTACGTCCGGGGGCTGCCCCGGCGCGGTGAGATCGGCATCTTCAACCGGTCGCACTACGAGGAGGTCCTGGTGGTGCGGGTCCACCCGGAGCTCCTCAGCCGGCAGCGGCTGCCGGAGGCGGAGGAGAGCCACAAGGCGCTCTGGCGGCGGCGCTTCCGGGAGATCAACGACTGGGAGCGGTACCTGTCCGACAACGGCTTCAGGGTCGTCAAGCTGTTCCTCAACCTGTCCAAGGAGGAGCAGCGCACCCGCTTCCTGCGGCGGATCGACGTCCCCGAGCGGAACTGGAAGTTCTCCGCCGCCGACGCGCGTGAGCGCGCCCACTGGGACGCCTACCAGCGGGCCTTCTCCGAGATGCTCTCCGCCACGAGCACCCCTTGGGCGCCCTGGTACGTGGTGCCGGCCGACCACAAGTGGTTCGCCCGGATCTGTGCGGCGGCGGTGCTCGTCGACACCCTCATCGCGACCGATCCGCGCTACCCGGAGATCGACGACAAGAGCAGGCGGGAACTGGCCGCGGAGAAGCTCGTGCTGGAGGGCGAGGCCCCGACCGGTGCGGCACCCGACCCGTACGCGGCGTCGGTCGCCGCGGCGGCGGCACGCGCCCGGAACACCAAGGACGCGAAGGGCGGCAAGGACGGGAAGGGCGGCAGGAAGGCCAAGGGCGCCCGGCACGGCGGCGAACGGAGGCGGCAGCGATGACGGCACCGGCATCCCCGGGCGGCGCGCCGCCCGCCTGGCACACCCACTCCGCCGAAGCGGTGGCCGCGGCGCTCGGCGTCGACCCGGCCGTGGGTCTGCACTCCCGGCAGGTGGAGACACGGCTCGCCGAGCACGGGCCCAACGCGCTGCCGGAGGAGAAACCGCCGCCCGGCTGGCGCCGCTTCCTCGGGCAGTACACCTCGTACATGCAGGTCATCCTCGTCGGCGCGGCGGTGGTGTCGCTCGCCGTCCAGGAGTGGGGAACCGCCGTGGTGCTGCTGGCCCTGACCGTGCTCAACGCGGTCATCGGGATCCGGCAGGAGGGCAAGGCGGAGAGCGCGATGAACGCGCTCAAGGCGATGTCGAAGGCCACGGCACGGGTACGGCGCGACGGTAGCGAGGCGCGCGTCGCGGCGGACGGGATCGTGGTGGGGGACGTCGTGCTCCTCACCGCCGGGGACGAGGTGCCCGCGGACGGGCGGCTGCTGGAGACGAACGCCCTGCAGATCGACGAGTCCGCCCTCACCGGGGAGAGCGTGCCCGTCGCCAAGGACGCCGCCCCGGTGCGGCCGGCGCCGGGGACCGAGCCGGGTCCGGCCGATCTGACGAACATGGCGTTCATGAACACCCCGGTGACGCACGGCAGCGCCGTCCTCGCGGTCACCGCCACCGGGACCGGCACCGAGCTGGGCCGCATCGCGGGGATGCTCTCCACCACCCGGCGCGAGGAGTCGCCGCTCACCCGTGAGCTGAACCGGCTGACGCTGTGGATCGTGGGGGCGGCGGGCCTGACGATGGTGATGATGTTCGCCCTGGGCAGGCAGCGGGGCGAGCCGTGGGACACGCTGTTCATCAGCGCGGTGTCCCTGGCCATCGCCGCCGTGCCCGAGGCGCTGCCCACGGTGACGCAGACGATCCTCTCCCGCGGCGGCCTCGAACTCGCCCGGCGGCACGCCATCGTGAAGGACCTGCCGTCGGTCGAGGCCCTGGGGTTCACCTCGGCCATCAACTCCGACAAGACCGGCACGCTGACGCTGAACCAGATGACCGCGGTGGAGGTCGTGGACCCCTACGACCGGTACACGGTCTCCGGCACCGGCTACGGCCTGGAAGGCGGGGTGCGGCACTCCGCGGGCACCTCCCGGAGCATCGAGGACGCGATCCTGCCGTACCTCGTGGCGAGCGACGCCACGCTGGTGGACGGCCGGGTGGTGGGCGACCCCACCGAGGGCGCCCTGCTCGTGCTCGGGCACAAGGCGGGGCTCGACGTCGACGCGACGCGCGCCCGGTTCCCCCGGCTGGCCACGCTGCCGTTCGACCCCGCGTACAAGCTGATGGCGACCTTCCACGAAGCACGCAACGGTCAGGGGCGGACCGTGGTGCGCTGCTTCGTGAAAGGGGCGGCACCGGCCGTGCTCGCCCGTGCGGGCACGGCCCTGTCGGAGGGCGCGCACGTCCCCTTCGACAAGGCGCTGCGCGAGCGGGCCCAGGACGAACTGGAGCGGATGGAGCGGGCGGGGCGCCGGGTGATGGCCGCCGCGACCCGGGACCTCGACCCCTCGGCCTTCACCCCGGACGGCGATCTGCTGGCGCTGGTGCAGGAGTTGTCGGTGACCAGCCTGGTGGGCATGGTCGACCCGCCGCGCACCGAGTCGCGGGCCGCCGTGGCCGACGCGCAGGCGGCGCACATCCGGGTCCGCATGGTGACCGGCGACGACGTGATCACCGGGGCAGCCGTGGCCGAGCAGCTCGGCATTCCCGGGGAGGCGGTGCTCGGCGCCGAGTTCGCGGCCATGCCCGAGGAGGAGCGGCTGGCCCGCATCGACGGGATCGGCGTCGTCGGGCGGGTGGCGCCCGAGCACAAGGTACTGCTCGCCGAGACCCTCAAGCAGAAGGGCGACGTGGTCGCCATGACCGGCGACGGGGTGAACGACGCACCGGCCATCAAGGCCGCGGACATCGGCATCGCCATGGGTTCCGGCACGGAGGTCGCGCGCAACGCCGGGCGGGTGATCCTCGCCGACGACAACTTCGCCACGATCGTCCACGCGGTCGAGCAGGGCCGCAAGATCTACAACAACCTCACCAAGTACATCCGGTTCGTACTGGTCCTGCTCGTCACCTTCGTGCTCACCTTCCTCGGCGCGACGCTGTTCGACATCGCCGGCGGCGAGCCCTTCACCCCGGCGCAGGTGCTGTGGATCCACTTCTTCGTGAACGCCGCCTTCGGCTTCTCGCTGGGCTTCGACCGCATCAGGTCGAACCTGATGACCCGCCGTCCGCGTCCGCGCGGCGAGCCCGTCATGACCGGCGCTCTGATGCTGACGGTCGGCCTCGTGGGAACGGCGATCACCGTCGGACTGCTCGGGATGATCAAGCTCGGCGAGTCGCGGTTCGACAGCACGGCCGTCGGCAACTCCATCGCGTTCACGACGTTCTCGCTGTGCCTGATCGTCGCGGCCCTCGAATGCCGCGACCAGACGGGCACGGTCCTCACCGTCGACACCTTCGACAGCAAGCAGTTGAACTGGACGCTGCTGGGCGAGTTCGTGCTCGCCGTCATGGTGACCCAGACGGACGTCTTCAACCGGCTGCTGGACACCACGCCGCTGACCCTCGGCCAGTTCGGCTGGGCGCTGCTGCCCGCGCTCGCGCTGCTGGCACTGTGGGAGCTGGGCAAGCTGCTCGCCCGCCGGCGGGCGCACACCCGGGCCGGGTCCCCGCTGCCGCGGACTCCGTGAGGGGGGCGGGTCCCCCGCGCCGTACCTCCCTCGCGCAGTCCCGCCGCTCCCGCACGGAGTCCCGCCGTTCTCTACGGTGCCTCGGGGTCGGGCAGTTGGCGCAGCTCCAGGAGTTCGAGGCCGAGCGCCCTGATGCGTTCCAGGACCACGTAGAGGGTGCCCTGGTCGAGCTCGTCCCCCGTCAGTACCGTCTCCGCCGGGCGCAGCACCACCGTCAGCTCGGCGAACGCCTCCCGGAACGCCTCGCCCACCCGTCCTCTGACCCGGATCTCGAACTCACCGCCACCGACCGGCAGCAGACGCTCCGGTCCTGGTCCGCCGGCCTTGTGCGCCCCTGTCATGGCCTTCACCTCCCGCTGCGACGGCTGCGCTCCGACCGCCATTACTCCCCGGACGCACGGTCCGTGGCATCACCTTCGCCGGGTGACGTCGCTCCCGCGCGCCGGGCGGGGCCCCGGCTCATCCACTGTGGGTGAACCGGTGCGGCGGGGGCGGGCGGATGCTGCGGGTTCATCGGGAGACTCCCCGCACCGTCGAACGCGAAGCGCCAGGGCCGAGGAGACCGTCGGGACGGTCCGGGCGGTCGGCGCCTTCGGGTTCGCCGAGGCCGGCGGGGAGGTCCGAGAGGAGGAGGTTCGACATGGCTGAGCAGTTCGCTCCGGGGCCGCCGCGTCCCGGAGCGCCCCCGCCCGAGCAGGAGCCCCGGGTCAGCACGCTCACCGTCGGCGGAGTCGTGTTCGCCGCGTGCGTACTGGGCATCATCGGCGCGTTCCACGTCATCGCGGGACTGTCGGCGATCCTGAGCGAGAACTACTACCAGGCGCAGAACGCGTACTCGTACGACCTGGACGTCAACACCAGGGGCTGGGTCGAGATGATCACCGGCATCGTGGTGCTGGCCGCGGCGCTGAGCCTCTTCTCCGGCCGCACCTGGGCCCGTGCCGTCTGCATCGCGGTCACGGCCCTCAGCGCCATGGAGAACTTCTTCTTCACCCCGTACCACCCGGTGTGGTCGGCCCTCATCATCGTGCTGGACGTCGCGGTGATCTGGGCCATCGCGACCTACGGGCGGCGGCAGGCGCACAAGGTGTACGGAGCGCCCATGTGAGACCGGCAGCAGGACGGCGGCCGGAACCTCACCCCTGGCGGAGGAGGACCCCGGTACGGCGTTCCGGTGCGATGGCGTGGTGAACGGATACAGAAACACCGATCTGGTGCGCGCGCTGCTGCTCGCACCGCAGCTGGCGCTCCGGATCGCCGGCCTGGGGCTCGACGCGCTGGTGCGCGCGCTGGTGGCCGCCGTGGTGGCCCGTCTGGAGCTCGACGACGTGGTGGCGCGGGTCGATGTGAACCGCGTCGTCGAGCGGGTCGACGTCGAAGCCGTGGTGGCCCGGGTCGACCTGGACAGGGCTGTGGAACGGGTCGATCTGGACCGGGCCGTGGCACGGGTCGACGTCGACGCGATCGTCCGGCGCGTCGACGTCGATTCCGTGATCGCGCGGGTCGACCTCGTGGACCTGGCCGTCGCCGTCCTGGCGGAGATCGATGTGCAGCGCGTCGCCAGGGAGACCGGCACCGGGATGACGCGCGAGACCGTCGAGGCGGTACGGGAGCGCGGCATCCGGGCCGACCAGCTGGTGAACCGGGTCGCCGACCGGCTGCTGCGCAGGGCCCACGGAGCGCGGGCCGAGGTGGCTCCGGCAGCGGACCCGCGGCCCGCACACCCGGCGTGAGCAGGGCGGGCCCTCGGTGAAGCCGCATCCGGAACGCCCGGAACCGGCCGTGGGGGCGGGGCCGTGGGAGACCCGGGAGCTCGTCCGGGGCCGGCCCGCCGGGCTCGTCTCGCGCCTGCTGGCGGCCGTCGTCGACGCGCTGGTGGTGGCGGCGCTCGGCGTGCTCGTGCACCTGGGGGCGTCCTGTGTCGTACTGCTGGTGACCGGGCCGCCCTTCCACGCCCTCGACCTGCCCTCCTGGGTGACGGCCGGGGGCCTGACGGTGCTCGCCCTCGGCTATGCGGCGGGCGGCTGGGCCACCACCGGGCGG
This sequence comes from Streptomyces sp. NPDC004111, assembly GCF_042874215.1. Lineage (NCBI taxonomy): Bacteria > Bacillati > Actinomycetota > Actinomycetes > Kitasatosporales > Streptomycetaceae > Streptomyces > Streptomyces sp. NPDC004111. The sequence continues at coordinate 41,042 of NZ_JBIAMU010000002.1, forward strand.
ACGGCCGGGGACCAGGTGATGGGGCTGCGGGTGTGCACCCGGTCCGGGCGGTCGCCCGGGGTGCCGCGTGCGCTGCTGCGGGCGGCGCTCTGTCTCGCCCTGCCGCTGGGGCTGCTGTGGGTTCCGCTGAGCCGCCGGCGGGCGTCCGTGCAGGACCTCCTCGTGTCGAGCACGGTGGTCTACGACTGGTCGCCGCGCACCCCGGAGCCCTCGGCACCGCGGAACCCGGCCGCGTACGGCGAGGGCCCGGGGCCCTCCCGCTACCGCAGGAGTCCGGGCGGGAGGAACCCTGCCGCGTACCGCAGGAAGAAGACCGCTCCCCCAGCGGCGTCTGCCCAGGGCACGCCTCCGCCTCCCCCGGCGCCACCGGGGAACCCGCCCGCGGGGACGCCCCGGCACCCCTCCTAGGTGTTCCCGGACGGGCCCTGCGTGGCCGTGCCCGGGGACGGTGCCCCGACGCCCGCGGAGCCGCCGGGCAGCAGGGCGCCCGCGACGAGCCCGGCGAGCCCGATCGCCGCGAGGGTGATCATCGCGGCGGCGTAGGCGTGGGCGGGTCCGGCGACCAGGATGGTGCCCGCGATGGCCGTGCCCAGCGAGGAGCCCAGGTTGGAGACGCTGCGGGACAGACCGGAGATCTCGCCCTGCTCGCTCTCGCCGAAGCTCGACTGGACGATGTTGACCGACGGGGTCAGCATCACGCCGAGACCGACTCCGACGAGGAAGAGTCCCGGTGCCGACGCCCAGGGGTCGGCGGTGCCGCCCGCCAGCACGAGCAGCAGCACGATGCCTCCGACCGTGAGGACGAACCCGGCCACGATGAGCGTGCGCTGGGCCCGGCGCTTGGCGAAGCGCTCGGCGCCCAGGGAAGAGGCGAGCAGGCCGACGGTGGCCGCGGTGAAGATCACGCCGGTCTCGATCGCGTTGTAGCCGCGCACCACCTGGAGGTAGGCGGCGGCCACGAACGACACGCCCATCAGCACCAGCCACTGCACGTGCTGGGTGATCAGGCCCAGGTTGGAGGTGCGGTTGTGGAACAGGGAGGTCGAGAGCAGCGGTTCCTTGCCCGCCGCCTCCAGGGCGCGCGCCGTTCGGAAGAACCACACGAGGACGAGCGCCCCGGCCGCCAGCAGGCCGCCGGCCAGCCAGCCGTTGTCGTCGACGGCCAGGATGCCCATGACGAGGAGGACGAGCCCGGCCGCGCTGAGCACCATGCCGCGCACGTCCATCGGCGCGCCGGGCTGCGCGGGCAGCGGGTCGGGGACCCGGCGGCTCATCACGAGGATGCATCCGACGATCAGCGCCTGGAACACGAAGGCGGCCCGCCAGCTGATCCCGGTGGTGATGAGCCCGCCGATCAGCGGCCCGGCCGCGGCCCCGATGCCGCCCATGGCCATGATGGCGCCGAAGGCACGGGCCCGTGAGGTGAGGTCGGGGAACAGCAGCGTGGTGAGGATGTAGACGGGCGGGATGAGCAGGGCCGTGCCGATGCCCTCCAGCAGGGAGTTGCCGAGGATGAGCACGCCGAGGCCGGGGGCGACGGCGCTGAGCAGCGCGCCGACCCCGTACACGGCCAGGCCCACCCGGAAGCAGAGCTTGCGGCCGTAGCGTTCGGTGAGCTTGCCGCTCGGGATCATCAGCGCCGCCATCACCAGCAGGAAGATCGTGATGGCGGTCTGGACGCCCTGCACGGTGGTGTCCAGGTCCTCGCTGATGTCGTTGATCATCACGTTCATGTTGGAGCCGGCGAAGCTGCAGATGAACTGGGCGAGCGCCAGCGGGAGCAGGATGTGGCGCGGTACCCGGGTGGTCGCTCCCGGTGCGGCGGTTTCGGCCATGGGTGCCGTCCCGTGGTCAGGTGTCGTCGCCGTCGGCGACGGCGAACACGTGGGTGCCCCAGGGGTCCAGTGCGACGTAGAGCCCGGGGCCGGACAGCTCGTCGCCCGACCGCTCGTAGCGCGCTTCGCCGAGGAGGTCGGTCAACTGGACCTTCCTGCCCGCCAGTTCGCTCCACGGCAGCCGGATCCTGGCCTGGGCGGGCCGGTCGGAGAAGTTCACCGCCACGGCGAACCGTCCGGCGTCTCCGGTCCAGCTCCAGGCGAGCACCGAGCGGTGGCTGGGGTTGTCCGGCCATCCCTCGCTGTCGAGGAGCTGCCAGGCGCCGCCGCGCATCCCGCTGCCGTGCACGGCGGCGAGGAGCCGTTCGTGGAAGGCGCGCAGCGCGGTGTCGGGCGCCTCGTCGGGGCGGCGGTCCAGGAAGACGGGCAGCTGGGTACGGCGGCCGGTGAACTGGCCCTCGTGCCACAGCGTCGCCCCGGGCAGGGTGGCGATCACGACGGCCGCCGCGCGCTCCTTGGCCGCGGGCAGCGTGTGCGCGGCCCGGGGTTCGTCGTGGTTCTCCAGGAACCGTACGAGGCGGCGCTGGTAGTCCACCGGGGCGTGCAGGTGCGCGCGCACGGACCCGGCGTCCTCGTGCACCATGCGGTCGTAGAGCCGTTTGTCGTAGCAGAAGTCGAACCCCTGTCGCTGGAGGTCCCATTCGAGGTCCCAGTACGCCTCCGCGACGAAGACCATGGCCGGGTGGTGGCGGTGGACCTCGGTGAGGACGGTGGGCCAGAAGTCCTGTGCGGGCGGCGGTCCGGCGTACGGGCCCCAGGTGCGGGCGAAGACGTCGTTCATCAGGAGCATCGCCATGTCGCAGCGCACCCCGTCGCAGGCGCGGCCGATGCCGGTGAGCACGTCGGCGGTGGCGGCCCGCAGGGCGGGGGCGAAGGCGTTGAGCTGGACGACGTCCGGCCACGGCGCGAAGTAGGGGTCCCGGCCGCGGGCGTAGACCTGGCTGCCGGTGTCGAGGAACGCGGCGGGGTCGCGCCGGGCGTCCTCCCGCGTGCCCCGTACGAAGTACTCGGGGTGCCCGGTCACCCAGGGGCTGTCCGGCGCGACGTGGTTGGGCACGTAGTCGAGCAGCAGGCCGACGCCGCGCCGGTGGAGGGCGGCGCGCGCCGCGGCGAGCCCCTCCGGGCCGCCGAGCGCCCCGTCGGCCTCGTAACGGCGGATGCAGTACGGGGATCCGGCGATCTCCCTCTCGCCGATGTCCGGCACCGCCCGGGTGAAGGCGGCCCGCAGCGAGGCGTCGCGCAGGGCGATGGCGCGGCCGAGCGGGCTGCGCTCCCACACGCCCATCAGCCAGACGGCGTCGACGCCGTGCGGGGTGATCGCGTCCCAGGCGTCCTTGGGCACGTCGCCGAGGCCGGTGGGCCGGCCGGTGCGGTGCTGGATCTCGCGGAGCCACACCCGGGTGTTCACCTCGTGCACGACGGGCTGTGCGGGCAGCCCGCTCATGAGTGCTCCTCCCAGCGGCCGGTGCGGAAGTCCTCGGGGCCGAGGGACCCGAAGAGCATCATCAGGGGTGCCACCAGGCCGCTCCAGCCGGTCTGGTGGGAGGCGCCGATGCCCGCGCCGTTGTCGCCGTGGAAGTACTCGTAGAAGGAGACCAGGTCGCGCCAGTGCGGGTCGTTCTGGAACTTCTCCTGGCCGCCGTACACCGGCCGCCGGCCGTCCGGACCGCGCAGGAAGGTCGCGCTGAGCCGCCGGGAGATCTCCCGCGCCACTTCGTAGAGGGTCATCCGCACGCCGGAGCCGGTGGGGCACTCCACGGTGAGGTCGTCGCCGTAGAAGCCGTACAGGTTGAGCAGGGCCCGTACGACGAGGGCGTTCACCGGGAACCACACGGGGCCGCGCCAGTTGGAGTTGCCGCCGAACATTCCGGAGTCCGACTCGGCGGGCACGTAGCCGACCCGGTGGGCCCGGCCGTCGGCCCAGAAGGTGTAGGGGTGTTCGGCGTGGTGGCGGGAGAGCGCCCGGATGCCGTACGGGCCGAGGAACTCGTCCTCGGACAGCAGCCGCTCCAGCACCCGCAGCAGCTTCTTCTCGTCCATCACCGACAGCAGCCGGGGTCCGCCCGTGGTGCCGGCCCCGGCGGAGGCGAGGGTGGCGGAGAGCGAGGGGTGGCGGGTGGCGAAGCGGTGCAGCCGCTCGCGCAGACCGGGCACCTTGGCGAGCTGGGCGGGCCGGAAGACGGTCGACGCGCACAGCGGGAGCAGGCCCACCATGGAGCGCACCTTGAGCCGGACCGCGTTGCCGTCCGGGAGCCGCAGCACGTCGTAGAAGAAGCCGTCCTCCTCGTCCCACATGCCGTCGTCGAGGTCGCCGACGCGGTCCATGGCGGCCGAGATCCACAGGTAGTGCTCGACGAACTTCAGCACCAGGTCCTCGTAGGCGGGGTTGTGCTCGACGAGTTCGAGGGCGATCTGGAGCATGGCCTGGCAGTACAGGGCCATCCAGGCGGTGCCGTCGGCCTGTTCGAGCCGGCCGCCGGTCGGCAGCGGGGCGCTCCGGTCGAAGACGCCGATGTTGTCGAGGCCGAGGAAGCCGCCCTGGAAGACGTTGCGCCCGGTGGGGTCCTTGCGGTTGACCCACCAGGTGAAGTTCGTCAGGAGCTTCTGGAAGGTGCGCTCCAGGAAGTCGCGGTCGGCGCGGCCGTGGACGCGCTCCTCCATCAGGTAGACGAAGTACGCGGACCAGGCGTGCACCGGCGGGTTGACGTCGCCGAAGTTCCACTCGTAGGCGGGGAGCTGGCCGTTGGGGTGCTGGTAGGAGTCCCGGGTCAGCAGTTCCAGCTGCTCCTTGGCGAGGTCGACGTCGACCATCGCCAGGGCCACGGCCTGGAAGCCCAGGTCCCAGGCGGCGAACCAGGGGTACTCCCACTTGTCGGGCATGGAGATGATGTCGTCGCAGACCATGTGGAACCAGTCGCGGTTGCGGACGTCGCGGCCGGGCGGGCTCCAGGGGGCCAGTCCGTGCTCGGCCAGCCAGGTCTCCAGGTCGAAGCAGTAGTACTGCTTGGTCCACAGGAGTCCGGCGAACGCCTGCCGGAGCACGCGCCGTTCGTCCTCGCTCGCGTTGCGGGGGGCCCGTTCGGCGTAGAAGTCGTCCGCCTCGGCGATCCGGGTCCGGAACACGGAGTCGAAGCCGCGGGCGAGGGAGAGCTGCGAGCCGGTGGGGGCGAGCCGCATCCGCAGGGTCGCCGAGCCGCCGGGTGGCAGGGTGAGGGTCCAGTGGGCGGCGGCCTTGGTGCCCTCCTGTGCCGGGTTGACGGCGCCGTCCTCCCCGTCCACGACGGCGCGGCCGATGCCGTCCTTGGTGTACGGGGAGGCGTTCGGGGAGCCGAAGAGCCGCTCGTTGTTGGTCTCGTTCTCGGTGAACAGCAGCGGCACCGGGGCGCCGAAGCGCATCTCGTAGCCGCCGAGTTCGGGGTGCGTCGCGGTGAGGGCCGCGGTGCCGCGGGGGCTGTCGGCCGCGGCGATGCGGGGCTTGTCTCCGCCCTCGGTCCACGACCAGGTGTTGCGGAACCAGAGCGTCGGCAGCACGTGCAGGGTGGCTTCGTCGGGGCCGCGGTTGTCGACGGTGACGCGGACGAGGATGTCGTCGTGGGCGGCCTTGGCGTACTCGACGCCCACGTCGAAGTAGCGGTCCTCGTCGAAGAGGCCGGTGTCGAGGAGTTCGTACTCGAAGTCGCCGCGTCCGCGCGCCCGGCTGCCCGCGAGGAGGTCCTCGTAGGGGTAGGCGGCCTGCGGGTACTTGTAGAGGTAGCGCAGGTAGGAGTGGCTGGGGGTGCTGTCGAGGTAGAAGTAGTACTCCTTGACGTCCTCGCCGTGGTTGCCCTCGCTGTTGGTGAGACCGAAGGCGCGTTCCTTGAGGATGGGGTCGCGGCCGTTCCACAGCGCGAGGGCGAAGCACAGGCGCTGCTTCTCGTCGCTGATGCCGCCCAGCCCGTCCTCGCCCCAGCGGTAGGCGCGCGAGCGCGCGTGGTCGTGGGGGAAGTACGTCCAGGCCTCGCCGTCGTCGCTGTAGTCCTCGCGGACCGTGCCCCACTGGCGCTCGCTCAGGTAGGGGCCCCAGAGCCGCCACCGTCCCTCCGCGTCGCCGCTGGGGCCGATCCGCCCGGCGCTCGTACGTGTGCTCATGGGTTCCCTCCCTGCCGCGAGGTGACCGGGGCAGCGTCAGTCTCCGTGCCGGGTTCCGGTGCTGCTTCACCTGCGGTGGGTGAGGCGTCCCGGCCGCCCGGGGCCGGGACGCCAGAGGTGTCGTCGCCGGGGCCGGGGCCGGAGCCGGGCGGCCGGGCCAGCAGCGTCACGCCGATCTCGTACGCGAGGAGCACCCCGGCCACCACGAGCAGTGCCGTCCACGACGCGAACAGCAGGGCGACCAGGGCCGCCACGACGAGTCCGCCGATCCGCAGTACGTCGGCGTGCCGGCCGGTCCAGCGCCGGGCTCCCCCGCCGGTGGACCGGCGCGCGGTCCGGGCGGCGAACCCGCCGACGGCCCGGCCCGCGGCGGCGGCGTGCCGGCGCAGCCACACGGGCAGCCGCCCGGGGCCGACGAGGTAGGCGAGCACCGCGAGCCCGACGCCGAACCACAGCAGCTGGTCGCCGCGCTCGCGCAGCGGCGCGAACACGGTCCACAGCACGTCGCGCACCGCGTCCCGGTAGGTGCCCGCCGACACCTGGCCGAGGATCTGGTCGCGTACGGCGCGCAGCACCGCGGTGAGCACGGTGACCGACACCACCAGCCACAGGCCCAGTTGGAGCAGGGTGCGCCGACGGTTCGGCGAGGCCCACAGGGCGAGGGCCAGCAGCACGGGTACGGCGATGACCAGGCCCCACACCGCTCGTTTGAACAGCAGTACGGCGTCCTGCAGCTTGCCGAGTTCGTGCCGGTTGTAGAGGCGTACCTGCGCGAAGTCGTCGGGCAGGGTGACGCCCAGTGCCTTCTCGACGCGGTCGTGCAGTCCGGGCGGTATCTCGCCGGAGGTGATGGGCGGCAGGTCCAGCTTCTTGCCGAAGAGCGAGGGCAGCCTGGCCTCCAGGGAGTCGAGGACGTTGTTGACCATGGGGAGCAGGTTGAGCGTGACGGTGTCGCCCTCGACCTGCACGTTCTCGTTGCGTTTCTCCAGCACGGCGACGATCCGGCTGTGGGCGAAGCGGTTGGTGGTGCGCCACAGCTTCTGGAACTCGTCGGTGGCCAGGAGCTTGGAGACCGAGTCGCGCACGAAGTCGCGGACCGCTCCGGTGACCGGTGCGGCGAGGAACGACGCCCGTTCGGGCAGGGCCTCGGACAGCCGCTTCTCCACATTGAGCTGGGTGAAGACCTGCTCGGTGAGGTAGGCGGACACGGCCTTGTTCACCGCCGGGTGCTGGGGCAGGTCCTCGACGGTGGCGACCCAGCGCGTGGTGTCGAGCGTGGTGCGCGCACCCCACACGCCGACGACCGAGACGACCGAGACCAGGGCGGTCAGCGCGATCAGTACGGCGGCGAGCACCCGTCGTACCCGCAGGACGCGCCTGTGCCTGCGCTGCTCTCCTCCGGCCCTGGCGCGCAGGGCGGCGACCTCGGCGCGCAGCCGCTCCAGTTCCTCCTGGGTGGCGGGCGCGGCGGGCTCCGCACCACCGGGGGCGCCGGGCGTCGCCTGCTGGGGGGCGCCGGCCTCCGCTTCACCGGGAACGCCGGGCGTCGCCCCGCCGGGGCCGCCGGCCGTCGCTTCTTCGGGTTCGTCGTGAGCCATGGCGTCGCACCTCCGGCGCCCACTGTCGGACAGCGGCGCTCCGCGACCTTCACCTCTGGCGGGTGACGTGGGGCGGGGCGGGGTGCGGCTCCATGAGACTGTCCCGTCGATTTCCGAGGAGGGGAGTTCCGATGCGCACCATCGGACCCGTTCAGCTGCTGACGGTCGAATTCGGTCCCGACGCCGCGTTCGAGGACCGAATCAGGGAAGAACTGGCGATCCTGCAGACCAACGGTCAGATCCGGGTCCTCGACATGCTCTTCGTGCACAAGGAGATCGGCGGACGCCTGGTCGTCCTGGACCACCAGGCCGAGGACATGGGTGACACCGTCGCGGCGCTGCTCGGCATGTCCCGCGTGAGCCTGCGGGGAGCGGCGGCGCTGTATCCGCCGGTGGCGGAGGGCAGCGCCTTCGGTCTCACCCCCGCCCAGATCAGGGCGACGGCCCAGGAGCTGGCAACCGGCACCTCCGCGGCCTTCATCCTGTTCGAGCACGTGTGGGCGAAGTATCTGCGGGCGGCCGTCCGCAACGCCGGTGGTGTCCCCGTGGCCGAGGGGTTCCTCACCGAAGAGGCCCTGATACCCATCTCGGCGGATCTCGTCGCCGCGGCGGACCCGTGGGGAGAACCCCTCACCACCGTCGCCGGTACGGCGGGCACACCGGCGATGACCTGGCGAAACCGCGAGAACAGGAGGATGTAATGGCCGATCTCGTCGTGCTCGGCTTCACGGACAAGGACAAGGCCGAAGCGGTCCTGAGGCTCAGCAAGGAACTGTCGCGGCAGGAACTGCTCGACCTGGAGGACGCCGCACTCGCCTGGCGGACCCAGGAGGGCAAGGTCCACGTGCGCCAGAGCTACAACCTCACCGGGGCGGGCGCGGCCGGCGGCGCCCTGTGGGGAACCCTGTTCGGCATGCTGTTCCTGATGCCGGTGTTCGGTGCCGCGGTCGGCGCGGCAGCGGGCGCCGCCGCCGGGAAGCTCTCCGACATCGGGGTGAACGACTCCTTCGTCAAGGAGGTCGCGAACACCCTCGAACCCGGCAGGGCCGCGGTGTTCGCCCTCGTGCGCCACTCCACGCCGGACCGGGTACGAGAGGCCCTGCGCCCCTTCAACCCCACCGTTCTGCGTACCTCGCTCACCAAGGACCGGGAGGAGGAACTCGTCGCGGCGCTCCAGTCCGCCTAGGACCGGTGTCCGGCCCGGTGCGCGCTCCGTGACAAGGGCGTGCGCCGCGGGCGGACGCCCGGAAATTTCACCCGGGTGAGATGGCGCCCCGTGCGGGTGCCGTCTCATCCGCCGGTCCCAGACTCGTCTTCCCAACGCCACCCGACCCGTCAGGGAGGTGCCGTCGATGGACGAGCAGCGGGGGGAACCGCTCGGCGGGCCGCCCCTTCCCGCGCCCGGGGCCGTGGTCCCCGAGTCCCGTGTCGCCGTACCCGGTCTGCCCGCGTGGCTGGTGCCGCGCCCCCGGCTGGCCGAGCGGCTCTCGCGCGGCGTGCTCGGCCCGCTCACCGTGGTCGTGGGGCCGGTGGGCGCGGGCAAGTCGGCGCTGGCCACGGAGTGGCTGCACACCGGCCGGGCGCCGGGCCCGGTGGCCTGGGTGCGGTGCGAGGGCCGCGAGGAGCGGCCGGACGTGTTCTGGCCCCGGGTGCTGGCCGCGATGTACGAGGCCTCGGTGGAGCTGCCCGACTTCGGCGACGTACCCGTGAACGAACTTCTCGTCGCGCGCCTGGCCGCGCAGCTCGCCGCGCGCGAGGCACCGGTGGTGCTGGTGCTCGACGACTTCCAGCCGGAGCCGGGCTCCGCGGTCGCCGAGGGCACCGTCAGCCTCCTGAAGCACGCCGCTCCCCTGCTGCGGGTGGTCGTCTTCTCGCGCCGGGACCCGCCGCTGCACCTGCACCGCTACCGGCTCTCCGGCGAGCTGTGCGAACTGCGCACCGCCGATCTGGCGTTCAACGACGCGGAGACCGCCTCGCTGCTCCTCCAGCACGGTCTGGACGTGCCCCGCCCCGTGGTGCAGGCGCTGCGGCAGCGCACCGCGGGCTGGGCGGCGGGGATCAGGCTGGCCGCGATGTCGATGCAGGGGCAGCGGCATCCGGACCGGTTCATCGCCCGCTTCGCCGGTGACGACGAGGCGATCGTGACGTACCTGGTGGAGGAGGTGCTCGACGCGCAGTCCGCGCAGATGCGCCGGCTGCTGCTGACCACGAGCGTGCTGGAGACGATGAACGCGGAGCTGGCGACCGCGGTGGCGGGCGTGGACGCCGGGCAGCACTTCGCGACCCTGGTGCGGCAGAACTCCTTCCTGCACCCGCTGGGGCACGGCTGGTTCCGCTGTCACCGGATGTTCGCCGACGTGTTGCACGTGAGGCTGCGGCACGAGCTGCCGGCGAGTGTGCCGGGAGTGCACCGGCGGGCCGCCGCCTGGCTGGCCGAACACGGCCTCCTCGCAACGGCGGTGGGCCACGCCCTCGCGGCGGACGACTGGTGCTACGCAAGCCGTCTGGTGGTCGGGCAACTGGCCGTCGGACAGGTTCTGGGCCTCACGGAGGCCCGGCTGCGCGGCGTTCTGGGCCCCTTGGTCCCGGCGGAGGTACGGACCGAGGACCCCGAGCCCGTGCTCGTCGCCGCCGCCCTGAAGCACACCGATCCGGACGCCTGCGCGGGGCTGCTGGAGGAGGCGGCCCGGCTCACCGGCCGGCTGCCGGACCAGGAGGCCGGCCGGGCGCTGATGTGCCGGCTGACCCACGCGGTGGTGCGGATGGCCGCGGAGCTTCCCCGGGACCTCGCCGCCGCGCGGGCCTCGGCGGTCGAGGCCAGGGCGCTGGGTGCCGGTGTGCCCGCGCACCTGCTGGGCGAGCGGCCGGAGATCAGGGCGCTGACGCTGTTCGTCCTGGGCCGCGCGGAGTTGCGGGCGGGCGATCTGAAGAGCGCCGATTCCCATCTCACCGGCAGCCTGAAGTTCACCGGTGCCACCGAGAACGGTGTGCTGCGCCGGGGCTGCCTGGTGGAGCTGGCCCTGCTCGAAGCGCTGCGCGGCCGGTTCCGCGAGGCCGGTGAACTCGCCGCGCTCGCCACCCGGCCGCCGCTGCCCACCTGGACCGGCCGGGACTGTTCGCACGCCACGCTGCTGGTGGTCCGTGCGTGGGTGGCACTGGCCCGTGGCGAAGCGGCGTCGGCCCGGCGCGAGCTGGCGCAGGCGCGGGCAGTCCTCGACGCGCTGCCCGACGCCTTCACCGCGGGCGTCGCGACGCTGGTCGGGAGGCTGGTCAACATCGCCGGGCAGGGTCTGCCCAGGTCGCCCGAGACGCTCCTCGGCGCTCCGGGGCCGTGGCTGCCCCCGGCCCTGCGGCAGCCCCTGGTGCGGGTCTGCGCGGCCAGTCTCGGCACCGCGGGCGCGGCGCCCCAGCGGCCGGTGCGCGGTGTCGAGCTCACCGGGCCGACCGCTCCGGTCGAGCGGCTCACCGCGCGGGAGGAGGACGTGCTGCACCGGCTGTCGCAGATGATGACCACCGAGGAGATCGCGGAGGACCTGTACCTCTCGGTCAACACGGTGAAGACCCACCTCAAGAGCGTGTACCGCAAGCTCGCCGTGACCCGCAGGTCGGCCGCGGTCCGGCGGGCGCGCGAACTCCAGCTGCTGTGAGGCGGCACCGGGCCGCGGTGCCGGGCGCTCTCAGAGCAGGTGCAGCTCGCGGGCCCGGTGCAGCGCCTCCGCCCGGGAGCCCACCCCGAGTTTGCGGTACACCGCGCGGGTCTGGCTCCTGACGGTGTTGTGGGAGACGTGCAGGCTGTCGGCGATCCGGCGCAGCGGCACGTCCTCCTGAAGTCCGCGCAGCACGACCAGTTCGCGGCGGGTCAGCGGTGCGGCGGGCGGGGCGGGGCGGGCGGACCCCGCCGCTTCCGTGAGGAGACCGGCCAGCGTCGCCGACGCCTGGTCGGCCAGTGCGGTGCGGACGGTCGCGTCGCCGGTCTCGCGGGCGATCCCCAGCAGGACTCCCGCCAGCCACACGAGGCAGACCCCGACCACGGGGTCCCGGCAGTCCGGGTCGTGGCCCGCCGCCCGCAGGGCCCGGCGCAACGCGGCGTCGCGGGCCGCGGTGGCGGGGCGGGCGGGCGCACGGCCCCCGTGCACACGGGGTGCGGGGCGGGCGCGGTGCGTGGGGCAGGCGGGCGTGGCCACGGGCATGTCCTCACCTCCGGGCCGAAGGACGGCACCCTGCCATCGTGGTCGGCGGCCCGCGGCTCTGGGAAGGTGCCGACCGGCTCAACCCGCCGCACGCGGTCCCCATCGACCGGGCGCCTACGGTGGCTAACCGGAAGGTTTCTCGCCGCCCGGGGGCGAGGGCAGGCCCCGTACCTCCAGGAGTTCGAGGCCCAGTGCCTGGATGCGGTCGAGGATGCCGTACAGGGCGCTCTGGTCGATGCCCCACCCGTACATGACGGTCTCGGCGGGCCGTAGCGTGACCGTGAGTTCACCGAACGCGGACCGGAGTCCTTCGCCCAGGGTGCCCCGCACACGGATCTCGAACCTGCCTCCCTCGGCGTGCGGTTCGGACGGACCGGCGCCCGCGCCCGGCTGAGCGGTGCCCATGACGTCACCTCCTGCGGTGCCTTCCCGTACGGTCAATTCTCCCGGGCCCGCTCCCGAAAGCCTCACCTGCGTCAGGTGACCGTGGGCCGCTCCGGCGGGACGCCCCCGTTCTCCCCGGCGGCCCCGGAGGTGTCGTGGGTGCCGTGGGTGCCGTGGGTGCCGTGCGCGCGGCGGGCGCGGCCCAGGGCGAGCCTGCCGATCAGGGGCCAGTCCAGCAGCGGGCGGTCCCTGCGCACGCCCGGCCGGTTCCTGGGCACCAGCACCCGCAGCGCCAGCGGTCGCACCTCGCACCGGACGGGGCCCCGCAGCCGCACGGCCTCCCCGTCGATGCCCACGGGGATCTGCTCCCGGTCCGCCTCGACGGCCACCCGCGTCGCGGTCGCCCGGACGACCCCGGTGGCGCGCCGGCCGCGCAGCAGCCCGGCGGCGTGCGCGGCGCCCGTCACCTTCACCCCGACGCAGCCCAGCCGGCCGGTGTCGATCCGCGACCTGCGGCCCAGGCCCGCGATGTCGCTGCTGCCGTACGGGTTGTTGCTGACCAGCAGCGCCTGCGGCTCGTCGAACTCGACCTGCCCGGCGCGCGCGGAGAGCCGCGGCCCCTTGTGGCCGGCCAGCATGTCGGGCAGCAGCCGCAGTGCGGTACGGGTCTTGTCGTCCCGGTACGCGGGGCTGGCCACCACCTCCGCGTAGGCGCCGAACGAGACGTTGTTGACGAAGGGGAGCCCGTTGACGCTGCCCAGGTCCACGCGCAGTTCCACGCCGTCGATCAGCGCGTCGAGCGCCTTCGACGGGTCCTCCCGGTCCAGGCCCAGATCGAGGGCGAAGTGGTTGCGGGTGCCGGCCGGGACCACCAGGAAGGGCAGCCCCAGCGTGGCGGCGACGTCGGCGACCTGCGCCTGGGTCCCGTCGCCGCCCGCGACCCCGAGGAGGTCGGCGCCGCCGGCCGCGGCCTTGCGGGCCATGTCGGCCACGTCGGTGCTCTCGCGCCAGTCGAGGACGAGCACCTCTGCGCCCAGCGCCGCGGCCCGCTCGCGCAGTTCGAAGCGGCGCACCTTGCCGCCGCCGGACCGCGGATTCATGATCAGTACGGGGCGGCGCACCTGGGGTGCGGGGTGTTCGGGCATGTCGGCCGAGGTGTCGTTCTTCATGAGTGCCGCCCGGCCGGCGCCGACCGCGACCAGCCACAGGCCGACGGCCAGCGCGGCCACCCAGGCCAGATGGGCGCGGGTGTACGCGACGAGGACCCACACCGGGGCGGCCAGGGTCAGCAGCACGGCCAGCACGCGCCGGACGCCCTGCCGGGCCAGGCTCCACCACAGTCCGGCGGCCACGCACACCAGGCCGACGAGACCGACGGCGAGCAGCGCGACGGTCCGCGCGCCCGCGAACACGCCGAGGACCACCGCCGAGGCCGCCGCCGAGAGCAGCGACGCCCGCGCCAGCCAGAACCGCTGCCGCATCGACTGTGAGGGGGCGCTCGTCGGAGTCATGGCGACACCGTGCAGTCGCGCGGCGGGGCGGCACCTCACCCCTGGGAGGTGGTTCGCGGGGCGGCGCCGAGCAGGCATCGTTCCCCGGGGGTGCCCCGGTCTCCCGTACGCCGGCCTCTCACGCCCGCGGGCCGACGTCCGGACGGGGCACCGGTCCGAGGAGCGGGCCGTCCCCAGGGCCGATGGAGCGGGCGCCGGACAGGGGGCGGATCATGGCCGAGCACGGTGACGCGCGTCTGGCACCGCAGGAGCGGGCCGCCCGCGGCCGGGCCGCGCGGCGAGCGGTGCCGCGCTCCCGGCACGCGGAGTTCGACCCGGCCGCCGGCCGGCCGGACCCCGTCGAGGTGATCGAGCGTCAGTCGGCGCGCAGGCTGGCCGACCTGGTGCCGATCCGGTACGGCCGCATGCTGGAATCGCCTTTCCGCTTCTACCGGGGGGCCGCCTCGCTGATGGCGATGGACCTGGCGGCGACACCGGCGACCGGGTTCACCACCCAGCTGTGCGGAGACGCGCACATGCTGAACTTCCGGCTGCTGGCCTCTCCGGAGCGCCATCTCATGTTCGACGTGAACGACTTCGACGAGACCCTGCCAGGTCCGTGGGAGTGGGACGTGAAGCGGCTGGCGGCCAGTCTCGTCATCGCGGGCCGTGCCAACGGTTTCGGCACGGCCGAGCGGGCCCGGGTGGTGCGGTCGACGGTCGGCGCGTACCGGGAGGCGATGCGCGGCTTCGCCCGGATGCGGAACCTGGACGTGTGGTACGCCCGGGTCGACGCCGACGACCTGTTCGCGGAGCTCGCCGGCCAGTTGCGCCCCCGGGCCCAGCGGCGCATCTCGCGCACCCTCGCCAAGGCCCGTGGCCGCGACCACCTCCAGTCCCTGGAGAAGCTCGCCCACCGGGTCGGCGACGAGCTGCGGATCGCCGCCGACCCGCCGCTGGTGACCCCGCTCGACGAGCTGATGCCGAAGGTCGAGCGCGTCGATCTGGAGGAGCGGCTGCGGGAGCTCATCGAGCGCTACGCGGTGACGCTGCCCTCGGACCGCCGGGCGCTGCTGGCCCAGTACCGGGTGGTCGACATGGCGCGCAAGGTGGTCGGCGTCGGCAGTGTCGGCACCCGCTGCTGGGTGGTGCTGCTGCTGGGCAAGGACCCCGGGGACCCGCTGTTCCTCCAGGCCAAGGAGGCCGAGGAGTCGGTGCTCGCGCCGTACTGCGCGCCCAGCGCCCATCTGAACCAGGGGGAGCGCGTGGTGTCGGGCCAGCGGCTGATGCAGGCCACCAGCGACATGTTCCTGGGCTGGGAGCGGGTGTCGGGTCTGGACGGCCGCGAACGGGACTTCTACGTCCGGCAGTTGCGCGACTGGAAGGCCATTCCCAAGGCGGAGGGCATGACGCCGAGGGCCATGCGGCTGTTCGGGCGGCTGTCCGGGGCGACGCTGGCCCGCGCCCACGCGCGCTCCGGGGACCGGATCGCCATCGCGGCCTATCTGGGCAGGTCCGACCGGTTCGAGCGGGCGCTGGCGGAGTTCGGCGAGCGTTACGCGGACCAGAACGAGCGCGACCACCGGGCGCTGGCCGACGCGGTGGCCGCCGGCCGGGTCACCGCGGCGTCGGCGTGACGTCGTCCGACGGCTGTTGCCAGGTGGTCCGCAGCAGCCGTCGGACCGGCTTCTCCTGGGCGAGCACCTGGCCCAGCGCGATGCCGAGCGCGACGATCGTGAAGAAGAGGATCAGCCAGGACAGCAGGGTGAAGACCGAGCCGAGCGGCCCGTACCGCTCGACGCTGCGGCGCAGCGCCAACGGCAGCCACAACGCGGCGAGCTGGGAGAACGCGACCGCTCCGCCGCCGGTCAGCAGGGCTCCGGGCAGCAGCGGGCGCCACGGCACCCGCCCGGCGAGCAGCAGGTGCTGGGTCCACCACCACATCAGCACGGCGACGACGATCTGGAGCACCACCCCCAGCCACGGTCCGGCGCCGAACCCGTCGTGCAACAGCCCCTGGAAGAACAGGGCGGTGAGCCAGACCAGGAGCCACAGCGCCCACCGCCAGAGCAGGATCCGCATGCCCGAGGAGGGCAGGTGCCAGCAGCGTTCGCACAGCCGCTGGAGGGCTCTGCTGAAGGCGGTGGCGGACAGCAGCGCGACCAGCACGCTCACCGCCCCCCAGCTGTGCAGCGCCTGCGGTCCGCCCGCGTACACCCGGTCGAGCTGCGCGGCCTCGGCCGCGCCGGAGCCGAACAGGGAGCGCAGGGAGCGGCGCAGTTCCTGCCGCAGGGCGGGCGGGCAGAAGGAGGCGACGGCGATGAGCATCGGCAGCGCGGCGAGGAAGGCCTGGGCCGCCAGCCGGGTGGCCAGGTCGAGGATGTTCACGGCGGCGAGCTGCCGCAGGACACGGACCGGCAGCGGTCGGGCGCGTACGGCGCTCAGCATGACGGTGCCCCCTCGTCGGCCCTGACGCCGAGCCTCGTGCCGCTCAGCCCCTGTCCGCCCACTGTGGCGGCGCGCGGCCGGCGGCACGTCGCCCGCCACGGGCGACGTACGAGGTCCGCTCCAGTGGCCGCCGGCCAGGCCCGGCGGGCCCCCGCGGGTCGCCCTCCAGGGGTGATCCGGCGCCGGTCGGCACCCGCGAGCTTGGTGCCCACCGGACCGACGGGAGGATTGCCGTGGACGACTATCCGATGCTCGACGTCTTCCTCAGCATTGTCATCTTCTTCTGCTGGGTGATGTGGTTCGCGGTGGTGCTCCACATCGTCGTGGACATCTTCCGCAACTCCGATCTCAACGGCGGGCACAAGGCGCTGTGGCTGCTGCTCGTGCTGTTCCTGCCGCTGGTCGGGGTGGTGCTCTACCTGGTCCGCCATGGCTCCGGGCTGAGCCGGCGCAACGCGGCCACCCGGATGTCCGCCTTCGGCGGGCGGCCGATGGGCTCCCCGTACGCCACGAGCACCGCGGAGCTGGAGCGGCTCGCGGAGCTGCACAGGACCGGGTCGCTCACCGAGGGGGAGTACGCGCGGGCCAAGCACCGGCTGCTGCCGATGTAGCGGTGGTGCCGTGTCCCGGTGGGAGGTTGCCGCCGTGCGCGGTCACGGCCGGCCGTCGGGTGCGGTGACGCCGCTGCCGTCTTCGGGGGCCCGGTGGCGGAACGCGGTGACGGCGGCCTCCACCGTGGGGAAGAAGTGGCGTGCGTCGATGGTGCGGGTGAGTTCGTACCGTTCGATCTTGCGCCGTACCGGGTCCTTCAGTTCGGCGAAGACGAGGTGCGTGCCGCGTGCGTTGAGCGTCTCGTCGAGGCCCTCCAGCACGTCCGCCGCGGTGGTGTCCACGTCGGTCATGGGCTCGGCGGCGATCACGATCCAGGCGGGCTCGGGCTCGGTGCGCGCGAGCTTCAGCACCTCGTCGCGGAAGGTCCTGGCGTTGGCGAAGAACAGCGGGGCGTCGAACCGGTAGATGACCAGGCCGGGTATCTGTGCGGCCGAGGGGTGGGAGCGGATGTCGTGGTAGCCCGGCAGCCCGTCGACCCGGCCGAGCACGGTCTCGTACGGCCACCAGGCGCGGCGGAAGACGTTCAGCACGGAGAGCGCCACCGCCACGGCGATCCCCTCCAGCACGCCGATCAGCGCGACGCCGAGGAACGCGGCGACGCACAGCAGGAATTCGACCCTGCGCTGACGCCACAGCCGCACCGTGCCCGGTACGTCGGCCAGGGACAGCGACGCGGTGATGACGACGGCCGCGAGGGCCGGCTGCGGCAGGTGGCGGAAGAGCCCCGGCACCAGGACGAGCATGAGCACGATCAGCGCCGCGCCGACCACCCCGGTCAGCTGGGTGCGGGCCCCGGCCCGCTCCGCGACGGCGGTGCGCGAGCCGCTCGTGCTGACCGGGAAGCCCTGGAAGAGTCCGGCGGCCAGGTTCGCCGCCCCCACCCCCGCCATCTCCTGGTTGCCGCGCACCTCCTGACCGGTGCGCGAGGCGAACGCGGACGCGTTGGAGATGGTGTCGGCGAGGGACACCACGGCGATGCCCAGGGCTCCGGCCAGCAGCGGGCCGAGGTCGTCGAGGGTGATGCGCGGGAGGGTGAGCGGCGGGAAGCCCTCCGGCAGCACTCCGACCAGGGACACGCCGCGCGCCCCGAGGTCGAACGCCACGACGGCGGCGATGGCCAGGACCACCATGACCAGGACGGCGGGCACCCGCGGCAGCCAGTGCTGCAGCGCCAGGATCAGTACGAGCCCCCCGCAGCCCACCGCGACCGCCGCGGGCACCGCACGGCCGTCCGCGAGCCCCTGGACCACGGCCGCGCACTGGTCGATCAGACCGTCGGCGTCGGTCTTGAACCCGAGGAGCTTGGGCAGCTGCCCGATCAGAATGGTCAGGGCCAGGCCGTTCATGTAGCCGATCATCGTGGGTTTGGAGATGAGTTCGGCGACGTACCCCAGGCGCGCCAGCGAGGCCAGGATCATGATGGCCGCGACCATGATCGCCAGCATGGAGGCCAGGGCGACGGCCCGTGCGGGGTCGCCGTCGGCGGCGACCAGCGGCAGGACGGTCGCCGCGATCATCGGCCCGAGCGAGGAGTCGGGGCCGAGCACCAGGATCCGTGAGGGGCCGCACACCGCATAGGCGAGCAGGCACAGGATGGACGTGTAGAGACCGGTGATCGCGGGGAGTCCGGCGAGTTCGGCGTACGCCATCCCCTGCGGCACCAGCAGGGTGGTGAGCACGACCCCCGCCACGATGTCCTTCGACAGCCACTCACGCCGGTACGTGGTGACCGCGCGGACCCCGGGTACGGCCCTGAGCGCGGACGTGAACCGCCCGCTCCCGCCACGCTCGGTCGCCGTCATGGACGCCCCTCCCCACCGAAGTCCGCCCCAGGGTCGGCCAGGCGGGTGCGGCCCGAGTCACCCCACAGGGGTGGTTCGTCCGCGAGGGGCCGGCCCGCCGGACGCCCGGCCCCGCTCTCCGGCCCTCCCCCGGCGGGCTACTGAGGGGTGATCAGGCAGAACGGGTGGCCGACCGGGTCCGCGTAGACCCGGTACCCGATCGGCTTGTCCGAACCGTCCAGCAGGGTCGCCCCCTGCGCGAGCACCTGCTCCTCGGCCACGTCGAGGTTCTCGACCAGCACGTCGAGGTGCATCTGCGACGGGCGCGCGGGGTCGGGCCAGCGCGGCGCCCGGAAGTCCTCCACCCGCTGGAAGGCGAGGACCGCGACGCCCGCGTCGTTCTGGAGCACGGCGTACTCGCCCGTGTCCTCCTGGCGGGAGAGGCCCAGCAACTCCGCGTAGAAACCGGCGAGCTCGTCGGGGTCGGGGCAGTCGATGACAGTGGCGAACAGGTTTCCGATCATCCGGCCCACTATGCCACCGCCCTGCTCGGGCCCGTACCGGCCCCGCTCCGGAGCGGGCCGCGCCCGGATCACGGGCGCCGAGGTGCCCCTCGCCGGGCGGCCGGTTTCGGGGTTGCTTCGGGGACATCCCCGAGGTGTGCCGGCCGGTGCCGGGCAACCATGGACCTGGTACGCACAGGGATCTGGCAGGCAAATCGACACCAAGAGGCCTCAGATGACGGGATCCAGCACCTCCGGCGGCACCGGAGGGACCACCTCTCCCCCGGCGGGCCACGACGGCACCGGGCTGCCGGGCGTCCGGCGCCTGGTCGCGGCCTGGCCGTGGATCACCGCGACGGCCGCCGCCGTCCTCGTCCATGTGGTGGTGGGCGCCGGGCGCCACTTCGACTACCACGGCATCACCGGCTTCAGCACGACGAACTACGGCTGGCTCGCCTTCACGCTCGTCGGCGGGTTCGTGTTCGCCTGGCGGCTGGCCCGGTACCCGGTGCGGCCACCCCTGCTCGCGGCCCTGCGTCCGGTGATCGCGGCGGGGGTGTCGTGGCTGCTGTGCTTCGCCGCGGTCACCGTCACCGGCCTGGTGTTCCTCCCCGGGCAGAGCCTCGCCGAGACGCTCTCCACCGACGCCCTCGGCCGGTCGCTGCCGGTCGCCGCCGCGGTGCTGGTCTTCGGGGTCCTCGCGGAGCTGGGCCGGGCCGGCATCCGACGCCTGTCGGCCGGCCGCTGACCGGCGCGCCTCTGCGGCGCCGTACCCGCTCGGGGCCCTTCTCCCCGTCGCCGCGCCCGAATTGCGATCGACAACGGCACGCGCGCGGTGCTGTGATGGCGCCGCGCCTCCGCCGCCCGGCGCGGAGGGCGGAAGGACGTGTGTACGTGGACGACGCGCAAGCCGCTCCCGCTTCCGGACCCGCCACTCCCCCGGCCATCGACGCCCGCCTCGCCGCCCGCCTCCTCGCCGAACAGTTCCCACGGTGGGCAGGGCTGCCCCTCGCCCTGCTCGACCCGGCCGGTTCCGATCACGTGATCTTCCGGCTCGGCCACGACATGGCTCTACGGCTGCCCCGGGGGGACTGGGCCGCCGGGCAGGCGGCGAAGGAGCACCGCTGGCTGCCCCGGCTGGCGGACGGGCTGCCGCTGGCCGTCCCCGTACCGCTGGGGCTGGGGAAGCCGTCGCCGGAGCTGGGGTACCCGTGGCACTGGTCGGTCTCCCGCTGGCTGGACGGGACGGTCCCGCAGGCCGAGAGCGCCACGACGGACGACTCCCCCCAACCACGCCTTGTGGCACAGCAGTTGGCGGGCTTCCTGACCGCGCTGCACCGGCTTCCCCCGGCGGGCTCCTTCCTGCCCGGCCCGCACCCGGACCTGGCCGGCGACCCGCTGCACGCGCGCGACGCGGACACCCGCGCCGCCATCGCCGCGACCGCGGACGTCTTCGGTGCGGACGCCATGACGGCCGCCTGGGAGCTGGCCCTCGGCGCACCGCTCTGGAGCGGTCCGCCGCGCTGGTTCCACGGCGACTTCCACACGGGCAACCTCCTGGCCGGTCCGGACGGGCGGCTGTCCGCGGTCATCGACTTCGGCGGCCTCGGCATGGGCGACCCGGCCTGCGATCTCATCATCGCCTACACCCACTTGGGGCCCACCGGCCGAACCGCCTTCCGGGACAAGCTGGCCACCGACGACGCGACCTGGTCGCGCGGCCTCGGCTGGGCGCTCGCCACCGGCCTCAACGCGTACACGACGTACGCCGCGACCCACCCCCGGGTCGCGGACCAGACCAGCCGTCAGATCACCCAGTCCCTGGCCGAGTACCACCGGATCACCGGCTAGGGAGTACGGCGGGCCGGGGCCGGACCTCGCCCCGTCCGCCGAACTCCGGTGGGATCGATGGGAGTTCTTGAACGGGACGCGCATCGATCGCAGCCCTGGGGAGACCCGGTGAAGCCCGCCCGGGGCGTCGACGACGGCTGAATTCAGGCCAGTTGGGGCAGCGGCCTGGCTCGGCCGAATCCGCCTGTCGCGACCGTCCGGCAACCCCTCGTCGCTTTCCGTGAGGGCCTGGTACCTTTTCCCGGCATCCCGACGGTCAGGTGGACCCGAAGAAGCCTGCACCGGTTCGTCCTTGTCTTCCTCGCGGAGGGGCAGCAGATCACCGTCAACTCCCGTAACAGGGAATGTTCTTCGTGACCCGTGCGCACCGGGGGCGTCGACCTCCCCCGCTGCCCCGCCGCTTCCACTCCCGTCTGTTCGTTCCCCCCACTCCCGGACCTGCGGAGCCGATCCCCCCTCATGGACACCTCGACCGGAGCACACCGTCCCGGCCCCGACAGACGCCGGTTCCTCGGCTACGTCCTGGCCGCCCCCACCCTGATGACCGCGGCGCAGCTCGTCGCCGCCCCGCCGGCCGCGGCCCACGCGCCCGCGGCCGGTCCGCCTCCGGCCGGGATCCCGGCCGTCGAAGTCCCCTCGGCCGACATCACCGAAGTGGTCGATCTGAACGACCTGATGACCCTGGCGGCGCTGCCCACCTCCGGTCTCATCACCGTCCAGGTGCACCCCGACGGCACGGTCTCCTTCGCTCTGCCGCGGGCCGAGGTGGGGCAGGGCATCACCACCTCCACGGCCATGCTGATCGCCGAGGAACTGGACGTGCCGCTGGACCGGGTGCGGGTCACCCTGGCCGACGCGCGTCCGGAACTGGTGTTCAACCAGCTCACCGGTGGGTCCAACACGACCTTCTCGACCTTCACCCCGGTCCGGGTCGCCGCCGCGGTCGCCCGCGGCCGGCTGCTCGACGCCGCCGCCGTCGAACTCGGTGCCGCCGTCGGTGAACTCACCCTGAAGGCGGGAGTCGTCACCGGCCCGACGGGCCGGAGCGTCGGGATCGGCACGCTGGCCGGGAAGGCCGCCAGCGCCACCTCCCGTGCGGTCGCCGCCGACCTCAAGAAGGCCGACGAGTTCCAGGTCATCGGCACTCCGCGGGGCCGCATCGACGCCCGGGACGCGGTCACCGGCCGCAAGAGGTTCACCATGGACCTCGCCGTCCCCGACGCCGCCCCCACCATGGTGTGCCGGCCGCCGACGATCAACGGCCGGGTCGGCTCCGTCGCCAACACGGCCGCGGTGCGTGCGATGCCCGGCGTCACGGACGTCGCCGTCGTCTCGACAGGTGTCGCGGTACGCGCCCGTACCTTCGGCCAGTGCATCGACGCCGTGCGCGCGCTCGACGTGACCTGGCGGCCGGGCACCGCGGAGGGCAAGTCGGACGAGAGCGTCCTGGAGGAGCTGCGGGACGCCGAACTCCCCATGGGACTGCCCCCGTTGACCCCGCACGTGGACACCACCTTCACGTTCCACTTCCGTGGCAACAGCGCACTGGAGACCAACTGCGCCATCGCCGACGTACGGCCGGACCGCGCCGAGATCTGGTCCAGCCTCAAGGCGCCGATCGTCGCCCGGGAGGCCCTCGCGGCGAAGCTGGGGCTGCCGCTGGGCGCGGTCACGGTGCACGTCACCGAGGGCGGCGGCTCCTTCGGCCGCAAGCTGTTCTTCGACGCCGCCCTGGAGGCCGCCGAGATCTCCCGGAAGATCGGCAAGCCCGTCAAGCTGATGTGGCACCGCGCCGACGACGCCCGCCAGGGGCGCGTCCACCCCATGGCCACGTCCCGGGTCCGGATGGCCCACCTCGGTTCGACGGTGCTCGGCTTCCAGCAGCGGCACACCAGCGTCGCCACCGACCTCGGCCACGGCTTCGGTGAGATCGTCACCGCCCTGGCCGCCAAGCTGCCCGTCGCCGACCTCGGGTTCTCCGAGACGTTCTTCCAGCTGACCCAGTCGATGCCGTACAACTTCGGTGTCACGGGCAGGCTGCTGAACGAGACGGACAAGGGCTTCAACACCGGCAGCATGCGCAACGTCTACTCCCCCGACGCCACCTGCGCCCGGGAGATTGTCGTCGATCAACTGGCGGCCAAGATCCGCCAGGACCCCTACCGATTCCGGCTCGACCGGCTGAAGGACGACAGGTCGAAGGCCGTCCTGCGGAAGGTCGCCGAGGCCGGGCAGTGGGGCCGGACGATGCCGGAGGGCACCGCCCAGGGCATCGCGCTGCACTCCGAGTACCACTCCACCAGTGCCGTCCTCGTGGAGATCGACTGCCGCCCGGAGACCGTGAACCGTCCCGTACGGGACGGTGTGGCGGGCCCCCGGGTCACCCGGGCGGTGTGCGCGGTGGACGTCGGCCTGCCGGTCAACCCCCGCGGTCTGGAGGCGCAGATGATGGGCTGCCTCATGGACGGCATCGCCCAGACGCTGACCTCCAGCCTCCATCTGCGCGACGGCCACTTCCTGGAGGCCAGCTGGGACAACTACTTCTACACGCGGCAGTGGAACACCCCGCCGGAGCTGCGGATCATCGTGATGCCGCCCACCACGGGCAGGCCGGGCGGCGCGGGAGAGCTGGGCGTCGCCGCGTCGATGGCCGCGGTCGCCTGTGCGTACGGCCGTGCCACCGGCACCGTACCGACCACCTTCCCCATCAATCACGGGACGCTCTCCTTCACCCCCAAACCGACCGTCCCACCGGTCCCCGCGTCACCGGTCGACGGCCTCGACCACGCGATCTGAACCCCGCACGCCCGCCCGCACCGCCGCCTTCCCCTGCCGCCCCCTCAGCGAGGAGTCCCATGCCCCAGCACACCTTCCGGCTCAACGGCGAGCAGGTCACCGTCGAAGTCGAGGACGACGTACGGCTGTTGTGGGTGCTCCGCGACGTCCTCGGGGTGACCGGACCCAAGTACGGCTGCGGCATCAACGTCTGCAAGGCGTGCACCAGCCACGTCAACGGCAGGGCGGTGAACCCCTGCGCGATTCCCGTCGGGCAGCTGCGGCCGGGCGACGAGGTCACCACGATCGAGGGGCTCGCGGACACCGTGGACGCGGACCTGCACCCCATGCAGCAGGCGTGGCTGGACCACGACGTGGCCCAGTGCGGCTACTGCCAGCCCGGCCAGATCATGGCCGCCGTCGCCCTGGTCCGCCGCGCGTCCGAGGAGGGGCGCACGATCACCGAGGCGGACCTGGACGGCATCCGCAACATCTGCCGGTGCGGTACGTACTTCCGCATCCGCGAGGCCATCAGGGCCGGGGCCGCGAAGATGTGAGGAGCGGGGGCGGGGCGGTTCGGCGCGCTCCGGGAGGCCGGCCCAAGGAGCAGCTGCCGGCCCGCGCGTGCAAGGGGCGCGCCCCGGCTCACCGCACCAGTCGCCCGGTCAGCGTCGGCACTCCCGGGCCCGCGAGTTCCTCCAGTGCGGTCCGGCGCCCCGAGACGGCCAGCAGCAGCGACAGCGCGGGTCCGGCGACCTCGGGGCCCGACCCGATCGTCAGGTCGGCGTCCGTCGCGGTGAGGCAGAGGCCCTCGATCAGTTCCCTGGCCCCGCCGAAGGACGCCGCCGTACGGGCCTGCAGCCGCAGCGCCCCGGTCACGGCCTCCTGCGGGTAGGTGTGGGCCAGGCCCAGGGGACGGCGGATGTCCTCGCCGTGCACGACCTCCTCGACGAACCGGGTCTCCAGCGGCGCCGGTGGCGCCGACCTGCGCGGGGCCACCTCGCGGAGCCGCTCCAGGGTCTGCGCCGGGGTGGCCCCGCGCTCGCGCCGCACCCCGTTCGCGTTCAGCCTGTCGAAGTCGAAACCGGCCCGCAGCATGGCGAGGACAAACCCGACGCGCGTCGTGCGGGCGCTGTCGACCAGGTGGGCGACCACGTCGTGCACGGTCCATCCCTCGCACAGGGACGGCTCGTCCCACTGTGTGTCCTTGAGCTGCGTGAGGTCCTCGATCAGCGCCGCACGCTCCGCGTGCACGATGGTCCAGACGTCGCCCGCCATGTTCGTTCCCTTCGCCCGACTGCTCGATCACGGTGTCACCAGGTAGGACCGGCCGCAGGGCGGGAACTCATCGGTGCGGCCACCTGTTCTTCGCCCGTACGTGCGCGGGGGTGCGGGCGGTCGCGGGAGGGCGGCCGGGGCCGACCCGCCGTGCGGGAGTGATCAGCTGTGAGAGCCTGGGTCGGCGCATGCCCGACCCACGAGGGCGGCGCAGGGATCCGCAGCGGGTGCGGGCCGGTGGCCACCGGTCACGGAAAGCCCCTCCGCTTGTGCGATCCTCTATGGCGACAACGCGCACGCGAAAGGACGTAACACCATGGCTAGGGCCTCCGCACGTCACATCTTGGTCAGCGACGAAGCCGCAGCTCTTGAGCTGAAGCAGCAGATCGAGAACGGCGCCGACTTCGCCGAGCTCGCCAAGAAGCACTCCTCGTGCCCCTCGTCCCGCGACGGCGGCAACCTGGGAACGTTCGGCCCGGGACAGATGGTCCCCGAGTTCGACCAGGTCGTCTTCTCCGCCCCCGTCGGCGTGGTGCAGGGCCCGGTGAAGACCCAGTTCGGGGCGCACCTCGTCGAGGTCACCAGCCGCGAGGACTGACACACCGCACGGAGCGGGGCCGCGTCTTGGCTGACGCGGCCCCGTTCTGCGTTTTCCGGCCCGGATGCCGAATCCTTTTCCGCCTCCGCCGCCTCTTGTACGTGCACCGGCCGCTCGGACCGGTGGGAGGGACACCAGGAGGTACGAAACATGATGATCGCGATCATCGCCGTGGCCGGGGCGCTGCTGATCTGTGTGTGCAGCGTGACGCTGCTGCGGCGCAGGAGCCGGAGCCGTGGCTGACCCCGGGCGGGCCGCGCGCCCGGTCCTTGGGGGCGGCAGCGGCCACCGCTGGCCGGACGAACGGCTGATCAGGGCCGCCCAGGACGGTGACGTCACCTCGCTGACCACCGTCGTGATGGAGTCGCAGCCCCATGTGCGCCGGTTCGCGCATTCGCTGTGCGCGACGCCGCAGGACGCCGAGGACGCGGCCCAGGAAGCGCTGATCATCCTCTACCGGAAGATCGGCACGCTGCGGGCGTCGGGCGCCCTGGTGTCCTGGATGTACCGCATCGTGCGCAACGAGTGCCTGCGGCACCTGCGGCTGCTCGCCACGGCGCCGCCCGCCGAGGAGGCCGCGCGGTCGGCCGTCGGGTCGGCGCCCTCCGCGGAGCACTCGGTACTGCGGAGGCTGGAGGCCGAGCGGGTGGCGCTCGCGGTCAGCAGGCTGCCGCGCGACCAGCGGCAGGTGCTGGTGATGCGGGACGTCCAGGGGTATCCGGGCCCGCTCGTGGCGCGGACGCTCGGACTGAGCACGGCGGCCATGAAGTCGAGGCTGCACCGGGCACGGGCGGCCCTGCGGCAGGCTCTGGAACCGGACGGTGTCGCGCGGGAAGCGGACGGTGGAGCAGTGGAGGGAGAGGTATGAACGGGAAGAACGGGATGCCGGTGGAGACCGCGGAGCCGGTCCGGCAGGCGGGTGCGGTGCGCAGTGCGCGGGCGGTGCCGCGGCCGCCTCGTGCGGTGCGGCCCGCCCGCGCGGGGGCGGACTTCGCCAGCGCGTCCGTCCCGCGGCACCTGCTGCGCGGTGTGCTGGGCTTCGGCCTGATCATCGGCTCGATCGCCCTGGTGCCGGTGGCCGGGCCCGCCCCGCTGCTGGCGGCCCCGCTGGGCCTGGTGGCCCTGCGGGGCTGTCCGACCTGCTGGCTGATCGGGCTGGCGCAGACCGTCTCCCGCGGCAGGCTGGAACGGAAGTGCGCGGACGGCGTCTGCACCCTGAGCAGGGCGGGCGGCTGACGGCGGTGCGCGGCGGCCGGGCCGTAGGTCCGGGTCAGGCGTACGGGCCGTAGGTCCGGGTCAGGCGTGCGGGAGGATCACGGCCCGGCCGTTGATGCGGCCGTCGTGGAGCCGGGCGTAGACCTCGGGGGCCTCGTCCAGGGTGTACGTCTCGACGTGCACGTCGATCGCGCCGGACCGGGCCAGGTCGAGCACCTCGATCAGTTCCGACCGAGAGCCCCAGTACGGGGAGCGCACCGCCGCGTCGTACGGGACCGTGCCGAATCCGACGGAGGCCGCGCCGCCGCCGATGCCGACGATGGAGATCTCCGCCTCGACCGCCGCGCAGGCCGTCGCCGTGGTGACGGTGGGCGGTGCTCCGACGAAGTCGAACACCGCCTGGGCGCCGGTTCCGCCGGTCAGTTCGCGTACCTTCGCGGCGGCCTGCGCGTCGGACCGCACCGTCTCGTGCGCACCGACCTGGCGGGCGAGTTCCAGCTTCTCGTCGGTCACGTCCAGGGCGACGACCCGGGCCGGGGTGAGCGCCCGCAGCAGCTGGATGGCGACGTGGCCGAGGCCCCCGGTGCCGATGACCACCGCGGTGCTTCCGGGGGTGAGCTTCGGCAGCGCCGTCTTGATCGCGTGGTACGGCGTGAGTCCCGCGTCGGTCAGCGGTACGGCGGTGACCGGGTCCAGGTCGCCGAGCGGAACCAGGTGGCGGGGGTCGTCGACCAGGAGGTACTCGGCGAGGGCGCCGGGCGCGCCCAGTCCGGGCGGCCGGATGCCCAGTTCGGCGGCGCGCAGGCAGTAGTTCTCCTTGCCCTGGGCGCACATCAGGCAGCTGCCGCAGCCCCACGGGCCGTACACCGCGACGGAGTCGCCCACCGACAGGCCGGTCACGCCCTCGCCGAGGGCGGCCACGGTGCCGGCGCCCTCGTGGCCGAGGGTGAGCGGCAGCGGGAAGGGGATCGCCTCGGCGGGCCAGCTCATCACGGCGATGTCGGAGTGGCACACGCCCGCCGCGGTGACCTTCAGCAGCACCTGGCCGGGGCCCGGTTCGGGGCGGGCGACGGTGACCACTTCGGGGGCGGCGCCGACGCTGCGGTACTGGACGGCCTTCATCGTCGGGGCCGAGGGTGCCGGGGCGGGGTGGGCTGACATCTGGGGTGCCTCTTCTCTGGTCGTCGCCGGTTTTCTGTGGTCGGGGGTACGGGGCCGGGGTCAGCGGGCCGCGTAGGCGCCGTCGACGAGGTGGTAGCTGCCGTTCACGAACGAGGCGCGGTCGGAGAGCAGGAACAGGGTCAGCTCGGCGACCTCCTCCGCGGTGCCCAGGCGTCCCTGCGGGTGGAGCGAGATCAGGTGCTGACGCTGGGCGTCGTCGCCGCCCTTGAGCAGCGGGGTGTCGATGAATCCGGGGGCCACCGCGTTGACCCGTACGCCCTGGGCCGCGTACTCGACGGCGGCGGTCTTGGTCAGGCCGACGACCGCGTGCTTGGCGGCGGAGTAGGCGGCGGAGCCCGCGAAACCGTTGGTGCCGAGGATCGAGGACATGTTGACCACGGCGCCGCCGCCGGAGGCGAGGATCTGCGGCAGCTCGTAGCGCAGCGAGTAGAAGACGCCGTTGAGGTTGGTGTCGATCACCCGCTGCCAGTCCTGGACCGTGTACTCGCCGGTCGGGGCGGACGCGCCGGCGATCCCGGCGTTGTTGACCGCGAGGTGCAGTCCGCCGAACGTCTCGACGGTGAGGTCGACCGCGCCGCGCACCGATTCGGGGTCGGTGACGTCCACCCGGACGGCGGCGGCCCGGCCGCCGGCCGCGGTGATGGCCTCGGCGGTCTCCTTGGCGCCCTGCTCGTTGTAGTCCGCGACGACGACGGCCGCGCCCTCGGCGGCGAGGCGGCGGGCGACGACGAGGCCGATACCGGAGGCCGCTCCGGTGACCAGGGCGGTCTTTCCGGCGAACTCGGCGGCGGGGGCGCTGTGGTTGCTGGTGGTGGTCATGGTGGTACCTGGTTTCACTTGCGGGTGGTGCTGGGGGCGGGCTCCGCGGCCAGGGCCGCGAACGCCTCGTCGATCAGCTGGGGAAGCGGGGTGGTGGCGTCCGTCCTGATCCAGAACCGTACGGCGGTGCCGAACGCGCCGACCGCCAACGACACGGCGAGGGCGGGGCGCAGGGCGTCGTCGGGGTCCAGGGCGAGTCGCCGGGCGACGATGGTGACGGACGCGCGCTCGGCCTCGTCGCGCACGTGGCCGTAGGCGGCGAGCAGGGCGGGCTCCTGGTGGAGCAGCCGCAGCAGCTCGCCCGAGCGGGGGCGCCGGTGCCAGGCTGCCGGGTCGTTGGCGAGCCAGTCGCGCAGGGCGCGGTGGTACGCGGTGAGCGGGTGCTCCTCGGCGGGGCGGGCGGCCAGTGCCGCGTTGATCTTCGCGAAGTCGGCGCGCAGCGCGTCGACGACGGCGTCCTCCTTGCCCGCGAAGTAGCGGGTGAAGGTGCGGCGCGAGACGTCCACGCGGTCGCTGATCGCCTCGACGGTGACCTGGTCCAGCCCGTTTTCGAGCACCAGCTCCACGGCCGCGTTCGCCATGGCTTCGCGGCTCTCCTGGACTTTGCGGACCCGGCGGCCCTCCGTGCTGCTCATGTTTCGAACTGTACTCCTCAAAGTGTCCCAGTGGGACATTTGGCCCCGCGAGACAGGTGACGCCGGGCTACCGGCGGACCGGGGGCGGGACCGGCCGCGCACACACGTGACGAGCGTCACAGCCCCGCGAAAACCTGCTGACCTGCCCGGACGTCTAGCAGGTGTGAAACGTGGGCGGGCGGCAGCGCCGCAAGAACTGGACGAGGAGCAGCTCCTGAGGAGCGTGGCCCGGGGCGACCGGGCCGCCTTCGAGGAGCTGTACCGGCGCACGTCGCCGTGGCTGGCGGTGCGGCTGGGGCGGCGGTGCGCCGACCCGCAGATCGTCGCCGAGGTCATGCAGGAGACGTATCTGGCGGTGTGGCGGGCGGCCGGGTCCTTCGCCGGGAGCGGCGTCGGCGGCAGCGCGGTCGGCTGGCTGTGGACCATCGCGGCCCGCCGCCTGGTCGACGCGTTCCGGCGCAGGGCCCACCACGCGGAGCCGCCGCCCGCCGCCGCACCGCAGCGGGCGGCGCCCGCAGCCGAGGACGAAGCGCTGGTGGGCACCGTCGGCGGCGACGTCGGCGACGCGCTGCGGCGCCTCGCACCGGAGCTCCGGGAGGTGTTGCAGGCGATGGTGCTCGACGGACTGACCGTGCGGGAGACGTCCGTACTGCTAGGGCTGCCGGAGGGCACGGTCAAGACCCGCGCCCGCCGGGCCCGCACCGCGATGCGGGAGGCACTGACGTGAACGCCGGGACGGACGAGGTGGACGACGGCATGGACCCCACGAACCGCATGGACCCCGCCACCCACATGAACCTCATGAACCGCACGGACGACCGGAACGGCACGGACCGCATGAACGCCATGACGAACGGACGAGGAGAGCCGGACCCGCATGACGGGGCGGCGCACGCGTCGGCACGCCTCATCGACGGGTACGTCAGCGGCGGCGCGGACCTCGTCGCGGACGAAGTGTGGGCCCTGGAGGCCCACTTGGAGGGCTGCCGGAACTGCCGCGACCGGCTGTCCGCGGCCGTCGCGACCGGGGCGCCCGCCGTGGCGGCGCTGACCGACACGGTCTGGTCCGCTCTCGAACCCCGGCTGGCCGAGAGCGCACCTGCGGCGCCCCGGCGGCGGGCGTGGCTGTCGGCGTGGGCGACGCCCGCGATGGTGCCGTGGCTCGCGATGGTGCCGGCCGTGACACTGCTCGCGCTGCTGCTGGACCTGGTGAACTCCGGGCCCGGCCGGGTGTCCCTGATGCTGGTGCTCGCGCCCGTCCTGCCGGTGTGCGGGGTGGCGGCCTCCTGGTCGCGGGGGCTGGACCCGGCGTACGAACTGACGGCGGCCACACCGAGAGCGGGGCTGCACCTGGTGCTGCGCCGCACCACCGCCGTGCTCGCGGTGGTGATCCCCGCGCTGCTGGCGGGTGGCTGGGCGACGGGTGTGACGGCCGCCCAGTGGCTGCTGCCCTCGCTGGCCTTCACCTCGCTGACGCTGGCGCTCGGCGGGCTGATCGGAGTGCCCCGCGCCGCCGTCGTCCTGGTGGCCGCGTGGGCCGCGGTGGTGGTGGCGCCGACGCTGGCCACCAGCCGTACCGCACTGGTCCTGCGACCGGACGGGCTGCCGGTGTGGGGGCTGCTCCTCGCGCTGGGCGCCGCCGTCGTGGTCGCCCGCAGGGGCGCCTACACCGTCCTGGGACACCACCGTTGAGCCCTCGGCGCACCACCCCCGACCCCGCCCGGGAAAACCTCCCGGGCGATCCACGAGAGAAGAGGAACCCCCTCGACATGCCCGCAGTGAGCAGGGCCGACATCGCGCCCACGGCCTACGCCTGGGAGATCCGGGCGACCGGACTCAAGGTCAGGGCCGGCCGGAAGAGAATGGCGGTCGACGGCCTCGACCTGTCGCTGAGCACCGGCGTGCACGGGCTCCTGGGCCCAAACGGAGCGGGCAAGACCACCCTCATCCGCGCGCTGGCCACCGTACTGCGCCCCGCCGGGGGCGAACTCGAACTGCTCGGCCGGTCCGTGACCGGACACGGCGAGCACCGGGCGCTGCGCCGCCGGATCGGCTACCTCCCGCAGGACTTCGGCTACTACAAGCGGTTCACCGTGCGGGAGTTCGTGGAGTACATGGCGTGGCTGAAGGAGGTGCCGCCGGCGGACGTCCCGGCGGCGGTGCAGCGCGCCGTCGAGCGGGTGGGGCTCGCGGACCGGGCCGACGAGCGGATGAAGGCGCTGTCCGGCGGGATGGTGCGGCGGGCCGGCATCGCCCAGGCGATCGTCAACGACCCGGCGGTGCTCCTGCTCGACGAGCCGACCGTCGGTCTGGACCCCACGCAGCGGCTGCGGCTGCGCCAACTGCTCCAGGAACTGGGCACGGACGCCTGCGTGCTCGTCTCCACCCACCTGGTGGAGGACGTGGCCGCCGCCTGCACCGACGTGGTGCTGTTCGCCGAGGGGCGGCTGGTCTTCCAGGGCACCCCGGACGAACTGGCCGCGGCGGGCGGGCCCGAGCACGTGGGCGACAGCCCGCTGGAGCGCGGCTACTCGGCGCTGCTGGCCGCCCCGGTCCGGGCGGGAGGCACCTGGTGAACCTCCGTGTGCTGCGCATCGATCTGAAGCGGTCCGTGGCCCCGTGGGCCGGTGCCGCCGTCCTGGTGGTACCGCTCGCCTTCCTGGGCCTCCTTCCCGGGCCGTGGGCCGGAGAGGGCGCGCCGTGGACGGGGCAGTGGACCTCGATGGCCCTGTGGACCCGGTATCCGCTGTTCTTCCTGTGGCCGCTCGCGGTGGGGCTGGGGGCGCTCCAGGGGCTGCGCGACCCCCGCTCGAAGATGTCCGAACTGCTGACCAGCACCCCGCGCCCCGGCTGGCAGCGGGCACTCGCACAGGCGGGCCCCACCGCGCTGACGCTGGTCGCGGGCTTCCTGCTGGTGGTGTGCGTGGGCGCGGTGCGGGTGTTCGTGGGCGGGGCCTCGTACGGACACCTCGGCTGGCTGCCCATCTCGCTGGTGGGGGCGCTCGCCCTGGCGGCGGGCGCGCTGCTGGGCATGGGCGTCGCACGTGCCCTGCCCTCCGTCCTCACCCCGCCCGCGCTGGCCGTGGCGGCCCTGGTGCTCACCAGCCTCCTGCGGCAGAACTCGGACGGCGCGCTGCCGGCCGCCGCCGCACCGCACGCGCTGTCGCTGCTGTCCCCCGCCGTCGCCGAGGTACGGGAGTCGCTGCTCACGCTCACCGCGTCCGTGCACCTCGGCCAGACCCTCTGGCTGCTCGGCATGGCCGCGACGGGCCTCGCGCTGCTTGCCGCCGCCGCACCGCGCACCCGGCTGCTCGCCCTCGCCCCGGTACTGGCGGGCACCGGCGCGGCACTGCTTCTGCTGCCCTCCACGCCCCGGGACACGTATGTCGTCGACCGGGTCGCGGCCCAGCAGGTGTGCGAGGGCCCGGTGTGCGTGACGAAGGCGCACGAGGCGCGGCTCGCCGAACTGGCGGGGCCCGGCAAGGAGGCGCTGCGGCTGCTGCGCGGCGCGCTGGGCGGCCGGGCACCGGCCGCCGTCCACGAGACGACCGTCCCCAGGGCGAGCCTCGGCGAGGCGGAGCGGTCCCCCGGCTTCCTCCTCGTCGACTTCGACGACCCGGCGTTCGGCGCGGCGCGCGCCGCGGGCGGCGACTCCGCGCGGGAGCGGGAGCTGACCCGGGTCCTGGTCGGCCAGGGCATGGCACCGCTGTGCCGGCCGCGCACCGGCTCGGAGAGCGGCACGCTGGAGGAGACCGTCGCACAGGGCATCGGCGCCGCCTGGGTGCTCGGTGACCTCAAACCGCTGGCGGGCACCATGCACGAGGCGCGTTTCCAGACCGAACTGGCCCGCCCCGCCTGGGAGAAGCTCACCGCGCTGCCGCGGGCGGAGCAGCGCGGGAGGATGCTGGCCCTGCACACCGCCGCGCTCTCCTGCGCGGACCGCCCGCTGGACGCGCTGACCGGCGGTGGGGCGCGGTGAGCCCGGCCGAATCCCTCGGGCCGGCAGGCGGGGCGCACGCCCTGCGACCGGCGGACCCGGCGGACCGGGCAAACCCGGCGGCTCCGGCACCTCGGCGGCCTCCGGCGTCGGGCGCGGGCAGGCTGCGGGGCGCGCGATGGCTGCTGCTGTACGGGCGTTCGCGGCAGTTGCCCGCCTCGCTCGCGGTGCTGCTGCTCGGTGCGCCCGCGGTGTGGGCCCTGGTTCTGCTCGGCGGCGGGTCGGCGGACCCGCGGCCTGCCACGCTCGTCCTCGCCGCCGGGGCGACGGTGTTCTCCGTCGGCCTCGGTGGGCAGGATCGCGCGCTGGACCGGTCGGCCGCGATCCGCTGGCTCCCCCGCCGGGCGGCACACGTCCTGCTGTGCGGGGCGCTCGTCGGGGCGGTGCTGCTGGCGGTGACGGTGCTGAGCGGGGAGCGGCCCGCCACCGGTCTCGTGGTGCGCAACAGTGCGGGGCTGACGGGGCTGGTCGCGCTCGGTGCGGCGTGCTGGGGGGCGCGGTCGGCGTGGCTCCTGCCGTTCGGCTGGCTGGGCCTCTCGCTGGTGGTCCCGCCTTCGGGGGAGGTGGTGACGCGGGTACTGACCTGGATGCTGCTGCCGCCGGGCAGTGCGGCCGGGACCTGGACGGCGGTCGTCCTGGCGGTCGCGGGCACGGCGGCCTACGCCGTCGCGGGGCCCAGGAGGTGATCCCCACGGCAGGGGGCCCGAAGGGATGACCCGAGATCCGTCGGCTTTTGGCCCGAGGCATGAGGCGGTGCCCCCGGTGGCCGCCGCCGACCCCGCCCGGGGCCCGAGGAGATGCCCCGAGGTCCGACACCGACCCGGCCGGGCGGCGGCGGACCGGAGCCGAAGGGCCGCCGCCGAGCCGCCCGGTTCACCGGCCCTCCCGTGTCACCCCCTGCGCAGCACCGACGCGAGCCGGGACTCACGGAACTCCCTGCCGAGCCCGATCAGTGTCCACACCGTGCCGATCGCGACCAGCAGCCCCGTCACCGCCCACCGCAGCGGGCTCGCTCCCAGCAGCACCCCGTCGATCAGCCACGGCAGGGTGAGCACCAGCCAGAGCCAGCCCGCCGGCGCCGCCCAGCTCTCCGGGTCCGCCGAGCCGCTGAACAGCGCCCACAGGCCGATGCCGACGCACAGCAGGGCGACACCGGTCAGCAGCATCATGAGCCGCTGGGCGGGCGGCGGGTACGTCGAACTGTCGCCCCGCAGGCTCATCCCGACGAGACTCCCCTGCCAGACGCGCAGTTCGGCCCGGTCGCCCTCCCGGGACTTCTGGTAGAGGTCCCGGCCGACACCGATCTCCAGGGTGCGGCCGGGTTCGGGGCGGCGCAGGGTCACGCTGTACGAAGTCGAACAGGTCTGGCCGCCGCCGCTGTTGACGGTGCAGCTCTCGCTCCGGTCGCGGGACTCCACGACCGCGCTCTCCCGCCCCACGCACAGGTCGTCCGGCCGCGAAGTGGCCCCGCCGGGGCAGGCCGGTGCGTCGCGGAACACCCGGGTCTCCTCGTAAGCCCCGGTCACCCGCTCGGTGCTCCACACCGTTCCCACCAGGGCCGCGGCCACGATCAGCAGCCTCAGCCACCACCTGACGCGGCGCTGCCAGCGCCGCGTCAGCCCGCCCTTGGAGCGGTACTCCCAGTACACCGTCACCACGAAGACACTCGACAGCTTCACCGGCAGCCCCCGCAGTCCGTCCGTTTGCCTCCCCTTCCCCCGGCCTGCCCCACTTCATGCCGCCTTTCACGGTATCGCCGCCGGTTCCGCTCTCCCGGGCACGGGGGAACACACCGGCGAATCCCGGCGGGAGGACGCAAACGCCTTGTGGGGAGGGGACAAACCCGTCACCGCGAATCCGTCGCATCCGATTCCGGAGACCCTGGCAACACTGCTGACATGATGGGCTCGCAAATCTGGATCTTGTCCGGTTTCTCCATGTCTCTGGAGGCACAAGGTGGTTGGGAACAGTCCGGTGTCGGTGACGGGTGTCGGTGCGATGACTCCGGTGGGGGGTGACGCGGCGTCGTCCTGGGAGGGGCTGCTGGCCGGCCGGTCGGGGGTGCGGCCGATCGAGGCGGAGTGGGCGGAGCGGCTTCCCGTGGGGGTGGCCGCCGCGCTTCCGGTGGATCCGGCGTCGCTGCTGCCCCGGGTGCAGGCCAGAAAGCTGGACCGGGGCGAGCAGATGGCGCTGATCAGCGCGCGGGAGGCGTGGGAGGACGCGGGGGCGCCCGAGGTGGAGCCGGAGCGGCTCGCGGTGGTCGTCGGGACCGGTATCGGCGGTCTGCTGACGACCCTCGGGCAGGACGACGTCTTCGAGGAGTCCGGGGTACGGCGGCTGTCGCCGTTCGCGGTGCCGATGCTGATGGCCAACGGGCCCGCCGCCTGGGTGAGCATGGAACTGGGCGCGAAGGGCGGCGCCAGGACGCCCGTCAGCGCCTGCGCCTCGGGGGCCGAGGCACTCGCCCTCGGCCAGGACCTGATCCGGGCGGGCCGGGCGGACGTGGTGGTCGCGGGCGGTGTGGAGGCGTGTCTGCACCCCTTCATGCTCGGGGCGTTCGCGCAGATGAAGGCGTTGTCGACGCGGTCGGACGATCCCGCGGCGGTGTCCCGGCCGTTCGACGTGGACAGGTCCGGGTTCGTGATGGGCGAGGGCGCGGGGATGGTGGTCCTGGAGCGCGCCGAGTTCGCGCGGGCGCGCGGGGCACGGACGTACGGTTCGCTGGCGGGCAGTTCGGTGACGTCCAGCGCGCACCACATCACCGCCTCGGACACCGACGGACAGGTGCACGCCATCGGGATGGCGCTGCGCGACGCCGGTGTGGACGCGGCCGACATCGGGGTGGTGCACGCGCACGCCACCTCGACGGAGTCCGGTGACGTGGCGGAGGCCGAGGCGGTCGTCCGCGCCGTGGGCGGGCATCCCGTGGTCACGGCGACCAAGTCGATGACCGGTCACATGCTGGGCGCCTCCGGTGCCGTCGGCGCGCTGGTCGCGCTCCTCGCGCTGCGCGACGGCGTCCTGCCGGCCACCCGCAATCTGGCACGGCTCGATCCGCGCGTCGCGCTGGATGTCGTACGGGACGAACCGCGCAAGGGCCAGTGGTCGGCGGCGCTGGCCAACTCCTTCGGATTCGGCGGACACAACGTCAGCCTGGTGCTGACCAAGTAGCGGGACGGCCGGGACCGCCGCCGCGTTCGGCGGTCCCGGCCGCCGGGGCACAAGCGCGTGTTATGACCAGTCGCTAGTACCCGGATTCTTCGCTGTTCGGGACCCTGGGGCCGTTGATCCCCCGTCTCGCACACCTCTCGGTGTGTCCCCCGAAACGAGGAACCATGCGCATAACCAGGTTAGTTCCGACCCTTTTCGCCGCCGCCGTCTCCGTCGTCGCCCTGCTCGCCCCCACCGCGTCGGCCTCCGTCACCGCTCCGCCTCCGGCGACCACGGCCAACCAGCCGATCATCGGCGGCGGTTACGCCTCGAACGCGCCCTGGGCGGCGCGGCTCTTCTCCAACGGAAGAGAGACCTGTTCGGCCACGATCATCGCGCCGACCTGGATCCTCACCGCGAAGCACTGCGTCTCCGGGGGCGGTCTCTCGTTCCGGATCGGCAGCCTGGACCAGCACAGCGGCGGCACCACCGCCAACGGCGTCCAGACGTACACGCACAGCTCCGACCTCGCGCTGGTCCGGCTGGACCGGTCGGTACAGGGCACCTACTCCCCGCTCGGCCGCCCCGGTTCGGTGACCGTGGGGCAGAGCGTGCAGGTCTTCGGCTGGGGCGCCACCTCGCAGTGCGGCTCCGAGATCAACTGCCAGTCGCGCTACCTGAAGGTGGCCAATGTGACCGTGACCGGCGGCTGCACCGACGCGTACGGCGGCTCCGCCATCTGCGCCCGGCGGGGCAACGGCATCACCGCGGGCGGCGACTCGGGCGGCCCGATGACGGCCAACGGAGTCCAGGTCGGCGTCGCCTCGACCAGCGACCGGCAGACCACCACCGCGTACACGAACGTCACCGCCTACCGCTCCTGGATCCAGTCGGTCGCGGGCGTCTGACCGGCCCCCGACCGGACCTGGCAGGCCCCTGAGCGGCTCCGGGGGACCTGACCGGCCTTCGCTCCGGGGCGGCCGTCCGGCGCCCCGGAGCGAAGGCCCGTACGCCCCGTTCCCTCTCCGCCGGGAGGGGGCGGGGCGTACGGGAGGTTCGGGCCGGTGCCGTTCGCGGGCTCGACGCGGGCCGCCCGGCGCCGCGACAATGCCGTGGTGACGGCCCGTCCGGTACGCGGCCGGGCGGCGGCGGACGGGGGCGGCGGATGTCCTGGGCGACGAACGGGTGCCGGTGCGGGCACCCGCGCTTCCGGCACGGCGAGCCGCGCTTCTCGGGCTCCTGCGGGGCGCTCTGCGGCTGCTTCGTGTTCGAGCCGCCGGTGCGGCCGGCGGAGCCCGCCGCCGGTCCGCCCGAGATACCGGAGCCGCCGAGGACCCCGCATCCGTCCTGCCCGCCCCAGGACCCGGACTGCCTCGGATTTCATCCCTTCGAGGTGTGACCCCGACGGGGTGGTTCGCACCCCGGGGCGAAGCGGCCGGCCGGCCGGCCGCGCGGTTCCCCGGACACGGGTGCGTCCGCTCCCGGGGGAAGGGCCGGAGAGGTGCCCCGCCGGGGGTGGGGACGGAAAGCGGAGGCAATCCGTTCCGTTGTGACGCCGTGGGAAATTCCACTGCTCAACGGGCGCTCGACGTGAATTCGCGTGCTCCGGGCTGCGCTACGTTCGGGGGATGCGCTCCTCTTCCTCCCCGTGGCTCCGGCATGCCGCCGTGGGTCTGTCCGTCACCGCGATCACCGCGTTCGCCGGGGCGTCCCCCGCGTCGGCGAGCGTCCACCGTACGACGGAGCCGGCCTCCCTGCGCGAGGTGACCGCGACGGGGCAGCCCGACGGGAAGGCGCCGAAGACGCCGCCCGCGCAGATGTCCACGGTCGGCGGCGAACTGCTGGGCAGGCCGGGACCGCAGACCGGGGCGGGGGCGCCCGCACTGCCCAAGGACCTCTCGGCCCTGTCGTGGATCGTCTCGGACGCCGACACCGGCGACGTGCTCGGGGCGTCGAACGCGCACTGGGCCCTCCCGCCGGCCAGCACGCTGAAGATGCTGTTCGCGGACACCGTGCTGCCCGCCGTGCCGTCCGGCACCAGCCACAAGGTCACCCCGGCCGACCTCGAAGGCATGGGCTCGGGCAGCAGCGCGGTGGGCATCGTGCCGGGGCAGCAGTACAAGGTCTCCGACCTGTGGCGCGGAGTGTTCCTGCGGTCGGGCAACGACGCCGTGCACGTACTGGCCGCGATGAACGGCGGCGTGGAGAAGACCGTCGCCGACATGCAGAAGCGGGCGGCGGAGCTGGGCGCGAAGGACACCCATGTGCTCAGCCCCGACGGCTACGACGCCCCGGGGCAGGTGTCCTCCGCGTACGACCTGTCGCTGTTCCTGCGGGCGGGGCTGAAGAACAAGGACTTCACGGAGTACTGCGCGACGGCCGAGGCGAAGTTCCCCGGCGGCCCCAACACCAAGGGCAAGCCGTTCGCCATCGCCAACACCAACCGGATGCTGTCGGGGATCGGCGGGGTGGAGAAGTACCCGGGGCTGATCGGCGGCAAGAACGGCTACACCACGAACGCGGGCAACACCCTGGCCGAGGCCGCCCGGCGCGACGGCCGCACGCTCCTGGTGACGGTGATGAACCCGCAGTCGCAGAAGCACGACGAGGTGTACTCGGAGATGCGCCGGCTGCTGGACTGGGGGTTCTCGGCGGTCGGCCGGGCGACCCCGGTCGGCAGCCTCAACCCCATCGCCCCGCGGAGCGCCGGGGCCACCGCCCCGCCCGGAGCGGCCGGCACCACGCACGCCGCCGCCGCGGAGTCCTCCGGCGCCCCGGTCTGGGTGGGGCTCGGCGCGGCGGTCGTCCTGGCGGGCGGCGCGGTGGTCTTCGCGGTCAACCGCCGCAAGGGCGGCACCGACGACACGGCGGCCGGCTGACCGCGGCCGGCCGTCTCCGGCAGGGGCCCGGCGCCGTCTCCCACAGGGGCCGGCGGACCGTGGTCGGCGGGGTTTCGCAGCGGTCGGCGCGTGGAAGGACGTTCGAGGTCCGACCTGACGGTGGTTGCGGCGCGGCGAGTGGTGCCGCGCGGGCGTTTGGTCCTGGATGTCCAGGAACCCTTCCCAGGAACGGTGCACCGAGCTGACGACGCCCTCGCTCTCCTCCTCCCCCCGGCGGCGGGCAGGGGCGTGTCCGTGCCGCTCGCCCCGTTTCCCGCCGACCCCCGGAGGAACCCCTCGTGCCCCGACCACTGACCACGGCCCCGACGGGCGACAACTCCACCGCCGACAGGGCGGGCACCTGCGCGTCCCCGTACGCCCCGACCGAGCCGTGCGCGTCATGACCGGCGTCGCGGGACGGCCCGTCGGCCGAAGAGGACTCCTGGCCGGGGCGGCGGGGCTGGCCGCCGCGACCGCGGCGCCCTCGCCGGTACGGGCAGCGGTGGCGGGCGAGGGGCCGGCGGCCGAAGCCGGGTCCGCGGCTGTCGGCCGCGCCCGGTGGGCGGCGTCCTGGGCGACCGCGCAGACCGCGCCGATGCCGGGCGACACGGTGGCGCACCGGGGAGTGACGGACGCCCTGTTCCGGGCCGTCGTACGGCTGTCGGCGGGCGGGCGGCAGGTCCGGCTGCGCTACGGGCACGCCTTCGGCACCGTACCGGTAC
Source organism: Streptomyces sp. NPDC004111 (assembly GCF_042874215.1). Lineage (NCBI taxonomy): Bacteria > Bacillati > Actinomycetota > Actinomycetes > Kitasatosporales > Streptomycetaceae > Streptomyces > Streptomyces sp. NPDC004111. Next base: position 81,172 of record NZ_JBIAMU010000002.1, read on the forward strand.
TGATCGGTCCGGTGACGGCGGGCGGGCGGCCGGTGACCTTCGGCGGGGAGCTCACCGGGTGGCTGTGCTCCGGTGCCTCGCTGACCAGCGACCCGGTGGCCGGACTGCGGGTGGAGCGGGGGTCCGACCTGGTGGTGGAGACGCGGCTGCCGGGACCGACCGGACCGTTGTCGTTCCACCGCGACACCCATGCCTCGCACTGGCTCGACGGGGTGCGCACCACCTCGGTGTTCCTGCTGACCGGGGTGGACGTGGCCGGCGGGGCTGCCGGGACGGCGGTCGCCGTGCTCGGGGACTCCATCACCGAGGGCGTCGGCACGCCCGACGACGCGAACCTGCGCTGGCCCGACCAGCTCGCCCGCAGCTTCCCCGGCACGGCCGTCGCCAACCTCGGGATCAGCGGGAACCGGCTGCTCCTGGACGACGTGCGGTTCGGCCCCGGCGGACAGGCCCGCTTCGACCGGGACGTGCGCGCCCTGCCCGGACTGCGCACCCTGGTCGTCGCGCTCGGGGTGAACGACCTCCAGCAGGAGCCGAACCAGAAGGATCCGGCGCGACTGCTGGCGGGGTACCGGCAACTGGTGGTGCGCGGGCACGACGCCGGGCTGCGGACGGTGGGCGCGACGATCACCCCGTTCGAGGGGTGGGCCCGCTGGAGTCCCGAACTGGACGCCGTACGCGGGGAGATCAACCGCGCGCTGCGCACCGGCCGGGTCTTCGACGCGGTCGCCGACTTCGACCTGGCGGTGCGCGACCCCGCCCGCCCCGCCCGGCTGCTGCCCGCGTACGACACCGGCGACCACCTGCACCCCAACTCCGCCGGACACACCGCACTGGCGAACGCCGTCGGGACACGGCAGTTGGGCGGCGCCCCGCCGCCCTGACCGCCCCGGCCCGCGGGCCCCGGACGCCGCCCGGCCCGGATTGTCAGTGGTCGCAAGTAGGTTCGTTCCTGTCCCGCCGAGAAGGCGTGGAAGTACCTCTTGCTGCCTAGGAGATGGTGTGTTGACGGATTGGGAGAGGTCCAGCACGGCCCGGGTGATCGCACCCGCGAAGCCGCGCAAGCTGACCAAGGTTCCCTTCGTGGAACTGGCCGACGGGCGGTTGCAGGGCGTCGTGTCCAGCGGGTCGGACATCGCGCGGGTGTACGTCTCGTCGGTCGCGGCCAAGACGTACGCGTTCACGTGCAGCACCAACAACAACCGTCCCTGCGGCGGCGCCAGGGGCTCGTACTGCAATCACATCCGGGCGCTGGTGAACGAGGCGGTGCTGCAGTACGGGGCCGAGCGGGTGGCCCGCTATCTGCGGGTCGAGTCCGAGGAGGCGGACGGGCCGAGCGCGGCGGGCCTCACCTACGACATGGGCCGCACCCGGCCCGCGCAGGGGGACGCGACGGCCGCCGCGCCCGTGTTCAGCCGGTTCCTGCGCCACCTGTCGTACCTCGAACTGGCCCCGGTCACCTCTCCGTTGCCGGAGATGCACTGGTTCCCGCCGACGCGGGCGGTGGCCTGATGCGTACCGATCTGCTCGTGGCGGACATCGACGGGCTGGACGAGGCCCTGGCCGCCGTCGACGCCTTCGACCGGGCGCTCGTCCCCGGGCTGCTCCGGCCGCCCGCCGGCGCGGTGGACGACCTGGCGGAGCTGGCGCGGGCCGTCGCGGACTCGCCGTTGGCCGCCCGCACGGCGGAGGCCGCCGAGAAGGCGGGCGCCGGTTCGGCGGGCGAGGACCACTTCGTGGCGCTGGCCGCTGCCAGGACCGCGCTGCTCGGTTCCGTGCACGACGCGCTGACGGCCCGTACGGCGGAGGCGACCGGGCGTGCGGCAGGTCCCGCGGCCGGCCTTCCGGACGGCGGGCAGCAGTCGGTGAACCTGCTGGTCGCGGCCCGCTCCTGGCTGTGCGACCTGGCACGGGCCGGCTGGCGCGGCATCGACCACGAACTGGTGTCCGGGGCCGCGCCCGTGGTCTCCGCGATGCTCGGGGAGCCGGGCCTGCGCAGGCTGGCGACACTGCTCGACGGGTTCGCCGTCGAACTCGCCGCCTCCTGCCCCGGGGCGACCCTGGAGCGGATACCGGTGCGCCGGTGGGCCGACCTGTGGTCGCGGGCCGTACTGCTGACGCTGCCGGGTGCGGCGGACGACGCGCCGTGCGGGACGGCCACCGGCCGTCTGCTGCCGCTCGGGGTCGACCTCCAGGAGCACGCGGGTGCCGTACAGGCCCAGGTGCACGCGGTGTTCGAGCCCGCGGACGGCGACGGGGCACGGCTGGTGCGGGCGTCGGTGTCGGTGCCCAAGCCGGATTCGGTGGTCGGGGCCGGTCTGTGGCAGTTGCTGCGCCCGCACCTGTCGCTGCTGGCGGCGGCCGGCGAGGGCCGTGCGATGGAGCTCACGGACATGCCGGTCACGGCGGCGGGCGACCTGCTCTGGAGCGAGGAGCACGCGCGGCCGGGCGGGAGCGCCGACCCGTTCGCCACCGCCCGGGTGGCCCTGCCCTCCGCCACCGACGCGGTGACACCTCCGCTGGACCGGCATCCGGTGCGCATCGCCGTGCCCGTGTTCCTGGAGGGGTACACGGTCGGGACCGGCGACGGGGGGACCACGTTCACCGTCGCGGGGCATCCGCTCGCGGTCGACACCGACCGGATCCCGGCCGCGTCGCCGCTCACCCCGCAGGCCGTCGAGGCGTCCGGGGCGTGCATCGGGCTGCTGCGCTGGGACGGCGGGACGTACCTGCTCCAGCCGCTGGCAGTCGAGACGACCGTACGGAAGAAGGCGGTGGCGCTGCACGCCGGCGGGTGGGCCGGAGGGACCACGGACAAGGCGGGAGCGAAGGCGGAGAAGGCGGCCACCGACGCGGTGGCGGTGCTGCGGGAGCGGGCGGGGAGGCTGTTGCGGAAATGACGACCGAACGGACTGAACCAGTGGTGCCCGCCGTCGCGGGAGCCCCGCGGGACGAGCGGGACAAGCCGGCGGAGCGGGCCGGGCAGCAGGCAGGCGGGGCCCCTTCGGACGGCCCGGCCCACGACAATCGCCGTCAGGTCCTTTACTGGCGTCTGCTCGCCCGCCTCTTCGAGCCGGAGGAGCAGGCCGCGCTGGAGTCCGCGAGCGTGGCCGTGGTGGAGGACATCGGGCTGCCCGCCGCGCTGCTGGACCCGAGGGCTTCGGTCGACTCCATCGTCCAGCGGCACCCCGAACTCGCCGCGGAGATAGACGGGTTGATGGTTCCGGAGTCCGACGGCGAGGACGCTGCGGACCGGGACCGGGCCGCCGAGGTCCGCCGTGCGGCGCTGGTGTCGAAGGTGCTCCTCAATGTGTTCGCCTCCCCCGGCGGGACGGTCAGCGCGGGTCAGCTGGCGGGCTGGCAGTCGGACGCGGGCTGGCTGGAGCGGGCGCTCGGCTGCCGGCCGGGCGAACTGCGCGGCGGCCGTGGGACCGGCACGGGAGCCGGTCCCGCGACGGGCGGCGGCGGAGCGGGCGTGAGCCCGACGGGTTCCGGCGGTGGACGTCCCGCTCCCGACCTCAGCAGGCTGATCCCCTCGATCGGCCCCGAACTCGGCAGTATCGAGGGTGAGCTGGTGCGGCGGATGCGGCTGCGCGAGGTGCTGGCCGATCCCCGGCTCGCCGCGCGGCTGACCCCGAGCATGTCGCTGATCGAGCAACTGCTGCAGGACAAGGACAACCTCTCCGGAGTGGCGCTGGCCAACGCGAAGAGCCTGATCCGCCGCTTCGTGGACGAGGTCGCGGAGGTGCTGCGCACCGAGGTGGAGAAGTCCACGGTGGGTGCGCTGGACCGGTCCGTGCCGCCCAAGCGGGTGTTCCGCAATCTCGATCTGGACCGCACCATCTGGAAGAACCTCACCAACTGGAGCCCGGAGGAGGAGCGGCTGTACGTCGACCGCCTCTTCTACCGGCACACCGCGCGCAGGACGACACCCCAGCGGCTGATCGTCGTCGTGGACCAGTCGGGTTCGATGGTCGACTCGATGGTCAACTGCACGATCCTGGCGTCCATCTTCGCCGGGCTTCCCAAGGTGGACGTCCATCTGATCGCGTACGACACCCAGGCGCTGGACCTCACCCCGTGGGTGCACGACCCCTTCGAGACCCTGCTGCGCACCCAGCTCGGCGGCGGCACCGACGGCACGGTCGCGATGGCGATGGCCCAGCCGAAGATCGCGGAGCCGCGCAACACCGCGGTGGTGTGGATCTCCGACTTCTACGAGTGGCAGACCGAGCCGCTCTTCGCGAGCATGGCCGCCATTCACCGCTCGGGCGCCAAGTTCATCCCCGTCGGCTCCGTGAACAGTTCGGGCCGCGGCAGCGTCAACCCGTGGTTCCGGGAGCGCTTCAAGGACCTCGGCACTCCGGTGCTGTCCGGTCACATACGCAAGCTCGTGCACGAGCTGAAGACGTTCCTCACCGCCTAGCGCGGCGCCTCCCGTACGCGCCCCTGCCTCAGCTACGCCCCTGCCTCAGCACAGCACTGCCCAAAACCCGGTCCCACACGACCACAATCCCCAGAAAGGCCCACCTATGTCCGATCTGCTGCGCGCCCCCGCCGAGACCAAGTACGCCGAGGAGCTGGACTGGCTGGAGTCGGTCGACGACAGCCCCAAGCCGTTCTCCTGGCGGCTGTCGCCCAAGATGGTGCGGCTGTTCATCCTGGGTTCCGAGCGCTCCGACGGCCTGGACCGGGAGATCTCGCAGAAGTGGTACGGCGACCGCAGCTTCGTCGAGCGCTCCATCGTCACGCTGGCCTCAGACCGCGGGCTGCTGCTCATCGGCGACCCGGGTACCGGCAAGAGCTGGCTGGCGGAGCTGCTGGCCGCCGCGATCAGCCGCAACTCCACGCAGGTGGTCCAGGGCACCGCCGGTACCACCGAGGACCACATCAAGTACTCGTGGAACGTGTCCATGGTGATCGCCAAGGGGCAGTCGCGGGAGTCGATGATCCCGTCCCCGATCATGACGGCGATGGAGACGGGCACGATCGGCCGGATCGAGGAGCTGACCCGCTCCACCAGCGACGTCCAGGACGCGCTGATCTCGATCCTGTCCGAGAAGTACATCTCGGTGCCGGAGCTGGACAGCGAGAACATCGTCTTCGCCAAGCCGGGATTCTCGGTGATCGCCACCGCCAACAGCCGCGACCGCGGCGTCAACGACCTGTCCTCGGCGCTCAAGCGCCGGTTCAACTTCGTCCGCATCCCGGTGGTGACGAACCGCAGGAGCGAGGCGGAGATCGTCCGGTTCCGCACCGAGGAGCTGCTCGGCCGCCACCAGCTGGACCTGGAGGTGCCGCCCAACCTGCTCGACGTACTGCTGCAGAGCTTCGCCGATCTGCGGGCCTCCGCGGCGGCGGCCGGCAGCGACGACGAGAAGCTGGAGTCGGCGCTCTCCAGCGCCGAGCAGATCGGCGTGCTGGAGGACGCGATCCTGCACAGCAACTTCTTCGGCGAACAGACCCTGACCGCACGCACCCTGGCGTCCTCGCTCGTCGGTTCGCTGGCCCGGCGCGAGCCGGAGGACCTCGCCATCCTCAACAAGTACCTGCACGGGGTGGTCGAGCCGCGCAGCAAGGAGGAGGGCGGTGCCTGGCCGGAGTTCCTGGAGGGCGGCCGCGACGCGATCGCGACCCTGTCGTGACGGGCGCCGTCGGCACCACCGAGGGCACCTTCTCCGCCCTGCGCACGCAGCTGGGCGGGGCCGCGGAGACGTTCGCGGACGGGCCCGGCTCCCTGGCGGACATCCTGCGGGGCATCGTCGACGACGTCGACCGGGCGGCGGCCGAACCGCTGGAGATCTTCCCGGTCTGCCACCACTCCCCCGCGTCCGCGCTCGCGATGGCCCGCCGGCTGCGGGAGAAGCAGCCGAAGGTGGTGTTCCTGGAGCTGTGCGAGGACATGGCGCCGCTCCTGACCGAGCTGCGCAACTGCCGGCTGCCGGTGGCACTGCAGGCGTTCGCCGGCGAGATCGACGGGTTCCCCGCCGAGTGGGCACCGCTGTCGGTGGTCGCGCCGATCACCGAGGCCTCCGCCGAGTACCAGGCGATCTCCTACGCGCTGGACACGCCGGGAGTGGAGCTGGTCCTCGTCGACCGCTCCACCGACCACGTCTTCCAGTGGGACGCGCGCCGGGCGCCCGAAGCGGCCGGGGAGGACGGGGCCGACGCGCCGCCCGCCGAGGAGGAGGCCGCGCTGCACGGCGACGCGGTCGGGGTGAAGATCGGCGATCTGCGTCCGCGCTTCGCCGAACTGGAGGAGCACCTGCTGCGGCACGGCAGGGTCCGGCACTGGAGCGAGTGGTGGCACCAGTACGTCGAGCTGCCTCTCGGCGGCGCCGACCACGACACGTACCGCCAGGTGATGTTCCTGATCGGCAGTCTGTTCCGGCGCCTGGCACCGGGTGATCCGGACCGGGTCGGTGTGGACGAGGACCGCGAGCGCTACATGTGGACCCGGATGCGCGAACACCTGGCCGCGGGCGGCGCCGACCCCGGCGACTGCCTCTACGTCTGCGGCGCCTTCCACGCCGCCAGCCGGGTCGAGGAGTTCGGGCTGCACGGCAGCGACACCTTCGACATATCACCACGCACCGCGACGAAGTGGCAGCACGGGCTGATCCCGTCCAGCCATGCCGCGATCGAGGCGCAGTTCGGTCTCACGGCGGGTTCGGTGTCGATCGCGGCCACGCTCTGGGCGAAGAACCTCAAGCGCACCCGGGTGGAGCCCTACCGGCTGGCCGGGCAGGCGGGGGCGCGGAAGGCGAAGCCCGGGAAGCGGGCGGCGGCCCAGGCCGCTCGACGGCCCGCCGCCGCTCCGGCACCCGCCGAGGACAGGCTGACCGGTTTCCTGGAGCAGCCTCCCGAGCTGGACCGGCTGGACGAGGCGGAGCTGCTCGGCTGGTCGGTGGAGATCGTGCGGGCGGCCCGCCGCAACGGCTACCTGGCGTCCACCGCCGATGCCATCGCCGTGTTCGAGACGTCGATCCTGCTGGCCGGGATGCGCGACCGGGCGAGGCCGACGCCGTACGACTTCCAGGACGCGGCGGTCACCTGCATCGAGAAGGAATCCGTGCCCGGCCGGCGGGACGTGCGCCGGCTGGTGGAGATCATGATGGGCGGCGACCGGATCGGCCAGGTCGGGTACGACGCGCTGCCGCCGCTGGCCAGGGACGTGCACGACCGGCTCGCCCCGCTGGGCCTCAAGCTCCAGCAGCGCGGGGTCCAGCGCGCCCTGCTGGACATCGCGTCCCGTCCCGAGCTCGCGCGCTGCTCCGACGTGCTGTGGATGCTGCGCCGGCTGATGCCGCACGGCACGGCCCGCCCGATCATGGGCGAGCGGAAGCTGGGCGAGCGGTCGATCCAGGAGTCCTGGGACCTGGCGCTGGGCACCCACCAGCGGGCGCTGATCGAGCTGGGGTACGAGGGTGTCAGCATCGAGCAGGTGCTGGAGCAGCGGCTGCGGCGCGCCGCGTACGCCCCGCGGGCCACGGCGGCCGTGGTGCTGGAGGCCGTCGAGGACGCGACGCTGTACCTGGGCAGCCGGCGGCTCGCCGACGAGCTGGGGGTGCGCGCGCTGGAGGTGCTGTCGGCGGAGCGCAGTGTGGACGGGGCGCCGGAGGTGCTGCGCCGGGTGCGGCGGCTGCTGGCCCATTACCGCACCAGTGAGCCGGTGCTGCCGGGGTGGATCGAGTCCTTCGCCAAGGCGGGGTACGCGCACTACTGCACCCTGCTGCCGATGGCGTTCACCGACGACGACGCGACGCCCCGGCAGGTGGCGGCGATGCTGGGCTTCCTGTTCAGCATGGAGGGCCTGGCGCTGTCGCTGGGCTGCGACCGGCACCAACTGGAGCTCGCGGTCGCCCAGTCGCACCCGGAGGGGCCGGAGAAGACGGCGCTGCTGTGGGCCGCCCGCTCGCACCTCGGCGGTCTCTCCCTCGACGGGCTGCGGGAGAAGTGGGACGCGCTGCTGGCGGACCCGCTGGTGGTGCCGTCCTGTCCGCGCTACCTCAGCGGTTTCGTGCACGCGCTGGAGCCGGTGCCCGCGCTCACCGGGTTCGTGGTGGAGGCGGTGTCGAACGCCTTCGCCCGGCTGCCGGACCCGGTGCTGCTGCCGTGGCTGCCGACCCTGATCACGTCACTGCGGGCGAACGGTGCGGAACTCGCGGCCCCGCTGATCCGTGAGGCCGGGCGGACCTTCCCGGGGCGGCTCGCGGAGCTGGACGCGTGGGTGCCGCCGTGGCAGGCGGGGCCCGCCGTGTCCCCGGGGGCGCGGCAGCCCCGTACGGAGGGCGGCCGGGGCGCGGCCCTGCTCGCCGCGCACCCCGCGACGTGCGACGCGGTCGCCGCGCTGCTGGGGTGCGAGGGCGAGTGGGCTGCGGCCGGGGCGGGCGGCGCGGGCGCCGTGCTGCTCGACCGTCACCCGGTCACCGCGCAGGCCCTGGAGGTGCTGCTGGCCGGGGTGTGAGACCGGCCGGGCCGTGGGAGGCCCCGGTCCGTGGCGATGCCGCGGACCGGGGCCTCTCCGGCTCGGGAGATCGGACCGGATCGGCGCGTGCCGGGTCAGGCCGGGCGGCGTGCGAGGTGCACGGCGTCCGGCACGCCCCGGGCCACCGGGATCTCCTCGGTCCGTACGTCGGTGAAGCCGGCCTCCCGCAGCGCCTCCTCGAAGGCGGTCGAGGGCTGCGCGGACCAGACGGCCAGCACGCCGCCGGGGTTCAGCCGGGTGCGGCAGGCGGCCAGGCCGGCGGGGGTGTAGAGGTTGCGGTTGTCGTCGGTGACGGTCCAGTCGGGCCCGTTGTCGATGTCCAGGCACAGGGCGTCGTACCTGGCCGGGCCGGCGTCCGCCCGCTCGTCGGCGGGAGTGCGCAGATGGGCCACGAGGTCGGCGTGCAGGATCGTCACCCGCGGGTCCGCGAGGGCGGGACCGGAGACGGCGGACAGGGGCCCCTCGCGGTGCCAGTCGATGATCGCCTCCTCCCGCTCCACCACGGTGACCGGGCCCCACCGGTCCTGGGCGGCGGCGTGCGCGAGCGAGAAGCCGACGCCGAGGCCGCCGATCAGCACGGAGGGCGGAGGCGAACCGGCCGGCCGGGCGCAGAGGGCGTCGTACGCCGCGTCGACGAGCAGCCGCTCGGAGCGCCCGTCGGAGGTGTCCATCAGGAAGCAGCCGTTCGCGATGATCTCGTACGTCTCGCCGCGCCTGCGCAGGGCGACCTCGCCGTACGGTCCCTGCCTGCGGTCGACGTCGACGGCTTCGGCGGGGTCGTCGTGCCGGGGGCCGGGGCCGGCGTGGAGAGCGTGGGCTGACATGTGCGGTCCTTTCCGCGGCCGTCCCTGTGGGCCGCTCACCCGGCACTAACGACGCCCCCGCCCCGCGAGTTCCAGGGCGCCCGCGCTCCGGGAGGACACCACCCTGCGCAGGTGAAAACCGGTCGGGTTAGCATATGAGCGCCGCCTAGCTCGAAAGAGAAACCTGTGACTGTCAACGACGACTCGTTCACCCACTGGAAGAACCGCGAGGAGATCGCGGAGTCGATGATTCCGATCATCGGCAAGCTGCACCGGGAGCGGGACGTGACGGTCCTGCTGCACAGCCGTTCTCTGGTGAACAAGTCGGTGGTCAGCATTCTCAAGACCCACCGATTCGCCCGCCAGATAGCCGGTGAGGAGCTCTCGATCACCGAGACCCTTCCCTTCCTCCAAGCGCTCACCACGCTCGACCTCGGCCCCTCCCAGATCGACATCGGCCTGCTCGCCGAGGCGCACCGCGCCGACGACCGCGGCCTGTCGGTCGAGGCGTTCACCGCCGAGGCCGTGGCAGGCGCCACCGGCGCCAACAAGATCGAGCGCCGCGAGCCGCGCGACGTCGTGCTGTACGGGTTCGGCCGGATCGGCCGCCTGCTGGCCCGGCTGCTCATCGAGAAGGCCGGTTCCGGCAACGGCCTGCGGCTGCGCGCCATCGTCGTCCGCAAGGGTGCGGGCCAGGACATCGTGAAGCGCGCCTCGCTGCTGCGCCGTGACTCCATCCACGGTCAGTTCCAGGGCACGATCACGGTCGACGAGGCGACCGACACGATCTACGCCAACGGCAACGCGATCAAGATGATCTACTCGGACGACCCGACCAAGGTCGACTACACCGAGTACGGCATCAAGAACGCCATCCTGATCGACAACACCGGCCGCTGGCGCGACCGCGAGGGGCTCTCCAAGCACCTGCGTCCCGGCATCGACAAGGTCGTGCTGACCGCCCCCGGCAAGGGCGACGTCCCGAACATCGTGCACGGCGTCAACCACGACACGATCAAGCCGGACGACCAGATCCTGTCCTGCGCCTCCTGCACCACCAACGCGATCGTCCCGCCGCTGAAGGCGATGGCGGACGAGTTCGGCGTGCTGCGCGGCCACGTGGAGACCGTCCACTCGTTCACCAACGACCAGAACCTGCTGGACAACTACCACAGCTCGGACCGTCGCGGCCGGTCCGCGCCGCTCAACATGGTGATCACCGAGACGGGCGCCGCCTCCGCGGTCGCCAAGGCGCTGCCGGACCTCAAGGCGACCATCACGGGCAGCTCGATCCGCGTTCCGGTCCCGAACGTGTCGATCGCGATCCTGAACCTGCGCCTGGCCCGCGAGACCACCCGCGAGGAGGTCCTCGACTACCTGCGCAACGTGTCGCTGAACTCGCCGCTGAAGCGCCAGATCGACTTCATCAGCGCCCCCGACGCCGTCTCCAGCGACTTCGTCGGCTCCCGCCACGCGTCGATCGTGGACGCGGGCGCGCTGAAGGCCGAGGGCGACGACGCGATCCTCTACCTCTGGTACGACAACGAGTTCGGCTACTCCTGCCAGGTCGTCCGGGTCGTCCAGCACGTCTCCGGGGTCGAGTACCCGACCTTCCCGGCGCCGGTCGCCTGACGGCACGAGCGGTGAGCGACGGCGGGTGGAGCGGCTTCGGCCCCTCCGCCCGCCGTTCGCCGTTGCCCGCCCGCCCCGGACGCACGGCCGGGCGGTACGCCGACGGGGGCGCTCCGCCGCAGCGGAACGCCCCCGAAGGTGCTTCGGCCCGATCGGCCGGTCCGGATCAGAACTCGTCGGCGCCGTTGCGCAGCTCCGGCGTCCAGTAGCCGGTCTTGGCCACGGCGTCGTCGACCGCGATGCCGCCCGCCACCGAGACGACCTTGCTGCCCTCGGCCGGGCCGTCGGCGGCGAAGAGGTTCACGTTGAAGGAGTTCACGGCGTGGTTCTCCTCCTCGCGGCCCCCGTTGTTGACCCGCACGGCCGCGTAGGCCGGGGCGCCGGGCTGGAGCACGACCGGGGTGCCGGGCTTGCTCTTGGCGACGGCCGGGACGTCCTTGGCGGTCTGGATGTCGCCGAACGCCAGCAGCGGGTACTGCAGCAGGGTGCAGGCGCGGCCCGAGGTGTTCTTCGCGGTCAGGGTGATGTGCGTGGTGGGCGTGCCGTCCTGCTTCGCGGCGCTGATCTTCACGTCGTTGACGGTGCAGGCCGGGGCCTTGCCCTTCTTGGACGCCTTGCTGCCGGCCTGGGTGGCCGGGGCCTTGCCGCCGGAGGTGCCCTGCCCGGCCTTCTCCTCCTGGCCGCCCGTCTTGTCGTCCTTGCCCTCGGCCTTGTCGCCGGCCGTCGCGTCCTTGCCGGCCGTGTCGGTGCCGGCTGCGGAGTCCTTCGCACCGTCCTGGGCGGCGGACGGGGCGGAGGTGCCCGCGCTCTTCGCGCCGCTGCCGTCGTTGCAGGCGGTGAGGGTCAGGCTGAGCGCGGCGAAGGCGGTGGCGGCGAGGACGACGGGGCGACGGACGGTGTGACGCATGTGGGGGCTCCCGGGAGATGCGGTGGAATCGGCGGGATGCCCCGCTCGGGCATCCGCTCTGACTTCAGCTTCGGGCCCTGCCTTGTCGTTCCACTCACGTTCCACTAACGCTTTAGTTTTTCTCCTTCTCGCAGCTCAGGAGGGGTCCCGAGGTACAGGCGCGGCAGTCCGCGGGCGTCCCTGCGGGCCAGTCCGCGGGAGATCCGCAGCGGGTCGAAGCCGGGGTCGCGGTGCGGCAGGCGTGCCGGGTCGGCCAGGACCGCACCGGCGCAGACCTCGGACAGCAGGGGCCGCTCCAGGATGCGGCCGGCCGCGGAGATGCCGCTGAGGGCGGTGCCGAGGATGCCCGCGCCGAAGCTGGAGTTGGCGCCGACCGCGTACAGGCCCCGGACGCCGGTGCGGATGCTGGGGCGGCGGCCGTGCCCGCCCCAGTCGTCGAAGCCGTACGGGGTGCCCGAGCCGCCCTGGACGTAGCGGTGGTTGGTGTGGGCGGTCGCGGTCTCCAGATGGGTGATGTGCGAGCGGAACGGGCCGAGCGCCGACTCCGCGATGTCCACCAGGGCGTCGCGCAGCCGCGCCTTCCCCCGCTCGTAGCCGGGGTCGCGGCGGTAGCGTCCCGGCGGGCCTTCGAGGGGCGGCACCAGGGTCATGACCTGGAAGTTGCTGTGCCCCGGCGGGCAGACGGAACGGCTGCCGGGGTCCTTGAGGGAGCCGAAGGAGAGGAACGCGAAGGCCGGGTCCCCGCCGCGCAGGGCCGAGGCGTACGCGCCCTCGACGTCGGTGTGCGCCCACCACCAGATGTTGGTGTTGGGCAGGTCGAGCGGGTGGTCGAGGGCGATGTACGCGGTGGCCACGGCAGCCCGCATGGTGGCCCGGCGGGTCCGTTCCACGACCGCGGGGGAGAAGCCCCGGCCGCCGCAGAGGTCGAGCACGGTGCGCCGGTAGTCGGCGTTGGAGACGACGAGCGGCGCGTGCACCTGCTCGCCGCCCGCGAGCCGCACCCCGGCCACCCGCCGGTCGTCCGTGACGAGGATCCGCTCGACGGGACAGCGGGTGCGGACCTGGCCGCCGTACGCCTCGATGACCTCGACGAGCGTGGCGACCATGGTCTGGCCCGAGCCGACCGGTGCGTACGCGCCGCGCAGGTAGTGGTCGAGCATGGTGGCGTGGGTGGAGTTGAGGGTGGTGGAGGGCGGGGTTCCGTAATTGCCGGACTGGGCGGAGACCAGGGTGCGGGCGGCCGGTCCGAGGCCGCAGTCGTCGAAGAGCTCGCCCAGGGTGCGCCCGCCCCAGCTCAGCAGGGCGCTGGACATGGGGGCGCGGGCGGCGCCCGGCGGGGTGGTCATACCGCTGCGGAGGTCGGCGGCGACCGCGCGCAGCACCCCCACGCAGCGCGTCAGCCGGTCCCGCTCGGCGGGCAGGGCGTCGCACAGCCGGCCCAGGTAGGCGTCCCAGCCGACGGGCACGTCCACGGTGGTGCCGGGCAGCACGATGCGGTCGAAGCCGTCGGTGTCGAGCGGGCGGAAGGCGACCCGGTCGGAGCCGATGCCGAGGCCCCCGAGGACGGCGGGCAGGAGCCCGTCGGGCCCGCAGTCGCCGACGTAGTGCATGCCGACGTCGAACTCGTAGGCGCGGCGGCGGCGGAAGACCTGCGCGTTGCCGCCGGTCACATCGTGCTGCTCGGCGAGGAGGACCCGCAGGCCCGCGACGGCGAGGTAGGCGCCGCAGACGAGCCCGCCGATCCCCCCGCCGACGACGACGGCGTCGAAGCCGGACACGGGGGCCGAGGCCGTGGACGCGGATGCCGTGGACGCGGACGCCGTACGGGCGGGGTTCGCGCCTTGGGCGGGTACGGGCCCGCGTGTGTGCTCGGTGCGCTCGGTGCCGGTGTGTGCGGCGTGCTCGGAGCGCTCGGACTGCTCGGTGTGCTCAGAGCGCTCGGAGTACCCAGAGCGCTCGGACTGCTCAGAGTGCGAGGCCACCGTGCACCTCCAGGACGCTGCCGGTCACGTACGAGGCCCGGTCCGAGACCAGGAAGGCGGTGAGGTCGGCGACCTCGGCGGCGGTGCCGAAGCGGCGCAGGGCCACCGCCTTGCGGAGCCGGTCGCGGTCCCGGTCGGGCAGGGCGTCGGTCATGTCGGTGTCGATGAGCCCGGGGGCGACGGCGTTGGCACGGATGCCGTGCGGGCCGACCTCCTTGGCCAGGGCCTTGGTGAAGCCGATGATCCCGGCCTTGGCCGCGCTGTAGTTGGTCTGGCCGGAGTTGCCGTGGACCCCGGCGACCGAGGAGAGGGTGACGACGCAGCCGGAGCGCCGCTTCAGCATGGGGAAGACGGCGGCCCGGCAGGTGTGGAAGACGCCGTCGAGGTTGGTGTCGAGGACCTGGTGCCATTCGTCGTCGCTCATCAGGGCAAGCGGCCGGTCGCGGGTGACGCCCGCGTTGGCGACGACCGCGCCGACCGGGCCGAGTCCGTCCTCGGTGCGGGCCACCCACTCCTTGGCCTCGGCCGGATCGGCGACATCGGCCCGGACGGCGAGGATCCGCACACCGTGCTCACCCGCCTCCTTCTCGACCCGGCGGGCGGCCTCCTCGTCGGAGCGGTAGCAGAACCCGACGTCCCAGCCGTCCTCGGCCAGCCGCAGCACGACGGCCGCACCGATGCCCCGCGACCCGCCGCTGACCAGCGCCACCTTGCGCGTGCCCGTGCCCACCGCGCCGGTGGTGCCCGTCCCGCCCGTACTCTCCGTGCTCATCGCGCTTCCTCTCCCATCCGCAGCACCGCCGCCGCCACCAGTCCCTGTCCGTCCACCGAAGTGATCACCGCGTGCCCGCCGGGGGCCTGTCCCGCCGAGGCCAGTACCGCGGCCAGCTGAAGGGCGGAGGAGGCGGCGCCGGTGTCGCCGAACAGGGCGCCCAGGTCCGGCAGTTGCTCACGGACCTGCCGGGGGAACAGCCGCTCCAGCGCCCGCCCCTCCGCCTCGTCCAGGCCCGAACCGCTCACCGCCCACACGTCGGCGGCGGCGACCCTGGCCCGGGCCAGCGCCCCGACCACGGTCGCCCGCACCGTCTCCCCCGGCTCCTCGCCCTCGGGAACCTGCCGGGTGTGCACGGCGAGCACGCTGGCCAGCGGGGGTACGGGCGAGGGGAGTCCGGCCGCGCCGAGCCGCAGCACCGCGGCCCCCTCACCCATGACCACGGGAGCGGCGACGGCCGCCCGGCCGCCGTCGGCGGCCCCCGTGCCGCGGCGGCTGCGCGCCTCCAGCCAGGCGCGGGCCGGCGAGTACTCCTCGACCCCGCCGGCCAGCACCGTACGGGCGCGGCCCGCCCGCAGCAGCCGCCGGGCGTACAGCAGCCCGAGCAGCGCGCCGGCCCGGCCGCCCGCCAGGGTGGTGTTGGGCCCCTGGATGCGGTGGCGGATGGCGCACTGGGCGGCGGCGCAGTTCATCACGCTGTTGGGGATGACCCCGGGTTCGACGTCGTAGGGGCGGTCGCCGGTGAGCGAGGAGCGGGTGAAGTCGGTCATGGACTGCACGCTGCCGGTGGTGGTGCCGAGGACGAGGGCGGTGTCGGGCCCGGCCTCGGTGCGGCCGTCGGCCAGGACGTCGCCGACGGCGGTGACGGCGAGCGCGGTGACCCGGTCCATGTCCCGGGTGCCCTTCTTGCCGAGTACGGCACGTGGTTCGAAGTCCGGTACCAGGCAGCCCAGTTGGCCTTCCTGTCCGGGTACGAGGGAGAGGGCGGGCCGGCGGGCCCTGACCCCGGAGGTGAAGTCTGCGGCGGCGCGCCCGTACGGGGAGAGCGCGGACCAGGCGGTGATGTTCATGGGCTCGTTCCTCGCGGGGGTCAGGACGGGACGCGGCGGCGGTTCTCGGACCGCTCGCCGTGGCGGAACGCGTCGCGGCTCCCGGGGCGCTCGCCGTGCCGGGGCGCGGGGCGGGGCCCGCGGGGGCCGACGGGCCGGTTCTCCTGCGCGCCCGACGGCCGGTTGTCCTGCGCGCCTGACGGCCGGTTGTCCTGCACGCCCGTCCGCCGGTCCTCGTAAGCGCCCGCGTACCTGTTCTCGTCCGGGCCTGCGGGCCGGTTCTCGTGCCGGGCGTCGTAGCGGCCCAGGACGACCGCCGCGTTATTGCCCCCGAAGGCGAGTCCGTTGTTCTGGACGATGCGCAGGTCGGCCCCGATCGCCCGGTTGGGCACGCAGTCCACCGCGCACTCCGGGTCGGTGGTGCGGTGGTTGATGGTGGGCGGCACGAACCTGTGGGTGATCGCCAGGCAGCAGGCGATGGCGCCGAGTGCGCTGGCCGCGCCCATGGTGTGGCCGAGCATCGACTTCAGGGAGATCGTCCGGGGCGGGGTGTCGCCGTAGACCCGCCTGACGGCACGGCTCTCGGTGACGTCGTTGGCCTTGGTTCCGGTGCCGTGCGCGGAGATCAGGTCGACCTCCGCGGCCTTCACCCCGGCGTCGTCCAGGGCGAGTTGGAGGCACTGGGCGACGCTGTCCTCCTGCGGGGCGACGGGGTGGTACGCGTCGCAGTTGAGCCCGTACCCGAGGACCTCGGCGTAGATGTGGGCGCCGCGGGCGAGCGCCGAGTCGAGGCTCTCCAGGAGGAGCATTCCGGCGCCCTCGCCGGTGAGGATGCCCTGGCGGTGGGTGTCGAAGGGACGGCAGTGGTCGGGGGCGATGGTGCCCAGGCGGTAGAACGCGGCGAACGTCTTGCGGCAGAAGGCGTCGGCGCCCCCGCACAGCGCGAGGTCGGCGTCCCCGTGCCGGATGGCGTCGAGCCCGTTGCCGATGGAGTAGTTGCCGGCCGAGCAGGCGGTGCCGATGGTGAGGACCTCGGCGTCGGCCAGCCGCAGTTCGCGGGCGGCGGCGATGCCGAGCCGGGCGGCGGGGATGCGGCGGGCGGCCCGTCCGGTGACCGCGCCGGGCCCGCCGTGCAGATGGGTCTCGGTGATCCGGTCGAGGTCGTAGGACTCGCCGTCGGTGGTGCCGACGGAGATCTGGCAGCGCACGCCGCGCAGGTCGTCCTCGGTCAGTCCGGCGTCCTCGACGGCCATCCGGGCGGCGGCGGCCGAGAACTGGGCGGCCCGCCCGTACTCGGCCGGCGCGATGCGGCGCAGCATCCGCGCCGGGTCGAAGTCGGGCACCTGGCAGCCGTTGGCGTGCGCGAACCCGGTGGTGTCGAACGCGGTGATGGGGCTGACCCCACTGCGTCCGGCACGCAGCCCTGCGGTGAAGTCGGCGGTGCCGGTGCCGATGCTGGACAGGACGCCGAGTCCGGTGACGACGACCCGGCGGGGCGCGGGTGTGCGAGCCGGGCGGGGCCCGCGCGTGCGGGCCGCCGCGGCGGTGGAGGGGAGACGGGAGCGGTCGGTCATCGTCGTCGCTACCAGCCCGCCGTCTCGGCCAGCACCTGCCGCACACCCGCGAGGTGCGTCATGCGCGGCATCTCGTTCTGGTCGATGGTGACCCGGAACTCCTTCTCCAGTGCGGCCAGTACGCCGATGAGGGCCAGGGAGTCCGCACCGTGCTCCTCGACGAACCGGTCCCGCTCGCCGAGCTCGTCGGGCTCCAGTTCCAGGCGGTCGCAGACGATGTCGGTGATCCGGCTCTGGCGGGCGTCGTCGGTGATCCGGAAGGGGCGGACTTCGGTGGTCTGCATGGCTGTCAGGGCTCTCTTCTCTCGAAGTGGCGGGGAAGGGCGGCCCGGCGGTGTTCCGCGGGGCGCCGGGTTCGGGGGGGGCGCCGGGTTCGGCTGGGCGCCGCAGCCGCGCACTGGCTCGGGCGGCGGTACGGGCCCGGGGGCGCCCTGTTCAGCAGAGGACGGCGGCCGTCCGTCGGGTGGACCTCCACTCCCGCAGGCCGACCTCGTCGCGTACGTCCGCGCAGACGTCCAGCACCCGGTCGACGTCGGCGTCGGTGAGTTCGCTGTGCACCGACAGCCGCTGGACGCAGCGCCGGGCGGGCACGGACGGCGGGACGAAGGCGGCGCCGAACACGCCGCGGGCGTCCAGCGCCTGCTGGAGCCGGCGCACGCCCGCTTCGGTGCCGGGCTGGAGCGGGATGATCTGGCTCTCGCTCGGGGCGATGTGGTAGCCGAGTTCGCGCAGCCCCTCGCGCAGCCGGCGGCTGTTGTGCGCCAGCCGCATCCGGCGGTCGTCGGCCCCGGCGAGCACCACCAGCGCGGTGGCCAGGCCCGCCACGTCGTGCGGCAGCAGGGTGGAGCTGAAGACGGCCCCCAGGGAGTGGTACGGGAGGTAGTGGGCGACCTCGCGCGCACAGGCGATCAGTCCCGCGCGGCCCGCGAAGGCCTTGGCGAGGCTGGCCGTGCGGTAGGCGACCCGGTCGGTGAGGCCGAGCGCGTCGACCAGTCCGGCGCCCTGGAAGCCGAGCACCCCGAGGGTGTGGGACTCGTCGGCGACGAGGTCGCAGCCGGTGCGGCGGGCGACGGCGGTGAGTTCCAGGAGCGGGCAGAGGTCGCCGGTGACGCTGTAGAGCGTGTCGAAGGCGATCAGCCCGGGGCCGTGGGCGCGGACGGAGCGTTCGAGGTGGTCGGTGTCGTTGTGCGCGAAGGGGCGTGCGACGGCGCGGGCTGCGGCGATGCCTTCCCACAGCGAGGCATGGGCGAGTTCGTCGATGTACACGGGGGCGCCGGGCCGGCAAATGGCCTGAATGAGACCGACGTTCGCGGTCCAGCCGGACTGGCAGAGCATGACCGCGGGTGCGGTGAGCCAGCCGGCGAGCGATGTTTCGAGGTGGCGCAGCGGGTCGGAGTCCGTGGTGAAGACCCCTGACATCAGGGCGCCGTTGCCCTGGTCCCGGAGGCTGCGCACCTGGGCGTCGAGCACGGCGGGGTGGCTGCCGAGCGCCAGGTAGTCGTTGGACATGAGCGTGAGGTCGGTGCTTTTCGGCGTCGCGCGGCCCCGGTAGAGGGGGCCGCCCCAGCTCGCCTGCCGGATCTGCCACGCCTGCAACCGTTCCTGGAGGAACGAGAGTTCGCCGGACATCACACCTCGCACGAATTGTCGGATTCACGGGCGCGGGCCGATGACCGGTAAGGGTGCACCGGCTGCGCTGTGGTTGACGGGACGGCAAGACTGTAGGGGGGAAAAGAATCAGCCATGTACCAGGCCATCCCTAGGACATATGTCCAAAAGGGCTGTTGAAGCATGATCAATGCAGTTCAGGGGCACATCTGCAGAAACGTTCCTGGAGAATGGCCGAAAATGACTTCACTCCCTTGGGTGCGCAAGGGAATCCCTTCGGGTAATCCTCCGAGCTTCCTGGTATCTGCCATGTCAAATCGCACAGACCTTTGCAGATGCGCCATAAAGTGGATTATCTTGCCGCACATGCAGTCCTACACAATCGGCCAGGCGGCCCGTTTGCTCGGCGTCAGCCCGGACACCGCACGCCGTTGGGCGGACGCGGGCCGGGTCGCCACCCACCGCGACGACAGCGGCCGTCGTCTCATCGACGGGCGTGATCTGGCCGCCTTCTCCGTCGAGGTCGCACAGAACGGCACCGGCGAGGAGGACTCCTCCTACACCTCGGCCCGCAATGCCTTTCCGGGCATCGTGACCGCGGTCAAACTCGGCGACGTGGCGGCCCAGGTGGAGATCCAGGCCGGGCCGCACCGGCTCGTCTCGCTCCTCACCAGGGAGGCCGTCGAGGAGCTGGGGCTCGAAGTGGGCATGCAGGCCACCGCCCGCGTGAAGTCCACCAGCGTGCACATCGACCGCACCTGACCGGTACGGCTGCCCACCGCGTCCGGCGCCGCCGCGCCACCCGGCACCCGCGCACCGCCGTCCCGCCACCCCTGCCGCGCCCCGCACCACCGTCCCGCCCTGCGCAGTTGACATGCCCTGTGCAGCTGTTCCACCTCGGTTCCACCTCGCGCAGCTTTCTGCACGCAAGGAGTTGTCCCGTATGAAGACCGCCGTCACCGGACGCCGCACCGCCAGTGCCGTTCTGACCGCAGCCCTGCTCGTCCCGCTCGCCGCCTGCGGGGGCGGCGAGGAGAAGAAGTCGGCCGCCCCGGACTCCGGGGCCGCGCTGACCGTGCTCGCCGCCGCCTCGCTCACCGACGTGTTCAAGACGGCGGGCGCCGCCTACGAGAAGGCGCACCCCGGCACCAAGGTGACCTTCTCCTTCGCCGGCTCCCAGGAGCTGGCCTCGCAGGTGAAGAACGGCTCGCCCGCCGACGCCCTGGTCACCGCCGACCAGAAGACGATGGACGGGCTGAAGTCCGACACCGGCACCCCGGCCGTCATCGCGAAGAACCGGCTCGTCATCGCCACCGGCGAGGGCAACCCGAAGAAGGTCGCGGCCCTGAAGGACCTCGCGAACAAGGACCTCAAGGTGGTGCTCGCGGCCCCGGAGGTGCCGGTCGGCCGGTACAGCAAGAAGATCCTGGACGCCCAGCACGTCGCCGTGAAGCCGGTCTCCCAGGAGCCGAGCGTCCGGGCCGTCCTCAGCAAGGTCGAGCTGGGCGAGGCCGACGCCGGGCTCGTCTACAAGACCGACGCGGCCACGGCCACCGACAAGGTCGACGCCGTCGACATCCCGGACGCGCAGAACGCGGTGGCCTCCTACCCGGCCGCCACGCTCAGGACCACCAAGAACGAGAAGGCCGCCGCCGAGTTCGTGAAGTGGCTCTCCGGCCCCGAGGCACAGAAGATCCTCCGCGACGCGGGCTTCCAGCAGCCGTAACCGGACCGGACGGGCCCCGTCCACCCGCCACCCCGGCCGCGCGGGGCCCGTCCCGCCCCACCGGCCGCGCGGGGCCCGTCCCGCCC